>CAZSOD010000130.1:8268-10139 GCA_964608255.1 uncultured Ardenticatenaceae bacterium
GCGCAGGCGCACCAGATGCGGCGCGTGCTGCGGCTGCGGCCGGGCGCGCGCGTGCTGGCCCTCGACGGCGCGGGGTTTCAGTACGAAGTGGCGCTGGAAGAAGTGAGCGACAGCCGGACCACCGGCTCGATTACCGCCCGCGCCCCGGCCACTGGCGAGCCGCGCGTGCGGCTGACGCTCTTCCAGAGCCTGCTCCAGCGCGACAAATTCGAGTGGGTGCTGCAAAAGGGGACAGAGATCGGCGTGACGGCGTTCGTCCCGGTCATCACCCGGCGCTCGCTGGTGCGCGACGCCGAGGACGTTGGCGCGGCCAAGCTGGAGCGCTGGCGGCGAATTATTAAAGAAGCGGCCGAGCAGTCGGGCCGGGGCGCGCTGCCGGCGTTGAGCGCACCCATCCCGTTCGAAGCCGCCGCGCCGGAGGCGATGCTGAACCAGCGGACGCTCATCGCCTGGGAGGGCGAGACGCGGCGGACGGTGCGCGACGCGCTGGGCGGGCTGCGCGACGTCACGGACGTAGCCTTATTCATCGGCCCGGAGGGCGGCTACGAGGCGGCCGAAATCGAAGAGGCAACCGCCTACGGCGCGATCCCGGTCACGCTCGGGCCGCGCATCCTGCGCACGGAGACGGCGGCCGTCGTCGCCGCGGCGCTGGCGCTCTACGAACTCGGCGACATGGGCCCGCACGATGAGTGACGAACCCACCGGGCCCGCCACCGACTCTTCTTCGCGCCCTTCGCGTGAGGTCCTTCAGGTAGCCGACGAACTGCGCGCCGTGGCCGCCTTCGGCCTGAACTTCGCCCGGCCCGGCTCGTTCGACGAGGAGCGCTGGCAGCGCGTCCTGGCCGCCAGCGCCAGACTGGCCGCGCTGGCCGGAGAGGTCGAGGCAGACGCCGAGGCCCTGCTGGCCCACTACCGCGCCCACCACTTCGACATCGGCCCGGTGGCCAGCGGCGAGGCGGCCGTCTTCTGCGACGGCAAGCTGCTGCTCATCCGGCGCAACGACGACGGGCTGTGGGCGCTGCCCGGCGGCATCACCGACCCCGGCGAGACGCTGGCGCGCACGGCGCAGCGCGAGCTGTGGGAGGAGGCGGGGCTGGCCGGCCGGGTGACGCAACTCCTCGGCGTGTTCGACTCGCGCCTGTGGAAGAGCGACAAGCGCATCCACTTCTACCACGCCGTCTTCCGCCTTGAAGTGGACGAGCCGACGCCGCAATTGACCGACGAGAGCACGGCTGCGGCGTACTTCGGCCCGGACGAGCTGCCGCCCCTCTCCCCCGGCCACCACCTCCGCGCGCCGTTCGTCCTGCGGCAGTTGCGGGGACTGGAGCCTGTCCCCTGGTTCGATCCGCCGGAAGAAAGGGGTTAGGGGCTAGGGACTAGGTTCTAGGGAAGAGCGCTCTTCCCTAGCCCCTAGAACCTAGCCCCTGGCCCCTAGTCCCTTTCCTTGCGTGATATACTCGAACGAATATGCCCATCACCAGCAAGACCCACCTCATCGGCCTGATCGGCTGGCCCGTCGGCCACAGCCACAGCCCAGCCATGCACAACGCCGCGGCCGCGGCGCTGGGGCTTGACTGGGCCTACGTGCCGCTGCCGGTGCGGCCGGAAGCGCTCGTTTCGGCGCTGGGCGGGCTGGCGGCGCTGGGCTTCCGCGGCGTCAACGTCACCGTGCCCCACAAGGAAGCCGTGCTGCCCTACCTCGACGCCGTCTACCCCGTGGCCCAGGTTATTGGCGCGGCTAACACCCTGGTCATCAGCGACGGTCGCCTTGTCGGCTTCAACACCGATTGGTCGGGCTTTCTGAGCGATCTGGAGGAACAGGGGGTGGCCCTCGACGGCCGCGACTGCCTGGTGCTGGGCGCGGGCGGCAG
>CAZSOD010000131.1:0-10134 GCA_964608255.1 uncultured Ardenticatenaceae bacterium
AGCCCAGCCCCCCAGGGCCAGGGCCACGGCTACCGCCACAGCCGCCGCACCGCTCATCGGCGACACCAGCATGGCCGCTTGGGCCCAGCGCGCGGCGAAACCCGGCGTCAACGGCAGTCCGACGAGCGAGAGCGCTCCATAGGTCAGCAGCGCGCTGCGCAGCCGCGGGCCGCCCGCTCCGTCCGGCGGCAGCCCCAGCCCGGCAACGATGAGCAGCAAGCTCAGGGTGCGGCTGATAAAAGCCGCCAGAGCCATCGCTACCCCGGCCGTTCCGGGAGCCAGCCCCGCGGCCAGCAGCAAGCCGCCGTCGAGCAAGATCGCTCCGGCTACCAGCTCGCGCCATTCCCGCTCGCGCGCCATCAGGAACGCCGCCAGCAGCGCGGTCAACACCGCGCTGGCGCGCACAGCCGTTTGGAACTCAACCGCGGCCCGCGCCGCCGGGGCCCCATCCAGCGCCCCGAGCAGGAAAATGACCAGACCGGCCTGAGCCAGCCCCAGGGTTAGCGGCAATGCCGCGGGCGCCGCATGGCGCGCCAGCGGCCTGACCCAAATGTGAAACGGGAAGCCCCCTACGAGTGGTAGCGCCGCCAGTAGCAGGGCCGCGTCGAGCGCGGCCGTCCCGCCGCTCGTCTGGAGCCAGACGACGAGGATGAGCGGCGCCAGCCCCAGCGCGACCATCATGAAGTAGCGCCAGCCAGCCCCGGCAACTTCAAAGCGTCCGGCGTTGAGCGCGGGCAGTAGCAGGGCGACGGCCAGCAGCAGCAGGGCCGCGCCCAGTCCCGGCGGGGCGATCATCAGCCCCGCCGCCAAGGGGCTGAGCATCGCCAGGGCGGCCGGAACAAGGGCGCGGGCGACGGGCCGAAACCACGTCAGTATGAAGAGCAGGGCCAGCGCCGGGTAGATGAACAAGAACAGGCCGCGCACGTGCGGCGCGAGAACCAGGGGCCGTCCAAAAGCGGTCGCGGCGTTGCCCAGCAGGCCGTTGCTAGCCGCGGGCGATGACGCCCACAACAAAAGCGCCAGAATCAGCAGTGCTGCGGTTCCCAATCCGGCCGCCACGCGAGGCCAGCGGCCGAGCACCCGCGCCAGCAGCGCCGCGATCAGCGGCAGAGCCAGCATGACGAGGGGAAAGCCGGTTTCCATATTCAGTTCAGCGTATCGGCCGGCCAGCGGCGAGCCTGAGCAAGGTAGCTGGCGGCAAGCGCCACGACCAGTTGCAAGATGACGAGAGCCACAACCATCGGCAGCGAAGGATCGACCATGCAGTAGTACAGCGCAAACCCCTGCAAGAAGACGAGCAGGCCAACGCCGCCCGGCAGTGGCTCGGCCGTGGTTGCCACGGCGACGAGTCCCAGGCCCCCCAGCCCCAGGACGACCGCTTGCAGGTAGGCCGCCCCTTCCGGAACGCCGGGCAAAATCACCACGCCGCGCCGCGCTATCAGCAGAACTGCCAGCAGCACCACCGCCGACAAGCCAAGCCGCAGCAGCGTTCGCCCGGCCACCGTCAGGCGACCTAATGGGCGCATTTCACCCGGCGTCAAGTGGGCTACTTCGCTGGCGGGCGGGCGGCCCCAGCTAACCTGACGTCCCGTGACGAGCACGATGAGGGCAACGAACACCCCGCCGATGACGCTCACGACCGCCAGCCGCGGGTCGAGAACGTCCACGAAGAGCAGACCGCCGACGAGATAGAGCGCCAGGAGCGCCGGAAAGACCAGCAGGCTGCCGTTCAGGCGCGCGCCCGCGCGGTCTTTGCCTAGCGAGAGCGCCACGTCCCACAACACAACCGCCACAGCCGCGGCCAGCAGCACGACGATCGCTGAAGGCGCGCCGCGCAGGAAGGCCAGCCGGTCGAGCAAGTCAAATATGGTCGGGAAGTTCATCGCCTACGAGCCGATCCACATGAGCAGCAGGAGCAACGCCAGCACGAACAGCGGACCATGGGCCCCCTCCAGCAGCCCGGCCGCATCGGCCAGCGCCCCGGTCGTCAGCGTGCCCAGGCGGCGAACGGAATCAGCGAGCCGGGCCGCCGGCAGGGACGGACTGAACGCCTCGCGCAGGAGCCCCGGGAGCAAGCGCAAGCCGGGCGCAAAACGGGCCAGTAGCACCCCGGCTACCACGGGCACGGCCAATACCGCCCAGACAAGAGGCGGCGTAGCAAGCAGGGCCGCGTCATAACCCAGTAGGCCCAGCGCGGCCAGCGCCGCGGGCAGCACCGCCAGCCAGGTGACCGGCGCCGCTGCCGCGCCCGGGGCGCTCGCGCTCAGGGAGACGGCGACTAACCACAGGGTGACCAGCGCCGCCGTTGCCGCAACCAGCGCCAGTCCGGCAGGCGGAGCCCACATGCCGTAGAGGCGCGATAGCGCGCTAAAGCCGGCCGTCAGCGGTAGTCCGGCCACGGCCGCGTAGACAAGCGCCAGGCCCGCCAGCGCCGGCAGCCTGGCGCGCCCCTCGCCCGGCGCGGCGGGCAAAAGCAGCAAAACAGCCGGAGCAAACACGGCCAGCCGGACGGCGGGCAGTAGCGCCGGCTGACCGGCCCAAGCCGCTGCAACCAGCGCCAGCCCGCTCAGCGCCGGAGCCAGCGCCAGAGCCACTCCGCGCGGCGAGCGTTCATCAAGTCGAGCCAGGCCGATCAGAACGCCCAGCAACCCCAATGCCGTCGCTCCCGCCAGTGGCAGACCGGCGAGCCCGCCGGCTGCAACGGAGTTCAAAACAGCCGCCCCGGCCACCACCGGCAAGCCTTGAACCAGAACCTCCGGCAGATCGCGCTGCGGTCTCGTCTCGCGCCCGGTAAACGGCCATAGTGTGAGCGAGCCGGCGGCGGCTATTCCCAGCCAGAGGCCGGCCGCGCCGCCTGCGGCGGCGCCCCACGTCAGGCAGATCGTCACCGCCAGCCAGAGCCAGCCGTCCGTTCTGATCCGGCTGTACCCCCAGGCCGCGCCCAGCAGCGCTACTGCTGTGAGCCGCGTGCGCGCGTCGCCGGCGTTCACGAGCGGCAGGGTGGCCGCGGCCAGAAGAAAAGCCAGCGCCAGCGAGCGGCCGGGCGCGACATCAGGAGCGGGGCGGGTGAAGGCTTGGGCCACAGCCGCCAGCAGGAGCAGCGCGACAATGCCGGTGAGATACCAGGCCGCCGGACCTGCGGTCCACTGCCCGCCGGCCAGGGGCATGGGCGTCGCTGCGTTCGGGCGGCTGAGAAGCCACAAAGGCAGAGCCAGGAGAGGAACGGCGATGGCCACCACAGCGCGGGCGCGGGGTTGGCGGACAACGGCCAGAACGACCGCCGCGGTGATATACATCACCCAAAGGACGACATTAAGCGCAATGGACATCAACCGCCCGATTCTAGACTGCGACTCGCCCAGCGGCAACGGCTCAGCGCTATCCTCTTATGAATGGAGCGCGGAAGAAAGACGCCGGTTCCGGCAGGCGACCGCCGACAACGGGTGACGCAAGCGTATCGCCGCGAACGCCAATCAGTTCTCAACCAGCATGTGGTCGAACTCGACCGGCTCCGCCAGCAGCGGTCGTTCGGCCCGCGATGCCTCAGCTTGCGCCAGCCCTTCACGGATGGCCGGCAGCCGGCGGCGCGCAGCCTCCTCGCCCAAAGCGATGAACTTGCGGTAATCAGCAAAACGGAAGTAAGAAAGCCCTTCCATGTGAGGCACGATCAAACAGTCGCACTCGGCGTTGCCCTGTCCGGCGTGGCGCACCAACGTCTCGATGGCCGCAATACCCTTGCCGAACGGGCCCAGAGCGCGGCGCAGCGCGGGCATAAAGACGTCAACACCGATGACGTAATCCGCGCCGAGCATGCGGGCCACATCGGCCGGGATGTTATCGGTGATGCCGCCATCGACCAGCAAGCGGCCGTCCATCTCCACCGGCGGCACAAAACCGGGCACCGAGCAGCTGGCGCGAATCGCCCGGCAGAGCCGGCCGCGCCACAGCACGACGCGCTCACCGGTGACGAGATCGCTGGCGACGCAGGCGAAGGGGATGGCCAGATCGCGCACGTCGAATTCGCCGATGTTATCCTCGAGCCAGCGCTCCATCTGGCTGAACGTAAAAAGACCACCAGCCGAAAAGAGGGGACGAGAAACGCTCCACCAGCCGGTGCGCCCGGCGATGGCCTTCAACGCGGCTACATCCAGCCCGGCGCAGTAGGACGCGCCGATAATAGCCCCCATGCTTGTGCCCGCCACACAGTCGATGGGGATCCCGGCCTCTTCCAACACAGAGATAACGCCGACGTGGGCCAGCCCCCGGGCCACACCGCCCCCCAGCGCCAACCCGACCCGCACCCGGCTCTCACTCCCGTTCATCGACCTTTCCTGCCACACCTGTAGGGGCAGACCCCCGTGTCTGCCCTTCTCCGTGTCGACCTTCATGGGGCGGACACACCGGCCCGCTCTTACTGCGGCCACTCCGTATCGACTTTCATGGCACAGCCCACAAGTTCGGTTGCCGCCTTGGGCGCTTTCAGCACCGTCATCATGTTGCCCTTTAGCTTTAACTGACCGGACATAATGCCGCGGATGGGATCGATTTTCTTCTCCATCACCTTGCGCCAGACGTCTAGCGGAGCGCGCAACTCGAAAGCTACCGGCTTGGATACAGGACCCTCCACGAGGTAGGCATCACGCGCCTTGCCGTGCCATAGGTCGAGGTAGACATAAGTATCCTGTGGTACACCCGGCCCGGCAGTGGTGATGAAGTAAAAGTCGCCTTCCCAGTGCGCCGCTGCTTTGGCGTAGGCCTCACTGTTGTTCACTTCGTGCATGAGCGCCTTGGCCCACTCGTCCGTCGCAAATCTGATCCCCATCTCGTGCACTCCCATTCACCGCGATTATTGGCTTGAAAAGACTTCGTCCGGCCCTCGTACGATAGCATAACCAGCAGCGACACGCCAGCCGCCCAAACGCTACTTACCCTTGAACTGCGGCGCGCGGCGCGTCATGAACGCCTGCGCCCCCTCCAGGAAATCCTGGCTGGCGAACAACTGGCTCTGCGCCCAGCCTTCGAGAAGCAGGCCGCGATCGATGTCGGCCAGGCCGTCGATAACCCGCTTGGCCATGCCCACCGCCAGCGGCGCGGCGGCGCAGATCTCGGCCGCCAACTCGTCGCCCCGCGCCGCCAACCGCTCGCGCGGGACAACATCGTTGACGATGCCCCAGCGTTCGGCGCACTGCGCGTCAAAGCGACGGCCGGTGAAGATAAGTTCCTTGGCCCGCGCCGGACCAACGAGCCGCGTCAGCCGTGTCGTGCCGCCGACGTCGGGGATCATGCCCAATTTCGTCTCCGGCAAACCCAGCGCCGTCCCTTCGGCGGCCACGCGCAGGTCGCAGGCCAGAGCCAACTCAAAGGCCAGCCCGAGGCAGTGACCGTGCAACAAGGCGATGGTCGGCAGTTCCAGCCGCTCCAGTCGCGTCAATACGCCCTGAAACTCGTCGGTAATGGCCCGCATGCGTTGGAGCCAGTGGGCGCCGTGGCTTTCGGCCAGGCCCAGCAGCGCGCTGACGTCGATGCCGGCCGAAAAGGACTCGCCCTCGCCGCGGATAATGACCGCGCGCAGGTCGGGCGTGCGGTTGGCGCGCGTCACGGCCGCGTCGAACTGCCGGAACATCTCGACGCTGATGGCATTGCGCTTGTCAGGGCGGTTGAGGATGATCTCGAAAAGAGAATCGCGTTGCAGGGTGACGACCAGTTCGCTCATGGGCGAACTGTATCACATTTATGGTGGGGCGGCCCCTGAACGAGCGGGGGTGCAGGGGGAGCCGGCTGCGGCGCCTCCCCCTGGCTCCTGGACCCTAGAACCTAGCTCCTAAGATCATAGCTGAACGGGGCAAATGACACCGGGATCAGCTTCAAGTGCTGCTTGGCAAAGGGGATGCCGATGATGGTGATCGCCAGCACGCCGGCGCTGATCAAATGGGCCACGGCGATCTCCCAGCCGAAGAGCACGATCCAGATGACGTTAAACAGCAGTGACAGGAAGCCCTCGCCGCGTTCCCGAACCGTCACGGTCTTGCCGAACGGAGCCAGCGTGGCCACGCCGAGCTTGATCGCCTGTGTGCCGAACGGGATGCCAACGATGGTCAGGCATAGCAGCAGGCCACCCAGAATGTATCCCAGGCCGACGCCCAGACCGCCGAATATCAACCAGATGATGTTGCCGATGAGACTCATGTTGAACCTTCTGTAGCGCGATTCTCCCGAATCGCGTCCTTGTTGAGCAATTCCAGCGAATCGCCCCTGACTGTTTTCTGTCGTCACGCAATTCTGGAGAATCGCGCTACAGGACTATACGCGCGCCGCGCCGCGACGTTTCACTGCGCCGCCAGATGGTCGTCCAGCCAGGCGACGATTAGGCTGGCCAGGTCTGGCTCCTTGGCGAACATATCCGTGCCGTGACCTGCCTCGGCGTAGAGTCCGAACTCCGAGTCGCCCAGCGCCCAGGCGTTCAGCGATGCGGCCGAATCGGCAGCATACTCATCGTCACCGCTGGCGACGATGAGCAGCGGCCGTTCGCCATAGCCCTCGATCGCATCCTCTGTCACCACGCCGCGGTAGTCGAGTCCCGGCGACAGCAGGACGAGGCCACGCACACCGGGGCGGGCCGCGCCCAACCGCAGCGCCAGATTCGCGCCGATGCTCGCGCCGACGGCCGCCGTGCGCTGTCCGTCTATGTCATCGCGCGCCGCGAAGGCGTCCCACACCAGCCCCACATCTTGCTCCGCCAGCGCCCAATCGGCTGTCCCACCCGTCGCGCCGTGACCGCGCAGGTCCACCGCCAGCGCCGCATAGCCCGCGCCGACCAGTGCATCGACCAGCCCCGTCTGCACCCACACGTCGCTCTTGCTGCCCAGCATGTGGAGCAGAATAACGCCCGGAAATCGGCCGTCGCCAGCCGGCTTGTAGAGCGTCGCGGCAATAGCCAGCCCCTCGGCGCCTTCGAACGCAAGCGCCTCTTCAACACGCGTCACGCCCGGCTCGGCCGCCGTTGTCGGTGCGTCGTCGGCCACTGCTGCGACGGTCGGTTGCACAGGTGCGGTCGCCTCTGGCTCTGCGTCCAAGGCAAGCGTGGCCGTCGCGGCCGTCGCGCTGTCGGCCGCGGCCAACGTCGCCGCGCCCACCGTCACGGCCGGCGTCTCCGCCACTATCCCTTCCCGCCCCGCCCCCTCGCTACACCCGGCGAGTAGCAGCGCCATCACAATCCATAGCATCCGTCTCATCAATTCCACCTCACCCCGCGCGTCGCACGCTCTTCACTCGTCGTTCTTCCCCACTTCCCCACTCCCCGCTTCACCGTGTCATTATATCCCCATGAACGCCAACTACCGCCCGTTTCGCCGCCGCGCGCCAATCGTCTATAATGCCAGCCACCATGACTGACACAGCCACGCGGAGAAGCGCCATGACCGGATTGGAACAGATCGCCGCCGCCTTTGCCGTTGCACGGGCCGCGGGCCGGGCCGCCCTCATGCCCTACTACACGCTCGGCTACCCCGACCGGGCGACCTCACTTGATGTGGTGACCGCCATCGCGGCCGATAGTGATTTGCTTGAGCTAGGCATCCCTTTCAGTGACCCGCTGGCCGATGGCCCGACTATCCAGCACAGCACCCAGGTCGCGCTGGAGCGCGGAGCGACGCTGGCCGGCTGCCTGGACATGGTGCGCGAGTTGCGGCTACGCGGGGTCACAACGCCAGTTTTCCTCTTCGGCTACTACAATCCATTTCTAGCTTACGGGCTGTCAGCGTTGGCCGGCGACGCCCGCGCCGCCGGAGCGCAGGGCTTCATCGTGCCCGATCTGCCGCCGGAAGAGGCGGCTGATCTGGAAGCCGCGGCGGCAACCGAAGGCCTGGCGACCATTCACTTCCTTGCCCCCACCAGCAACCCACGGCGCATAGAAACTGTCACCCGGCAAGCACGCGGCTTTATTTACCTGGTCAGCGTCACCGGCGTCACCGGGGCGCGGACGACGCTTCACGCCGACCTGGCCGGCTTCATCGGCCGCGTGCGCACTCAGACCGACATCCCGCTGGCCGTCGGCTTCGGCATCAGCACCCCGGAACAGGCTCAGGCTATCGGGCGACTGGCCGATGGGGTAATCGTCGGCAGCGCCCTCATCAACGCCGTGGACGCGGCCGAGGACAAGCCGGCGGCCGCCGCCGCGTTTGTACATTCGTTGCGGGAGGCGTTGAGTTGAAGCACAGGGGAGCAAGAGCGTAAGGGTGCAGGGGTAATCCGCCTCTTCCCTGCGCCCCCGCGAGGCACGACTATGAGCAACCGACTCGCGAATGAAACCAGTCCCTACCTCCGCCAGCACGCCGCAAACCCGGTGGACTGGTACCCGTGGGGCGAAGAGGCGCTGCGGGCGGCGCGCGAGCAAGACAAGCCCATCCTCCTCTCCATCGGCTACGCCGCCTGCCACTGGTGTCACGTCATGGCTCACGAGTCCTTCGAGGACCCGGAGACGGCCGAGCTGATGAACCGCCTCTTCATCAACATCAAGGTCGACCGCGAGGAGCGGCCCGACCTGGACAGCATCTATATGAGCGCCGTCGTTGCCCTGACCGGGCAGGGCGGCTGGCCGATGACCGTGGCTTTGACGCCCGACGGCCGCCCGTTCTTTGGCGGCACCTACTTCCCTCCGGCCCCCCGCCACGGCATGCCCAGCTTTCGCCAGGTGCTGCTCAGCCTGGCGCAGGCGTGGGACGAGCAGCGCGACCAGGTCGAGGGCAGCGCCGGGGAGATCGCCGACCATATTCGTGAAACGGCGCTGGCCGAGGCGCTGGGTGGGGGCGGGGCGCTCAACGACGACCTGTTTGACCAGGCGCTCAACGGCCTGCTCCGCAGCTTCGACTCGCGCCTGGGCGGCTTCGGCGGCGCGCCCAAGTTCCCGCCGTCGATGACGCTGGAGTTCCTGCTGCGGATGCACCTGCAGCGCGGCGACTCGATGGCCCTCCACATGGCCGAGCACACGCTCAAAATGATGGCCCACGGCGGCATGTACGACCAGATCGGCGGCGGCTTCGCCCGCTACTCTACCGACGCTTACTGGCTCGTGCCCCACTTCGAGAAGATGCTCTACGACAACGCCCTGCTGGCCCGCGTCTACCTCCACGCCTGGCAGGTGACGGGCAAGCCGCTCTACCGCCGCGTCGTCGAGGAGACGCTCGACTTCGCGCTGCGCGAGATGCGCCACGCGGCTGGCGGCTTCTACAGCAGCTACGACGCCGACAGCGAGGGGGAAGAGGGCAAGTTCTACGTCTGGTCAGCGGCCGAGATTCGCGAGGCGCTGGGGCCGGACGCCGCGCGGTTTATGGCTGCCTACGGTGTCAGCGAGGGCGGCAACTGGGAGGGGCACAACATCCTCCACGTGACCGACCCGGCGGCGCTGGAGGAGTGGCCGGGGCTGGACGACGCCAAGCGCCGGCTCTACGGCATCCGCGCCAGCCGCGTCTGGCCGGGGCTGGACGACAAGGTGCTGACCGCCTGGAACGGGCTGATGCTGACCGCCTTTGCCGAGGCGGGGCGGGCGCTCGACCGGCCTGACTACGTTGCCGCGGCCGTCGCCAACGCCGAATTCCTGCACGCGACGATGCGCCAGCCCGACGGCCGCCTGCTGCGCTCCTGGAAGGACGGCGCGGGGGCGCGCTACAACGCCTACCTGGAGGACTACGCCTTCCTGGCCGACGGGCTACTGGCGCTCTACCAGACCACGTTCGACCCGCGCTGGTTCATCTGGGCGCGCGAACTGACCGACCGGATGCTCGACCACTTCCGCGACCCGGCGGGCGGCTTCTTCGACACGTCCGACGACCACGAAGAGCTGCTCCACCGGCCGAAGGACGTGCAGGACAACGCCACGCCGAGCGGCAACGGCATGGCCGCCCACGTCCTGCTGCGCCTCGGCCTCTACACCGGCGAGGGGCGCTACTGGGACACGGCCGAGCGCATGGTCGGCGGCCTTTATGAGGCGATGGCCCGCTACCCCAGCGCCTTCGCCCACTGGCTGGGCGCGGCGGCATTCATCCTCGGCCAGCCGCAGGAGATCGCCATCATCGGCGACCCGGCCGCGAGCGACGCGCGGGCGTTGCTCAACGAGGTCTTCGACCGCTACCGGCCCAA
>CAZSOD010000132.1:0-5066 GCA_964608255.1 uncultured Ardenticatenaceae bacterium
TATACTCCCCCACCATGCGACTTTCCCGATCCTTTGGCAAGACCCTGCGCGAGGCCCCGGCCGAAGCCGACCTCGCCAGCCATCAACTCCTGTTGCGAGCGAACTACATCCGGCCGGCCGGCGCGGGCATCTATACCTTCATGCCCCTCGGCTACCGCGTCATCCGCAAGATCTGGCGGATCATGGCTGAGGAGATGGACGCCATCAGCGGCCAGGAGATGTGGATGCCCAACCTCCACCCGGCGGCGTTGTGGCAGGCCACCGACCGCTGGAACAAGTTTGACGTCCTCTTTAAGCTAAAGGGTGGCGGCAACCGCGAATACGCGCTGTCGGCCACTCACGAGGAGATCGTCGTCGATCTGGCGCTGCGCGAGATCGAGAGCTACCGCGACTTGCCGCGCATGGTCTACCACATCAGCAAGAAATTCCGCGACGAGACCCGCCCGCGCGGTGGTCTGCTGCGGCTGCGCGAATTCATCATGAAGGATGCCTACACGCTCGACCGCAGCGAGCAGGCGCTGGACGACTACTACCCGTCCATGATCCAGGCCTACTTCAACATCTTCAACCGCTGCGGCGTGCCGACCGTGGCCATCAACGCCGACGTCGGCGCGATGGGCGGGAAGACGTCGCAAGAGTTCACCGTGCCCCACCCGCAGGGCGAAGACCTGTTCATCGCTTGCGAGAACGGCGACTACGCGGCCAACGTCGAGGCGGCCGAGTTCGTCCGCGAGGGCGAGAAGCCGGCGCAACTCGCCGAACTGGTCAAGGTGGCAACGCCCGACTGCAAGACCATCGCCGACGTGGCCGCGTTCGTTGGCGTGCCCACCAGCCAGACGATCAAGGCCGTCTTCTACTGGTGGAAGCCGCTGGGCGCGGCCGACGCCGCCGGGCGGCTCGTCTTCGCCCTGGTGCGCGGCGACCTGGAAGTGAACGAGGTCAAGCTGGTCAACGCGCTGGGCGGCGGCGTGCTCCGGACGGCGGTCGAGGACGAGATTCGAGCCATCGGCGCGGTTCCCGGCTACGCCTCGGGCATCGACATGGCGATCGCCCCGGCGCTCGACAAGCCCGGCGTCTACATCATCGCCGACCCGTCCATCGAGGCCGGCGGCAACTTCGTCGTTGGGGCCAACGACGACGGCTACCACTACACCGGGGCCAACGTCGGCCGCGACTTCAGCGTTAGCCAGATGGCCGATATCGCCCAGGCCGACACCGGCCACAAGTGCCCCCTCTGCGGCGGGCGCATCGAGGCCAGGAAGGCGATCGAGGTCGGCCACTGCTTCAAGCTGGGCACGCGCTACAGCGCCGCCGTCAATGCGACCTATCTGGACGAAAGCGGCGAACCGCAACCCATCTACATGGGCAGCTATGGCATCGGCCTCGACCGGCTGATGGCCGTCGTCGTCGAGCTCCACCATGACAAAGACGGCATCGTCTGGCCTGACAGCGTGGCCCCCTACCGGCTGCATCTCGTCCACATCGGCAAGGAAGGGGACGGGACGAAGGCGCGGGCCGAAGCGCTCTATGAACAACTCGTCGCTGCCGGGGTCGAGGTACTCTATGATGACCGCGACGGGCTGGGGGCGGGCGTCAAGTTCAAGGACGCCGACCTCATCGGCATCCCCTGGCGGGCGACCGTCTCGGCGCGCAGCCTGGAGCAGGGCGGCGTCGAGGTGAAACGCCGCAACGAGAGCGAGCGCCGGGTCGTCGCGGTGGATGAACTGATCACGCTGGTCGGTAACTAACCCTTCGACCCCTTTGTTGACCTTTCAGCGGCCCGCCCACGCGGGCCGCTTTTCATTTCCTGACTACGCCCGGTCGGGACATTTTCCCGGCCCGGACGCGGGCAACCTTCCCGACCGGATCAAGACCCGCGCCTCATGACAGCCCGCCCGCTCTACCCCTATACTGTCGGCATCACCTTGCGCTAACGCGCAGAAGGCAGGCGGCAGGTTATGAATACGTCAACTCCTGAATTGATCGGCTGGACAGCGCTCGTTGGCGGCGTCATCGGCGTCATCGGCTTTATCTCTCTCGCCCTGCTGTTCGTCGTCGGCGAGCCGTTTGGCACCATCAACGACATCCTCTCCATCCCGGTGGCGTTCCTGATGCTGCCGCTTGTTCTCGCCCTCTATCGCCTGAACGCGGCCGACCACCCCACCCTGAGCCTCATTGCCCTCGTGGCGGGCGTCGCCGGCTTCTTCGCCGTGGCCATCGGTTCGGCGCTGCTGGTGCTCAACCGCATCAGCTTCGAGCAATCACTGCTGCCGGGGATCGGCGGCTTTGGCCTTATTGGCCTCTGGGTCCTGATCAACTGCGCCCTGGCGCTGCGCGGTCAGACCCTGCCGAAGGGCACAGCGCTGGCCGGCCTTCTACTGGCCGTAACTCCGTCGTTGATCATCCTGGCGACCTTACGGGTCAGCAGCGTCGTGACTGTCCTCAACTCGTTTGCCGAGCCGTCCTCGTTCACAGGCCAGGCCAGCCCGCTGTTCTATGCCGTGGTTGTCCTGGGTATGGTCAGCTACGCCGGGCTGCCGTTCTGGTTTATCCAGATGGGACGGCTGGCGCTCATGGGGCGGGGGGCGGCCGCGGCGGTCGCCGTGCCGTAGCCCGGCGATAGCATTGTGTCAGAACGTTGTTCTGCGGGAGGTAAACTCATGAAGGTTTCGCGCGTGATCTACTCGGTTTTTGCCTGGCTCTTTGTCGTTGGGGTGGCGACGCAGGTGTTCTTTGCCGGAATGGCGGTGGTGGCGCATCAATGGAGTTGGGACAACCACGCCGGACTCGGCCACATGCTGGCCCTGCCCCTGCTGGTAATGCTGGTGACCGCTTACGTGGGCCGGATGCCCGGCCGGATGAAGCGCCTGACGTGGCTGCTGTTCGCTATCTACGTCCTGCAGGCCGACGTCCTCATTTTCCTGCGCGACAGCGTGCCGGTGCTGTCGGCGTTCCATCCGGTACTGGCGCTGGCCGACATCGTCCTGGCCGTGGCCCTGGCGCGGCAGGCGACGGCGGTCGTGCGGGCTGGACAAACATCGGCCACGTCGCAGCTGCACCCGGAGAGCGCGCCGGGCGACTAGACGGTTCGGCGTTCCATTACTTTGCCGGAGCAAGGTGAATTCGACCATGACGAACCGATACATGGACAGCAGCGAACACGTCTTTCTAGCGATTGATAACCGGCGGGTCGTCCGGGCCGCGTGCCGCGGGGACGAGTGGCAGGTGGAGATCGTCCTGGACGGCTCTTCACCGGTTACGCTGGCGACCGACCCGAACCGCCCCGAGGTCGTCTACGCCGGGACGCAAGGCAACGGCGTCTATCGCTCGACCGACCGCGGCCGGAGTTGGAGCCATCTGGGGTTAGCGGGTAAGGTCGTCAAGTCCATCGCCGTCAGCCCACACGATTCAAACGTCATCTATGCCGGCGTGAAACCGGCCGCTGTCTTCAAGTCAACGGACGGCGGCGTCCACTGGGTGGAGTTGGCGGGCTTCCGGCGCGTTCGCAACCGCTGGTGGTGGTTCTCGCCGGCCGAGCCGCCCTTTCAGGCCTACGTCAATGGCCTGGCGGTGTCGCCCGATGAGCCGGACGTCGTCCTCGCGGGCATCGAGCTTGGCGCGCTGGTGCGCAGCGCGGATGGCGGCCGGACGTGGTCGCCCCACCTGCGCGGCGCGATCCGCGACTGCCACTGGCTCAGGTTCCACGATGGGGATGGGCGTTGGGTTTACGAAGCCGGAGGCACCGGGGGCGGCGCGGCCGTCAGCCGGGATGGCGGCCGGACGTGGCGCCAGCCGAAGGCCGGCCTGGCCCGCAAGTATGGGGTCGCCTGTGCCGCCGACCCGGCCCAACCGGAGGTTTGGTACGCGGCCCTGGCCCCCGGCCCGCGCAGGGCCTATGGGCGTGAGGCGGAGGCTTATCTCTATCGCGCGTCGGGCGGGGCCGATTGGGAGCCTATCGGCTGGGAGCCGCACCCCATGAGCGCCATGCCGCGGGCGCTCGTCACGCTCCCCGGCGCGCCCGGTCATCTCTATGTCGGGACGACCTACGGCGACGTGTGGCGCACGACCGACTATGGCGATAGCTGGCAACGGTTGCCGTTCGATCTGGGCGGCGCGCTATCGCTCGTCGTCATGTAAGGCGATTCGCTCGCGGGAGGATGGTATGAGGCGGGTACTCAAGTGGCTTGGAATTATCTTGTTCGGCCTGGTCGCAATCGTGGGACTGGTCGCCCTGGCCGGCTACGTCGCCAGCGAGCGGCGGCTCAACCGGGCCTACGAGGTGGCGGGCAGGGCGCTGACCCTCCCCTCGGACGCGGCCAGCGTGGCCGAAGGGCAACGGCTGACGATCATTCGCGGCTGCGTCGACTGCCACGGGGCGGACTACGGCGGCGCCGTGCTGGTCGACAGTCCGATCATCGGCCGCGCCTATGGCCCTAACCTGACGGTGGGCCAGGGCAGCGCGACGGCTGATTTCACCGTCGAGGACTGGGACCGCGCCGTCCGCCACGGGCTCGGCCCCGACGGTCGCCCCCTCTTTGTCATGCCCAGCTATCACTATGCCGGCCTGAGTGACGAAGACCTGGGCCGGATGATCGCCTTTCTGCGCGCCGCGCCGCCGGTCGACCGCGCGGCGTCGCCATCCAGCGCAGGGCCGCTGACGCGGCTGATGCTGGTCGCCAACCAGCCGCCGCCGCTGCTGTCGGCCGAGGTCATCGACCACAACAACCCGCCGCCGGCCAGCATCGCCGCGGAAGCGTCGCCCGCATTCGGCGCGTACCTCGCCTCCTCCTGCAACGGTTGCCATGGCGAGAACCTGGCCGGGGGGCCGGTCCCCTTCAGCGAGCCGGATAGCCCCAAAGCGGCGAACCTGACGCCCGCCGGCGAGCTGAGCAGTTGGACGCTGGACGGCTTCAAGAACACGTTGCGCACCGGCGTCACGCCCGGCGGCCGCGAACTGGACCCGCTGGACATGCCCTGGCCGCTAACCGCGCAGATGACCGACATTGAGATCGAAGCGCTCTGGCTCTATCTCCAGAGCCTGCCGCCGGCGACGCCGGCCGGCTAAT
>CAZSOD010000132.1:5166-9912 GCA_964608255.1 uncultured Ardenticatenaceae bacterium
GGAAATGAGGACACCGCTGATTACCGCACTGGCCGTTCTGGTTGTCGTCGATGCCCTCGGCTGGGGCTTGAGCGTCCCGCCGGTGCTGAAGTACGCGCTCACGCATCGCCGCCTGCCGACGCTCTTCGGCATCCGGCTCCTGAGCGGCCCGCTGGAGGCGCTCGGCGTTGAGAGTGTGGTCGTCGCCGGCCTGGTGTTTGTCGTCGTCAGCGGCCTCAAGCTGCTGGCGGCGTACTGGCTGTGGCACGCGCGGGCCGATGGGGCCGTGCTGGAGATGATCCTGCTGGGACTCAGCGCGCTCTTCTGGTACGCCTTCGAACTGCCCTTCGGCCCCCTGGCCGGCATCCCGCAGGTCGTTTTGATCGCGCTGGCCTGGCCAAGCCTGGTTCACTAGCCCAACCCTCAAGAGGAGAGTACATGTATCCGTGGCTGGTCTATCTTCACGTTCTGGCGACTTTGACCTTCCTGTTCGCCCACGGGGTGACGAGCATCGTCGCCTGGCGGCTGCGCGGCGTGCCCGACCCGGCGACGGCGCGGGCCTGGCTGGGGCTCTATGCCGCCGGTCGCTACTTCGCGCTCTTCTACGGCTCGCTGCTTATCCTCCTGCTCAGCGGCGTCGTGACCGGCTTCATGGGCAAATGGTGGGGCGCGGGCTGGATATGGCTCTCGCTGGCGCTGCTCGTCGGCATTATCATCGGCATGTACGTCCTGGGCACGGCCCACTACAGCAAGTTGCGCCGGGCGCTAGGCATGCCTTGGTTCGACGGCCGCCAGGCGCATCCGGCCGAGCCGCCCGCCCCCGCGCCCGAGATCGAGGCCTTGCTGGCGAAGTCCCCGGCGCTGGCATTGACCCTCATCGGTTTCGGAGGCATCGCCCTCATCCTGTGGCTGATGATGTTCAAGCCCTTCTAGCCGGCGGTTTGACAGTCGCTGCTATAATGACAGTGCGCTATGAGCGAAGCTGAACAACTTTCACCCTTGCTGGCCAATAGGGCCGCGGCCGACGCCGCCGCTGTCGCCGGGGCGCTTGGTCGATCCGCGCGCTGGGCGCGCCTGGCGGTCGCCGTCATCGTCGGGCTCATGCTGCTCAACTTCGCCCTGGCTGTCTGGTACGTAGCGGCTACGGACGATACCACGGCCTTCTTCTCGCACCAGCTCCAGATCCCTTTCCTGGCCGCTATCTACGCGGCGTTGGGCGCGGCCATCGTCACGCGCCGTCCCCGGAACGCCATCGGCCCCATCCTTCTCTGCGTCAGTGTGTCCTACATGCTGAGCGCCTGGAGCGCCGGGATGCCGCTGTACGCGACGCTCGCGCCGTCGCTTGTGCCCGCGGTGTTGTTGGACATCGGGCAATGGCTGAGCAACTGGGTGTGGTTTCCGGCGCAGATTCTGCCGATCACGTTTGTCTTCCTGCTCTTTCCCGACGGCCGGTTGCTGACGCCGCGCTGGCGCGTGGTGGGGTGGGCGGCGGGGCTGGGCCTCCTGTCGCTAATAGTCGCCATGGCCGCCCACCCCGGCCCCGTGTCCGAGTGGGGCACGCGGCCCAATCCGTTTGGCATTGCCGGGGCGGTGAGTGCTTTAGACCTGCTCCTCAATATCGGCAGCGTCCTGGTGGTCGCGGGGTTCTTTGGCTCGATGGCCAGTCTCGTCGTTCGCTTCCGCCGCTCGCAGGGCATCGAGCGGGCGCAAATGAAGTGGTTGGTCTATGCCGCCGTCATTATCCTGGGCGTTGCCACGTTAGCCATCCCGCTCCAGCTATTCGGCCGGCTGACCGAACCGCAAGCGATGGAATGGAGCATTACGGTCACGAACCTCGCCATGCTGGGCATTGCCGCCGCGGCGACGGTCGCGATCGTGCGTTACCGGCTCTACGATATCGACGTCATCCTCAACCGGACGCTGGTCTATGGCGTCATGACCGGCGTGGTCTTGTTGATCTACGGTCTGGTGGTCGGCGGCGCAGGGCTACTTTTTGACTCCCAGGGCAACGGCTTGTTCACCATCCTGGCGACCGCACTGGTGGCTCTCCTCTTCCAACCGATACGCTCGCGTTTGCAGCAAGGGGTGAACCGGTTGCTCTATGGCCAGCGCAACGAGCCGTTCGAAGTCCTGGCCCAGTTAGGCCAGCGCCTGGAGCAAATGATCGCCCCGGGCGCCGTCTATCCTGCACTCGTTGAGACCGTGGCCGGGGCGCTGCGCCTGCCCTACGCGGCGATGGACGTGTGGCAGGACGGCGGCTGGCGGACGGTGGAGTCGTTCGGCCGCCCGGTCGAGAATCCGGTAGCCTATGACCTGACCTACCAGGGGCAACTGGTCGGCCGCCTGCGCGTCGCGCGCCGCACGCCGGAGGAAGCGTTCAGCCGCGCTGACGAACGCCTGCTGCTGAACGTCGCCCGGCAGGCCGGCGCGGCGGTCTACAGCGCGCAATTGACGGCCGATTTACAGCGCTCGCGGCAGCACCTGGTGACCGGTCGCGAGGAGGAGCGCCGCCGGCTGCGGCGCGATCTCCACGATGGGCTGGGGCCGTCGCTGGCCTCTCTGCTGCTGCAAGCCCGCGTCCTGCGCCGGATGATCCGCGACGATCCGGCCGCGGCCGAAGCGCTGGCCGATGAGATTCAGGGCGATATCCGGGGCACGATCGACGACATCCGCCGCGTCGTCCATGAACTGCGCCCGCCAGCCCTGGATGACCTGGGACTGGTGCCCGCGCTCAACGTCATGGCCGCGAAGATCGGCCGCGCGGACGAAGCGCCGGCTGTCGCCCCGTGCGTCACCATCGACGCGCCCGACGATTTGCCGTCGCTACCGGCGGCGGTCGAAGTGGCCGCCTACCGGATCGTGCAGGAGGCGCTGACCAACGTCATCCACCACGCCTACGCCCGCACGGTAGCGGTGCGCGTCCGGCTCGACCGCGACCTGCGGCTGGAGATTCGCGACGACGGGGTGGGCTTCAAGGGCGAGCGCGACGGCGGCATCGGTCTGCGCTCGATGCGCGAGCGGGCAGCCGAACTGGGCGGCACGTTCGCCGTCGCCGGGCTGCCCGCCGGCGGGACTGTCATCCGTGTGACCTTGCCGGTCGGAAGTTAAGCCCGTGGCAACCGAATCCCCCCTCCGCGTGCTAATGGCCGATGACCATCCCCTGTTTCGCAAGGGGCTGCGCACCCTTCTGGACTCGATTCCCGGCATTACGGTGGTCGGCGAGGCGACGACGGGCGAGGCGGCCGTGGCGATGACGCTCGATCTGGAGCCGGACGTCGTCCTGATGGACTTGCAGATGCCGGGCGGCGGCGGTCTGGCGGCCATTCGACAGCTCATGGCCCGCAAGCCCGACGTGCGCGTCCTCGTCGTCACCCTCTTCGAGGACGACGAGTCGGTCTTTACCGCCCTGAAGGCGGGCGCGCGCGGCTACGTGCTCAAGGACGCCGACGAGGCCGACGTGCTGCGGGCCATCGAGGCCGTGGCCCAGGGCGAGGCCATCTTCAGCCCGACCATCGCCGCCCGCCTGATGGACTACTTCGCGGCCACGCAGACCTCGCCCAACGCGGCGACGTTGCCCGACCTGACGGAGCGGGAGCGCGAAATCCTGGCCCTGATCGCCCGCGGCCGCTCCAACGCCCAGATCGCCGAGGCGCTGAGCATCAGCATCAAGACCGTGCGCAACCACGCCTCCAACATCTTCAACAAGCTGCAAGTCGCCGACCGCGCCCAGGCCGCCCTTCGCGCCCGCGAAGCCGGGCTGAGCTGAGAAGAAGAGGCCAGGGGTCAGGTTCTAGGGAAGTGCCTGATTCCCTGGCCCCTCTCTTTGCGTCGTTGCGCCTTTGCGCTAAATTCCATCCATGTCCACCCCCACCCCCTGGCATCAACTGACGCAAGACCTCGTCGCCGTGGCGATGGGGCGCAAACCGGCCGACCTGGTCGTCCGCGACGGCCGCTGGGTCAACGTCCACAGCGGCGAGATCATCCCCCACACCGACGTCGCCGTGATCGGCGGGCGCATCGCCTACGTCGGCGAGGACGCGAGCCACTGTCTCGGCCGGGACACGCGGCTGATCGACGCCGCCGGCCGCTACCTCGTCCCCGGCCTGTGCGACGCCCACATGCACGTCGAGAGCGGCATGGTCACCGTGACCGAATTCGCCCGCGCGGTCATCCCCCACGGCACGACGAGTATGTTCATCGACCCGCACGAGATCGCCAACGTCCTCGGCCTGCCCGGCGTGCGCCTGATGCACGACGAGGCGGCCACGCTGCCGATCAACATCTTCGTTCAGATGCCCAGTTGCGTGCCCAGCGCGCCGGGGCTGGAGACGCCCGGCGCGAGCATTGGCCCGGACGAGGTGGCCGAGGCCATGACCTGGCCGGGCATTATCGGGTTAGGCGAGATGATGAACTTCCCCGGCGTTTTCCTGGGCGACGCTAAGATGCACGCCGAGATGGCGGCGACGATGGCCGCCGGCAAGGTCATTGGCGGCCACTACGCCTCGCCCGACCTCGGCCGCGCCTTCCACGGCTACGTCGCCGGCGGCCCGGCCGACGACCACGAGGGCACGCGGCCGGAGGACGCCGTGGCTCGCGTGCGGCAGGGCATGAAGGCCATGCTGCGCTACGGCTCAGCCTGGCACGACGTCGCCGCGCAGGTGAAGGCGATCACCGACCTGGGCCTCGACAGCCGCAACTTCATCCTCTGCACCGACGACTCCCACTCCGGCACGCTGGTCGGCGAGGGGCACATGGACCGCGTCGTCC
>CAZSOD010000133.1:0-9560 GCA_964608255.1 uncultured Ardenticatenaceae bacterium
TTTTTTTCGGCGTTGTTCCTGGGCGAGGCCTTGAGCTTATGGCAATGGGCTGGGGCGGCTCTGATCCTGGGCGGCGCATTTTTTGGTCAGATGTACCGACCGAAAGGGTCTTTGGATTTGCCGGTTTCGGCCGAGGTGGATCGGCTCGAGGCGTAGTATGTGGCGCGGGGGCTGGCTGACAGGTGGGCGGCAATACCACCCGGCGAACCCCGACGTTCATTGCCCACCTGTCAGGTTTCCACAGCCCGCCAATCCCTACTTGTGTTAGCGAGATGACAGAGCGAACTGCTCGTCATCTGTTGTGATAGTGAGATAATCACCAGCGGTCGCGCCGCCCTGGCTTGGCCCAATTCATCCGATGCCGCGTGCATCACCACAATCGGAGGCCATAACGACAGTGCGTCCTGAGCCATCATCCCCCGACCCACGCCTCGCTTCCCTGAGGCGCGGACTTGTTTTAATGGCGGCGCTGGCCGCTCTTTTTGTTCTTATCGGCCGGCCCACGCCCCCCGCGGCGGCCATCACCTATGCCTACGCTCCCGCCGGCCCGACGACGATTGTCCAGGCGGGGGGCACGCTGTGCGCCGTAATGCCGTCCGGGGCCGTGCAGTGCTGGGGCCAGGGTAGCGTGGTAGGCGTCCGGCCTGGCCCCTACCTTGCCGTCGCCGCCGGCGAGTTCCACGCCTGCGGTCTTACCACGACCGGCGCGGCCGATTGCTGGGGCAGCGGCGCGGAGGATCAGCCGGGCCCCTATACCCAGATCAGCGGCGGCTGGAGCCACACCTGCGCCCTGACCCCCGGCGGCGCGGTCGATTGCTGGGGCAGCAACACCTACGGCGAGGCCGAGGACCAGTCCGGGCCGTACACGCAGATCACCATTGGCTCCGATCACAGTTGTGCGCTACGGCCGGACGGCGCAGTCGATTGCTGGGGCGACAATGGCAACGGCCAGGCGACGGACCAGCCCGGCCCCTATACCCAGATCAGCGCCGGCCTGTGGCAGACCTGCGGGCTGACGCCGGCCGGGGATGCTGAGTGTTGGGGGTATTACGGCAGCAGCGGCAGCACGGCGGCCGGTCAGGCCGGCCCGTTCACCCAGATCAGCGCCGGCGCTTCGCGAACCTGCGGACTGACGCTGGCCGGCGCGGCCGACTGCTGGGGCCAGGGTATCACCGCCGCGGATGACCGTCCCGGCCCCTTCACCCAGTTGGCCGCCGGCAACTTCGAATCCTGCGCCCTGACGCCCGACGGCGCGCTCAAATGCTGGGACAATGCCACGTCCGTAACCGACGAACCCGGCCCCTATGGCCCCTATCGCGCGCCGGCCTGGCCGGAAATCGTCGCCGCTGGCGAGTTGCACACCTGCGCCCTGCAACCGTCGGGCGCGGTCGACTGCTGGGGCAGCAACAGCGACGGCCAGGCGGTTGACCAGACCGGCCCCTACACTGAGGTCACCACCGGCTACCGCCACACCTGCGCCCTGACGCGCAACGGCGCGGTCGATTGCTGGGGCAGCAACAGCGACGGCCAGGCGGCCGACCGGCCCGGGCCATACGTTCAACTCAGCGCTGGCGCCTACTTCACCTGCGCGCTGACGCCGGCCGGGGCGGTCGAGTGCTGGGGCCGCAATGACCATGGCCAGGCACAGGGGCAGCCCGGCCCCTACGTCCAGGTCAGCGCCGGCGGCAGCCATGCCTGCGCGCTGACCAGGTCCGGCGCGGTGGATTGCTGGGGCACCAGCGCCGACGGCCGCGCCGACCACAAGCCCGGTCCCTACGTCCAGGTCAGCGCCGGCCGCTCCCACACCTGTGCGCTGACGCCCGTCGGCGTGGCCGACTGCTGGGGCCTTAACGCCGCCGGCCGGGCCGACGACCAGCCCGGCCCCTATCGCCAGATCAGCGCCGGCTGGGGCCACACCTGCGCGGTGACAAGGGACAACGCGGCCGATTGCTGGGGCGACAACACCCACGGCCAGGCGGCCGACCAGCCCGGCCCCTTCGTCCAGATCAGCGTCGAGTTCAATAATACCTGCGCCCTGAAGCCGAACGGGGCGGTCGATTGCTGGGGTCAGAACGCCGACGGCCAAGCGGCCGACCAGCCCGGCCCCTACGGCATCCTGGACTTGACCTTGCCGGAAATCATCGGCGCGGGCGAGCACCATAGCTGCGCCCTGACCCCACGCGGCGCGATCGACTGCTGGGGCGGCGGCGATTTCGGCCAGGCTCAGGACCGCCCCGGCGCTTATAAACAGGTCAGTGTCGGGCGATTCCACACCTGTGGTCTGACCCTGGCAGGCGCGGTCGATTGCTGGGGCCTTAACGACGACGGCCAGGCGGCAGCCATGCCCGGCCCCTACACCCGGGTCAGCGCCGGCGGCTGGCACACCTGCGCCCTGCGGCCGTCCGGCGCGGTCGATTGCTGGGGCAGGAACGACGCCGGGCAGGCGGCCGACCAGCCCGGCCCCTATACCCAACTCGAGGCCGGCTGGATCCACACCTGCGCCCTGACCCCGACCGGAGACGTCGACTGCTGGGGCAGCAACGCCGACAACCGGGCCGCCGACCGCCCCGGCCCCTACATCCAGATCAGCGCCGGCGATCGCCACACTTGCGCCCTGACGCCCACCCGGCGGGCGGATTGCTGGGGCGGCAACGACGACGGCCAGGCGGCGACCGGCCAGCCCGGCCCGTATTTGCAGATCAGCGCCGGTTGGAAGCACACGTGCGCGGTGAACGTGAACGGCGGGGCAGTCGATTGCTGGGGCAGTGACGAGTTCGGCCAGGGCGCCGACCAGCCCGGCGTGCACATCCAGGTCAGCGCCGGCAGCGGTCACACCTGCGCGGTGACGGGAAGCCTCGCGGCCGACTGCTGGGGCGACAACTGGGCCGGCCGGGCTGAGGACCAACCCGGCCCGTATCTCTACTACGTGCCCTGGGCTGCGCTGACGGTGACGAAAGTGGTTGTCGGCGACCCGCCGGGCGACGACTGGTCTTTCGGCGGCACGCTGGGCAGCTTCACGCTCCCGGCGACGGGTGGTGAGCAGACATTCTCGCTCAATCCTGGCGACACGGTTACCGTGTCTGAAACGGACCGGCCGGGTTGGGCGGCGACGGTGGCGTGCGCGCCCGGCGGCGAGACGGGCAATGCTTCGGTGACGCTGACAGCGCCCGAGGCGATTGTGGCCTCCTGCATCTTTACTAACACGCTCTGCCAGCCGGGGTATTACGACGACGGCACGATCTGCAAGGCGGCTGACCCCGGTTACTACGTGCCCGCGCCGGGGGCCACAGCGCAACTGCCCTGCCCCAGCGGCACGACCTCCGGCGGCGCGGCCAGCGCCTGCGTGCCGATCGGTTCGATCAGCTACAAGGTCTTTATCGGCGTGATTGCGGGGGAGTAAAGCGGGAGTTACGAGATACGAAATACGAGATACGAGTGAAGAGCGCTCTTCATTCGTATCTCGTATTTCGTATCTCGTATCTAGATTTGGTTTTGTGCCCGATAGTCAGCAATGGCCTGCCGGCGGGCGGCGCGGTCGGTGATAGCCGCGCGAGCTGGAATGGCGAGGTTCTGGTCGAAGAGCGCGCCAACCTGGCTGGCCTGGTCGGCCGTCGTGCGCGCCCGGGCAATCACCTCGTCGCGCAGCGGTCGCACAAGCCGCCGCTGCAGCGCGGGTTCGCCGTCAATACGGGTCAGCCACACGTCCAATGGCTGAGCGACATTTGTGTCCAGACCGGTGAGCGTGTTGGGCGTCTCGGCCAGCAACGAGGTTAGCGCGCCCATTACGCCGGCCGCCTTCTCGCCCGCGCCGAAGGGCAGCCAGCGGCGCAATCCCTCGAACCACTCCTGCAACATCTCCAGGAAGTTGCCGACGCGGTCGACGGCCCGTTGCAGCCAGCCCTCGATGTCGCTGTAGAAAACGCGCATCTTGGCCGTTTCCAGCGCCAGCCATTGCCGGCCGCTGTCCAGCAGTGGGATGTGGGCCTCGATGTCGCCCAACGCCAGTTGCCCGCCGTCCAACCCGGCTGAGAGCGCCGGCACGCCGCCGACCAGTTCGCCTATCTTCTGCCCGACTGCGCCGAGGCCATTCTCCACCACGCCCCCGAGATCGACGCCGTCCAGCTGCTCATAAAGGGCCACAAGGCCGCCCAGGATGCCGAGCTGCGTCCGCGCGCCGTCCAACTCGACAGCTAGAGAGTCATGGGCCCCACGGGCATTGGCTTCCCCGGCGCGAGCCGCGTCCAGGTCGCGCAGCGCCTGATCGAGCTGGGCGCGCAACTGCATGTTCTCGGCCTGCGAGGCGGCCAGCTGGGCCAATACGTCGGCCCCGGCTGGCGGGGCGACCGCGGGCACAACCGGCGCGGCCGTCGTTGGGTAGCCAGCCGACACTGCGGGCGGAATGGCCGCCACGGACGGGTTGGTCGAAATAACAACCGGCGAATCGACACGCCGCAAAAGCGCCGCGCCGCCACCGGTCGCCGCCGCGGCCACGGCCGTGACGGTCGCTACCTTCAAAAAGCTGCGCCGGGAAACCCCGGCCGGTTGCTGTTGGGTCATGAGCTTGTATGACTACTCGCGCGAGATTGCCGATCTGCACTTGATTATCGGCCGCTAACCTTACCGACGACCTGAATCTCGCGCCTATTACGGCGCTTTATCTTATACGTAGCGCCGCTGGGAAGGTTCCAGGGGCCAGGTTTCAGGGAAAAAGGTTCACTGACCTACTGACTACTGACCTACTGGCTACTTCCTACTCCCTTCTACTCCCGCACGCTATAGCCGAACTGCCGCAACAACTGCGGGTCGCGCCGCCAGTTGGGTTCTACCTTGACCCACAACTCCAGAAAAACCTTGCTGTTGACCAGTTGCTCGATCTGCTCGCGCGCCGCCGCGCCGATCTCCCGCAATTGCGCGCCGCCCGTGCCGATGACGATGCTCTTGTGGCTGTCGCGCTCGACGAAAATATCGGCGCTGACGTAAATGGTGCCATTCGGCCGTTCCTTGAAGTCGCGCACCTGGACGGCCGTGCCATAGGGTATCTCGTCGCGCAACTGGAGCATGAGCTGCTCGCGGATCATCTCCGCGGCGATGTTGCGCACGAAGACGTCGGTGATTTGTTCGGGCGGGAAGTAGCGCGGGCCCTCCGGTAGCGCCGCGACGAGCCGCTCCAACAGGTCGTTGACGCCGTCACCGCTGAGAGCGGACAGGTGAACCCAGGCCGCATCCCGCAGAAGCGCGGCGTAAGCCTCGGTGCGGCGCAGGACGTCGGCCGTGGGCACGGCGTCAACCTTGTTGAGAGCCATGAGCACCTTGGGCTCGCTACCCTTCAACCGCTCGGCGATGAGACGGTCGCTATCGCCTGGCGCTTCCGACAGGTCTAGCAGCCAGAGGATGACGTCGGCGTCATCGAGCGTCTCCAGCGCCGATTGGACCATGAACTCGTCCAGTTCGTGGCGCGGTTGGGTGATGATGCCGGGCGTATCGACGAAGATCATCTGATAGTGCGGCTCGGTGATGATGCCAAGTTGGCGAGTACGGGTGGTCTGCGGTCGCGGGCTGACGGCGGCGATCTTCTGCCGCATGAAGGCATTCATCAGCGTGCTCTTGCCCGCGTTTGGCCGCCCGACTAGCGCCACAAAGCCGGAGCGGTGGCCTTCGGGCGTCTCGTAGAGGGCCGGGTTATCTGGAGTTGTAAAATCGTCGCGGTCGTCGGACATGGTTAGTTGTTCGTTGTCGGGTTTCTGGTGCTCGTCGTTGGTTGTTGGTCGTCGGGCCTATCGCTTGAACCTGGGCCTTCTAGCCGTGGTCGGCCGTCATCCATCGGCGGGTGTCGTCCGCTAACGCATGACCCGCTGCAACTCCCGCGCCGTCAAATCGGGACGTTCGTCGCGCAGCAGGGGCAAGTCGCGGCGGGCGCGGCGGAGATCGTCAGTGTCGAGCGTGGCGACTACCAGCGCCGGCGCGTCGCGTGGCCCCTCGGCCCGCAGCGCGGCGTCCGGGCCGAAAACGGTTGAGCCTCCCCAGTAGCAACCGCCCTCTTCCTCGCCGACGCGATTGACGTGGATGACGAAGTCGGTAAAGAGCAGAGCGTAGGCGCGATTGATGGCGATAACCTTGTCGGCCGTGCTGAGCGCATCCCGCTGCCCATGCTCAATCGAAGCGGACATCAGCAGGAGAATATCGGCTCCGTCCTGCCACAAGACGTAGGGCAGGCTGGCGTGCCAGAAGTCCTCGCAGACAAGCAAACCGGCGCGGCCGAAGCGGGTGTCGAACGCCCGCGCCGTGTCGCCGTGGGCAAAGGTTCGCGCCTCGTTGAATTCGCCATAGGTCGGCAGGTACACCTTGCGGTGGCGATGGACGAGGCGGCCGGCGGACAAATATGCCGCGCTGATCGTATAGCGGGAGCGCTCGTCCTCTTCCACGAAGCTGACGACGAGATCGAGCGACTGGCTGGCGTCCAGGAGCGCCATGAAGACGGGATCGTCGGCCGTGGCCCGAATGGCGACGTCGAAGGCCCGGTCGCCAAGCCGGTAGCCGGTGAGCGACAGTTCGGGAAAGACGAGGAGATCAACACCTTGCGCCGCCGCTTCGGCGGCGGTGTCGAGGTGGAGGCGCAGGTTGGCGGCTACGTCGCCCAGCCGGGGAGCGATCTGGGCCAGGCCCACTTTGAACTTCATGCCGCCATTGTAGCAGAAACCGGCAAGATCGCCAGAAGATAGAACATAAGTTCTATTGCGACGATCGCCGGTGACCTATTGTGCGCCGCCGCTCTGGCCGCGGTCCGTCGTCTATAGTCTAGAGTCGGTGTTCGGCGGCCGATTGCCGGCTAGTATCAGCCCCACGAGCGCCACAAACAGGATCACCAGTTCAAACACAAGGTCGATCCGCAAGCCGAGGACGGTCGGTGACGGGTCGCCGCGGCCGAGCGCTACCAGAGCGTGGACGGCTGCCAGCCCGGCCAGCGTGCCCCAGAATAGGCGCGGTGGCGAGACTTGACGGGTCGCCCGCCACGACAGGGCGAAGACAGTTAATGTGCCGAGCGCCCCGGCGGCTTGCGTCCGGTAGCGGAGCGCCATGATGCCGGTGTCGTCAGGCAGATCGGCCGCCAAAGGGCCGGGCAAGGTGGGACGGCCATAAGCGCACCCGTCGACCAGGCAGCCCGCCCAGCCGAAGGCGACCAGCAGCGCCAGACCGGGGGCCAACAGTGCGGCATAGGTCAAGAACCTCCGGCGCGACAGAAAGGCCCACAGCGCGAGAGCCGCTAGCCCGGCCAGCAGCGCCCCGTGGTAGTTCAACCCACCGCGCCAGAACTGCCATGCCTCGGCCGGATTTTCGCTGAAGTAAGTTGCGTTGAGCGAGACATAGGCGGCGCGACCGCCGGCTACGGCCCCGCCGGCCGCGACCAGCGCCGCGTCGAGCCAGGCCGGCGCGCCGGTCTGCAAGTCACGCTCGCCCGCGGCCTGCCGTTGGCAGGCGAGAAAGGCGGTCAGCGCCAGCGCCAGCAGCGTGCCAATGATCAGGAGGGCGGTATAGCCATACAGGAAGAAGGGGCCATATCGACCCCAGATCGGTGACATAGGTCTAGGGTAGCGGAAGAGAACGGCGAGTTCAAGGCCCGCGATCTTTGACGTCAGACTGGCGTTGACCTGGGCCTTTGCCCGCCCCTATCCTTGCGATGCCGTCCGAACGGCGTACAATAATTGGCATGCGCGTTGTTGCGACAGCCGCCGCCCCCCTTCAATCCGTAACTCTTAGACCTGGCCCCCTGCGGGCGTTCAACGCCGGAGATAGGCATGACCGAGGCAACTGATCGGCCGCGCGAGCGACCGCATACGATGATGGCCCCGCGCAAGCGCATCGCCCTCGTCGCCCACGATCACAAGAAAGATGATCTGCTTGAGTGGGTCGAGTTCAACAAGGAGACGCTGCGCTCGCACGAGTTCTATGCCACCGGCTCCACTGGCAAGCTGCTGGCCGACAAAGCCGGTCTGTCCGTGCACCGGATGCAAAGCGGCCCGCTCGGCGGCGATCAGCAACTGGGCGCGGCCATCGTCAATGGCGAAATTGACGTTTTGGTTTTCTTCTTCGACCCGTTGGAAGCGCAGCCTCACGACCCCGACGTGCGCGCCCTGTTGCGTATCGCCGCGGTGTGGAATATTCCCGTGGCCACGAACCGGGCCACGGCCGACTTCATCATCTCTTCCCCGTTCATGTCTGACGCTTACGATCGCCTGCTGACCGATTACTGGGAGTACCAGCACCGGCTGGACGGCCGGAGTGGTTAGTGGTCAGGCGCTACTGACCGCTGGCAACCGTCCGCCGCTTACCGAAGCACTGACTTTCTGGAGAACCATGGACATCCAACTTATACCTCTCGAGGCGGCGCAGACGCGCGTGCCGCCGGCGCAGGACCTCGGGTTCTGCATCCACTTTGCCAATCGCATGTTCACCCAGCGCTACGATCGCGGTAAGGGCTGGCACGACGCAAAGATCGAACCCTACGCGCCCATCCCGCTCAGTCCGGCGACGTCGGTGTTCCACTACGCTCAACTCATCTTCGAAGGGCTGAAGGCTTACCGCCGGCCTGATGGACACATCAACCTGTTTCGGCCGATGGAGAATATGCGTCGCTTCAATAACTCGGCGCGGCGCATGGCGATGGCCCCCGTTGATGAAGAAGAACATCTCGAGGCGATTTGCCGGTTGATCGAGATCGAGCACGAATGGGTGCCACGGTTACCCGACGCTACGCTCTATATCCGGCCGACGCTCATTGCCACCGACGACACCCTGGGCGTTCACGCCAGTTCTACCTACCTGCACTTCGTCATCATCAGCCCGGTCGGCCCCTACTTCAGCCAGGGCTTCAGCCCGGTGCCGGTCTATATCACTGATCAGTACGTGCGCGCCGTGCGCGGCGGCGTTGGCGAGGCCAAGACGGGCGGCAACTATGCAGCCAGCCTCTACGCCGGCGAAGACGCGCGCAAGCATGGCTACTCGCAGGTGTTGTGGCTTGACGCGCTGGAGCACCGGTGGGTCGAGGAAGTCGGGGCCATGAACATCTGCTTCGTCTACGACGGCCGTCGCATCGTCACGCCGCCGCTGACCGGCAGCATCCTGCCTGGTGTAACGCGCAAGTCGGTCATTGAACTCGGCCGCCATCTGGGCTACGAGGTCGCCGAGGAGATGGTTGACGTGTACCAGATGGTCGACGACGTGCGCAGCGGTCGCATCACCGAGGTCTTCGGCTGCGGCACGGCGGCGGTCGTCGCCCCGGTTGGCAAGCTTGGCTTTCACGACGAGGCGATCATCGTCAATAACAACGAGCCCGGCCCCGTGGCCCGTCACCTCTACCAGCAGCTTACCGATATCCAGTTCGGCCGCGCCCCCGATCCGTTCGGCTGGACATATACGATTCGGGCGAATGGAAAGTAGTTGTCAGTTGGCAGATGGTCGTTGGTCATTCGGCGTTGGTCGCGTGGGTCTTCCGTTCATGAGCGCGAACGGTCGGATACGAGTGCAAACGTCTGACCGCTGACTCCTGCCAATCCCCACCCTGG
>CAZSOD010000134.1:0-9549 GCA_964608255.1 uncultured Ardenticatenaceae bacterium
TACGGCTCCGGTGGTGGTGGCGGTGTGGCCGCTCCCCGGGAGCGAACGGGTACCGCTGACGACGACACTCACGGTGACCTTCAGCGAGCCGGTCGCCCTGGGGCCGGGCGCGGCGGGGCTGGTCTGCGAGCGGAGCGGCGACCACGTCCTAACCGGGCGCGGCGGCGATACGGTCTTTGACCTGGTTCCGGCGGAACCGCTGGCCGCCGGCGAGCAGTGCGCCGCGCAGGTTCTCGCCACTGGCGTGAGCGATCTGGATGCCGACGACCCGCCCGACCAGCCGCCCATTGACACCTTCTGGACGTTCCGCGCCCGCCCTGCGCCCCCGGTCATCAACGAGGTTGACACGCTAACCGCTGGCGGCGCGGCCGATTTCGTGGAACTCTTCGACGGCGGGGCAGGCCATACGTCGCTCGACGGGCTGGTGCTCGTCTTCTTTCGCGGCGACGCGGGGACTGTCTACCTGGCCCTGGAGTTGCGCCGCTGGACCACGGACGAGCGCGGTTTCTTCGTGGCCGGGGCGCAAGGGACGCCGGGGGCCGATTTGCTGCTGGCCGATGGCACGCTGCGCGACGGGCTCGACGCCGTGGCGCTCTATGAGGGAGCGGCGCGCGATTTTCCGGTTGGCCAGCCGGTGACGACCGCGGGGCTGCTGGACGCAGTGGTCTACGGCCCCGCGGGGATGGATGCGGGGCCGCTGACGGCGCTGCTGCTGCCGGGCGAGACGCCGCTGGACGAAAGCGCGGCCGGCGATGCGCTCGGTCATTCGCTGCAGCGCTATCCCGATGGCCAGGGACAGCCGCGCCGGTCGGCGGCCTTCGGGCTCGGCTCGCCGACGCCCGATGGGCCTAACCGGCGTCTGACAGATGCCGCGCCAGAGGTGATCGGGACGGCGCCGGCCGCGGGGGCGACAGGCGTGCGACGCGAGGCGTTGATCGAGGTCACGTTCAGCGAGCCGGTCCGGCTGCGCGCCGCGCCGCTGGAGATCGTTTGTGAGATCAGCGGCAACCACGGCTACTCAGTCGCCGGCGGCCCCGTCACCTTTCGCTTCCAGCCGTATTTGCCCCTGGCCCCGGGCGAAACGTGCCGGGTGGCGGTGCTGGCCGACGGCGTGAGCGACCTGGACGAGAGCGACCCGCCCGATGGGTTGCGCCAGCCGGTGTCTTGGGCTTTCATGACGATTCCCACCGCGGCCGAGTTGGTAATGATCAACGAGGTGGATGCCGACACCCCGGGACCGGACGCGGCTGAGTTTATCGAGCTGTATGATGGCGGGCGCGGGAACACCGTGCTCGACGGCCTGCTGGTCGTTCTGTTTAACGGCGCCGATGATCGGAGCTACGGCACGATTGACCTGCGCGGCCAGCGCACGGACGGGAGCGGCTACTTTGTGCTGGCTAACGCCGCCGTGAGCGAGGGCGATCTGATGCTGCCCAACGCGCGGCTGCAAAACGGGCCGGACGCCGTGGCCCTGGTTGCCGGCAGCGCGGCCGAGTTTCCTAATGGCACACCGGTGTCGGCCACAGTGCCCGTCGCCGCCGTGGTTTATGGGCGAGCCGATCGGCCGGATGAGGGCCTGCGGCCGCTCCTCGACGCCGGGCAGCCGCAAATTGACGAGAACGGCCGGGGGGCGGGCGAAACCCACGCCAACCAGCGCTGCCCGAACGGCGCGGGCGGGGCACGGCAGACGGCGGGCTTCCGGCAAAACGCGCCCACACCGGGAGCGACCAACGACTGCGTGACCGACACCCCGCCGTCCGTGGTAGAGCGCGCCCCGGGGCCAGGGGCCAGCGAGGTCAGCCTATCGAGCGACCTCCGCATCGTCTTCAGCGAGCCCGTTGCCGTCCGCTCTGGCTGGGCCACCATCGAGTGTGCGCTATCTGGCGTTCATGACTACACGACGCTTTCGGATGCGATTACTTTCACTCTACGACCGACCCAGCCTTTCGCGCGTGCCGAAACTTGCGTCATGACTCTGAAATCTCGCCTGATCGCTGATGTTGACAACGACGACCCGCCTGATCAGCCTATCGCCAACATGACCTGGCAGTTTCAAACCATGGGGCCGGTCGCCGACTTTACCGTTATCAATGAACTCGATCCCGATACACCCTCCAGCGATACGGCCGAGTTCATCGAGTTGTACGATGGCGGCCGGGGCAGCACGGATCTGGGAGGTCTTTCTCTTGTCTTCTACAATGGCTATACGAATTCAGTGTATCGGGCACTGGACCTCGACGGACAGCGGACCGACGCGCGCGGCTACTGGCTGGGCGGTAACGCAGCTCTTGCGCCGTCGCTAGTCTTCCCCAATGGCGCGCTCCAGAATGGGCCCGACGCCGTCGCCCTCTACGCGGCCGACGCCGCGCAGTTCCCCGTCGATACGCCAGTCGTCACGCGCGATCTGATCGACGCTGTCGTCTATGGCCGGCCGGGCGAGGCTTCGGCGGTTTTGCTTTCGCTGCTGCTTGCCGGCGAAGAGGCGGCGGATGAGTCGGGTCGTAGCGCGGCTGAGCAGCATAGCCTCCAGCGTTGTCCCAACGGAACCGGCGGGCCGCGCCAAACAACACCCTTTCTGGCCAATAGCCCCACCCCTGGCGCGGCCAGCAACTGCGCTCTCGATGCCGCACCAGCCGTAACAGCCGTGCGGCCGCCGCAAGGCGCGATAGGCGTGCCGACGGGGTCGATTATTGAAGTCACCTTCAACGAGCCAGTGGCCGCGGCTTCCGGCTGGATTGCGTTGACCTGCGCCGTGAGCGGGCAACATACGCTGACTACCAGCGGCGGGCCGCTCACATTCCGCGCCGCTCCTGACCGGTCGCTCGCCCCGGGCGAGACGTGCACAGTGCAGCTCATAGCGTCGGCGATCACTGATACCGATGCAGATGATCCGCCTGACAGCCCGACCGAGGGTCTGGTCTGGACATTTGCGACGGCGCAGGCGCCGCCGCCCGAGGGCGTGCTGATCAATGAGCTTGATGCCGACACGCCGGGCAGCGACGCGGCCGAGTTCATCGAGCTTTACGACGGCGGCGCCGGCAACACCGACCTTTCCGGACTGGCGCTAGTGCTCTTCAACGGCGCGGACGACCGGGCCTATTACGCTCTCGACCTGACCGGCGTGCGCACCAACGCCGCCGGCTTCGCGCTCGTCGGCAATGCGGACGTCCCAGGGTCAGACGTGACCCTGCCCAAGAGCATCTTGCAGAACGGCCCTGATGCGGCGGCTCTCTATGCCGGGCGCGCCGCTGACTTCCCGCCGGGCGCTACGCTCACCACTGCAAATCTGGTTGACGCGCTGGTCTATGGCACTGGCGACCCCGTTGACCCGGGCCTTGGAGCGCTGCTCGAAGCCGGAGAACTGCCCGTAGATGAGGCGGCGCGTGGCGCGGCCGACCGCGATTCCAGCCAGCGTTGCCCTGACGGCACGGGCAGTCCGCGGCGGACTGGCAGCTACCGGCAGAATGAGCCAACGCCTGGCTACCCTAACCGCTGTATCAACGACGACGCGCCCGCTGTCGCGCGAGTGACGCCACCCGCGGGCGCTGTAGACGTTGTTGTAAATGCCCCGCTGGCGATCACCTTCAGTGAGCCGGTGGCGCTCGAAGCGGAGTGGTACGACCTTGACTGCGAGGCCAGCGGTCAGCATGAAGCAGTAGCGTCGGGGGGCCCCCTCACCTTCCAGCTTGAGCCCGGCATCCCCTTCGCGCCCGGCGAGACGTGCAGCGCCCGGGTAGTTGCTGCGGCAGTCCACGACCTAGACGCCGATGACCCCCCCGACACGCCCACCGGAGACTTCACCTGGACCTTTACCATCACTACTCCGCCCCCGCCGCAGGGCATTCTCATTAATGAACTAGATGCCGACACACCTGGCAGTGATACAGCCGAGTTTATCGAACTCTATGATGGCGGCGCAGGCGGCACCGACCTCGCGGGTATTGTTCTGGTGCTCTACAACGGCGCTGACGATCAGGTCTACTACGCTGTAGACCTGAACGGCTTGCAGACGAATGCGTCCGGCTTTGCGCTCATCGGCAGCGCCGACGTGCCCCACGTCGGCGTTGTCCTGCCCAGAGGAATTCTACAGAACGGTCTGGACGCCGTAGCCCTCTACGCGGGACGGGCCGCCGACTTCCCACCCGGAGCGCCGCTCACAACCAGCACGCTTCTAGATGCGCTCGTTTATGGCACGTCCGATTTGCCCGACTCCGGGCTTGCTCAACTGCTTGAGTCGGGCCAGGCGCCTGTGGACGAGAACGCCCGCGGCACGGCCGATCGCGATTCCAGCCAGCGGTGTCCTGACGGGTCGGGCGGCCCGCGGCGCACGAGCAGCTACCGCCAGAATGCGCCTACTCCCGGCGGCGTGAACGACTGTGTTGTGGATGAACCGCCCGCAGTCGTGCGCGTGACTCCCGCCAGCGGAGCAACGGGAGTGGCGCGGGATTCGGCGTTGGCGGTTGTCTTCAGCGAGCCGGTCGCGCTTGACGCCGGCTGGCACCACATCAACTGCGCCGTCACAGGCGATCACGAGGCGGAAGTCACCGGCGGTCCTGAATACTATGACCTGGCACCCACCGAACTTTTCGCGGCGGGCGAGACTTGCTCCGTGAAAGTGCTGTCGGCCGCCGTCCATGATCGGGATTCCAATGACCCGCCCGACGGGCTCGCCGACGATTATCGCTGGAGTTTCACCGTCGCCGTGCCCGTGCCCCCGCAGGGCATCCTGATTAACGAACTTGACAGCGATACTCCCGGGCGCGACACGGCCGAGTTCATCGAACTAACGGACGGCGGCCGGGGCGCGACCGACCTGACAGGCCTGGCCCTCGTTCTCTGGAACGGAGGTGACGGCGCTGCCTACCGCGTCATCGATCTGGCAGGACACCGCACCAACTCCGCCGGCTACTTTGTTCTCGGTGGGCCGGAAGTGCCCGGCGCAAATCTGCCACTGCCTGCTTCGGCGCTACAGAATGGGCCAGACGCGGTAGCGCTCTACGATCTGAGCGCGGGCGCGTTGAGAGTGGGTATGCCCCTCAGCACCGCCGGCCTGCGGGATGCGCTCGTTTACGGGGCAACCGGCGGCCCCAACCGGGGGCTACTGGCGTTGCTGGAACCCGCCGAGGCCATGGTAGATGAAAACGGGCGCGGCCGGGCGGCGCAAGACTCGTTGCAGCGTTGTCCCGATGGGGCCGGCGGGCCGCGCCGAACCGCGGCTTACCAACCCACTTCACCTAGCCCGGGCACGGCGAATGCCTGTACTTCACCGGACGAGACACCCCAAGTGATGGGGGTCTGGCCCGCTGACGGAGCCGCAGCCGTGCCGCTGACGGTGACTTTGACTATTTCGTTTAGCGAGCCGGTGGCGCTCGACGAGAACTGGATTGCGCTGGAATGCGACGGACGCGACCAGCCTGTTCAGTCGTCAATGGCGGGCTCGCTGGCCCACGCCGCGCCACTTGAGTCGCTGCCGGGCGACGCCGCCTGTACCGCCCGAGTGTCAGCCGCGGCTGTCCACGACCAGGATACGAACGACCCGCCCGACGGGCTGCCCGAGGATGTCGTCTGGCGCTTTACCACGACTACAGTTCCTCCTCCGGTCGTGGCCGCCTTTGCCAGCAATAGCCCGGTCTGGGTGGGCGAAGCAGTAGTGTTTTACAACACATCCACTGGCGCCGGATCGCTGGCCTTTGTCTGGGTTTTCGGCGATGGCGAAGAGGCGGCGATGACAAATCCTACCCACCGCTACGCCCGGCCCGGCACTTACCCGGTAACCCTGACAGCAACCGGCGTCACAGCCGCCAGTGTGACGCATCTGGTGGAAGTGCGGCCGCGGGTTATCTATCTCCCGGCAATGGGTGGGCCCTAGTCAGGGCGCGCCCGCGAGCGCTCCTTTAAAGCAAAAGCATAGGCCGCCAGCCCCACATTCTGATGCACTTCCTATATCGCCCGCGGGCGCGGCGGGCTATAATCAAGGCGATGCCTGCCACTCTCGGAGCGGATACCGCCTATGCCCACTGAACTCATCGCCGGGGCCAGCGCCTTCGACGCCCTGGCCCCCGGCTGGGACGCGCTGGCCGCGCGCGCCATGACCGCCACCCCTTTCCAATCCCTGGCCTACCAGCGCGCCTGGTGGACCCACCTGCGGCCGCCCGGGGCCACGCTGCTGACGGCCGCCGCCCGCGACGACGCCGGGGCGCTGCTGGCCCTGGGCTGCTTCTATGCCGCGGGCGACACCCTCTATTTCAACGGCTGCGTCGAGGAAACGGACTACCTCGACCTCATCGCCCCGCCGGAGCACGCCGCCGCCGGGTGGGCGGCCGTCCTCGACTGTCTGGAAGGGGTCGAGCGGCCGCCGTGGCGGGCGCTGGCGCTGTGCAACGTCCCCGCCGCCTCCCCCAGCCGCGCCATCCTGCCCGACCTGGCCCGCCAGCGCGGCTACGCCTTTCGCGAAGAGCCAGCCGAAGTCTGCCCCGTCATCCCCCTGCCCGACACCTTCGACGCCTACCTGGAACGCCTCGACAGCAAGCAGCGGCGCGAGATCGGCCGCAAGTTGCGCCGCGCCGAAGCGGCCGAGCTGACCACCACCGCCGTGGGGCCAGACGACGACCTCGACGCGGCCGTCGACCGCTTCCTCGACCTGCTCCAGAAAAGCACCTTCGAAAAGCGCGACTGGCTCAACGACGGGCGGCGCGCGCTCTTCCACGACGTGGCCCTGGCCGCGCGGGCGGCGGGCACGCTGCAGCTGCTCTTCACCGGCATCGACGGTCGGGCCGCGGCGGCGCTGTTCAACTTCGACTACCGCGGCCGCATCTGGGTCTACAACTCCGGCCTCGACCCGGCCGCCTTCGCCGCCCTCAGCCCCGGCGTCGTGCTGACGGCCGCGGCCATCGAGCGCGCCATCGCCGCCGGGCGCGCCGAGTTCGACTTCCTGCGCGGCAACGAAGAGTACAAGTACCGCTTCGGCGCGGCCGATACCCACATCTACCGCCTGCGCCTGGAGCGATCCACATGAAAAAGAGGCAACCCCGGCTGCCCCGGCCCGGGCTATGAAATCGGCGTCATCGGCGGTTACCCTTCCGGAAAAGGATTAGATCATGGGAAAGAGAACGAACGGCCGCGAGAGCGACGGGCTGCGGGTAGCCATGCTCAGCGTCCACACCTGCCCGCTGGCCATGCTCGGCGGCAAGAAAACCGGCGGCATGAACGTCTACGTCCGCGACCTGAGCGCGGCGCTGGGGGTCATGGGGCTGCACGTCGACGTGTTCACCCGCTCCCAGGACGACTGCGTGCCCATGGTCAACCACGACCTCGGCGCGCGCGCCCGCGTCATCCACATCCCCGCCGGGCCGCAAGCGCCCATCCCCCTGGCCGAGGTGGGCGACTACCTGGATGAGTTCGCCGCCGGGGTGGCCGCCTTCGCCGCGGCCGAGGGGCTGCGCTACGACGTCATCCACAGCCACTACTGGCTCTCCGGCCTCGTGGCCGAAAAGTTGCAGGGCTACTGGGGCCGCACGCCCACCGTGCAGATGTTCCACACCCTGGGGCACATGAAGAACCGCATCGCCCAGGACGCGGCCGAGCGCGCGCCGCAGGCGCGCATCGACGGCGAAAGCCACGTCATGCGCGTCGTCGACCGCATCATCGCCGCCACCCCGGCCGAGCAGGCGCAGCTCAACTGGCTCTACGGCGCGGACATGAGCAAGGTCATCGTCATCCCCCCCGGCGTCGATCTGGCCCGCTTCCACCCGCTGGACAGCAAGGAGGCCAAGCGCCACGTCGGCATCCCCTGCGGCGACAAGAACATCATGTTCGCCGGGCGCATCGAGCCGCTGAAGGGCATCGACACGCTCATCCGGGCCATGGCCCTCATCAAGCAGCGCTACCCGGACGTGATGGAGAACACCTGCGTCGCCATCATCGGCGGCGACCCGTGGGCCGACACGCCCGACGCGGAGATGGCCCGCCTGCAAGCGCTGCGCCAAGACCTGGGCATCCACGACATCGTCGTCTTTCTGGGCGCCAAGGACCAGGACGTGCTGCCCTACTACTACGCCGCGGCCGAAATGGTGGTCATGCCGTCCCACTACGAGAGCTTCGGCATGGTGGCGCTGGAGGCCATGGCGATGGGCCGGCCGGTCATCGCCTCCGAAGTCGGCGGGCTGGCCTACCTGGTGCAGGACGGCGTCAACGGCTATCACGTCCCCTCGCGCGACCCGGAAGCGCTGGCCGAGCGCATGTATGAGCTGCTGAGCAACGGCGCCTGCCGCGAGGCGATGGGCCGCGACGCGCGCCGCTTCGCCGAGCAGTTCGACTGGGCCATCATCGCCCGGCGACTGGTCAACGTCTACGCCGGGCTGCTCCACCGCGCGCCCGAACCGGCCGATGAATCCGCCCTCCTGCCCCTCGTCGACATGAACTTTTAGCCGAATCTCGCCGCGTCCGCCGCCTCAATCGCGCCCGGCATCAGACAACGCGCCGCTCCGGAGGCGCGCTCGATTCCCCGCCCGAAGGCGCGCTTCCCACCCCCACCCTTGTTTGTGACATTTTTCACAAATCAGGACGTTTGTCATGTGTTTTGCATGACATGTATCACTATTCCCCCCTGACGCAGCGCATTATCGTCATAGTACAAGGAGGTGACTTGCATGTCGCTTCATGTGCTATTGGTGCTGGCAATTGTCATCTGCGCCGGGCTGGCCGTGCGCGCCCGCCCGCTCATGTCGGCGCTGTGGCTGGCCGGACTCAGCGCCCTGGTCTCCATTCTCCTCTACCGCCTCGGCGCGCCGGAGATCGCTGTCATCGAACTGAGCGTCGGCGCGGGGCTTATCACCGTGCTGCTCGCCTTCGCCATCAGCATGGCCGAAGACGAGACGATGCCCGCCCCGCTCGTGCCCCGGCCCTTTGCCTGGCTGCTGGTCATCGTCGCCGCGGGCGCGCTGCTCTGGCTGCTCATCCCCAGCGTGTCGGCCGTGCGCGCCGTGGCCGCCGCCGAAGCCCCCTTCATCATCCAGGTCTGGGACAACCGCCTGCTCGACCTCGCCGTCCAGATGGCCGTGGTCATCGCCGGGGTCATCGGCGTCCTCAGCCTGCTGGGCGAGACGCGCGCGCCCCGGACCGCCGCGGCCGCGCTGGAGGTGAAGCCATGACCGCCCTGCAATGGTCCATCGCCGGGGTCGTGCTGCTGCTGGCCGTCGGGCTCTATGGCTTGCTCGTCAGCCGCCACCTCATCAAAGTCGTGGTCGCCCTGCAAATCATGACCAAGGCCGCCATCGTCGCCCTGGTCGTGGCCGGAAATGCCGTCGGCCGGGTGAATCTGGCGCAGAGCGTCGTCCTGACCGTCATCGTCGTGGACACCATCACCGCCGTCCTGGCGCTCGCGCTCATCGTCCAGATCAAGCGGCAGACGGCCACGCTCGACGCGGCCGAGCTCGCCCGCCTGAAGCACTGAGGGTTCCGGGTCGCGCCCGCCCGTGGCGTTCGGCGCGGCCCCATTTAAGGAAGCGACATGGCATCCACGCTTATCCTCATCACAATCGCGGCGCCGTG
>CAZSOD010000135.1:0-9402 GCA_964608255.1 uncultured Ardenticatenaceae bacterium
CAGCAGACGGATTGCGCGTCACTGGTCCCTTGGGCCTTGTTGCAGGCACCCTGAGCACAAATGGCTCTAAATTGCGCTTGACGCCCTCCAGGCCCCTTGGATTCGGGCAAGCCTACAGTGTGGCGCTCTCGGCCACCACGCGCGACCTAGCGGGGAACCCGGCCACTGCATCCACGACTACGTTTCAGACGAAGTCCAGAAATCCCGCACTCGGCTTGGGGGCCCACTTGCTGCAGACGGTCATCTACGAAGCCTACAGAGGGCCAACTGTGGGTGTTCCGTTCAACGCCGTCCAAACCCTGGTGGACAACGGCTTCGAGTGGGCGCGCACCCAAGTCACTACCCTCAGCTTTCCTGAACTCGCCGCTGTGCCCCCATCAATGTGGGGCACGTCCGGTCTGGGATGGAAAGATGGCTATTGGAGTTGCCTGGAAATGAGCGCGGCCGTTCTGCAGGAAGCCGCCAGGGCAGGGATGCGACTGCAGGTTGGCTTCTTCCTGAGCGACGGTCCCGCCAACGCGCCGCGCCTATTTCCCCTTCCAGGCCGGCCAGCCGTAGCGCCAACCTCCCGGTTCGGGCCTCAGGCCCGCGTGTTGTCGCGGCGTGAACCTCCCGGTTCGCGCCCCGCCGCTTGTTACCGCCCTGTTACCGCCCCATAACCGCGGCTGTTACCGCGCGGTGTTACTCTTCCACCATCAGGCTACGGACTATGACGCTATACATGGATTTGGGGACTTACGCGACGAACGCCGATCGGGAACTGCTGAAGCAGGTCCCGCGCCGGGTCGCCGCTTACTACCTGGCGCTGCCGCTGGCGCGCGAGGAAGGGCGGGTGACGGTCGTAACGGCTTACCCGGAGAACGCGGCCGCGCTGAAGGTCCTGGAACGCCTGCTCGACGCGCGCATCGTCCCCGTCGCCGGCTCCGAACTTGCCCTGCAAGAGGCCATCGCCCGCATCTACCCCGCAGGCGCGCCGGCGGCCCAGGCCATTTTGGCCTGGACGGATGACGCGGCGTGGCGCGAGGCGGTCATCACCACCGCGCGCGCTTTCGGTTGCGCGCTCAACTGCGGCGTCCACATCCTCGACGGCGCGCTGCCCGCGGCCGAGGTGATGGCCGCGGCGCAGCGGCCGGAGTTCTCGCTGCTCGTGACGCACGCGGCCGACGAAGCGCGGCGGCGTTGGCTGGTGCGCCGCTCGCCCACGTCGCTGTTGCTGGTGCGCGGCCAGCACACCCCCATTGACAATATGCTGGTGACGCTGCGCGGCTACGCCTCGGATCGCGAGGCGCTCGACCGCGTGCGGCCGCTCATCGCCCGCGAACAGGCCGGCGCCACCATCCTGCCGCTGGCGCGCACCGCGTCGGCGCGTCCGGCCGACCTGCTGCCCGCCGAAGACTCTCCGGTGCGGCAACACCTGCACGCGTTTGTCCGCCAGTTGAGCGCGACCGACGCCGCCGTGGCCGTGCGCTTGCGGCCGGGCGACCCGGCTTCCCAGGTCGTCGCCGAACTGGCCCAGGGCGGCCCCTACGGGCTGCTGGTCGTGGCCGCCGAGGCGGAGGGTGACTTCGTGGGGCACGTCCTGGCCCGGCTGGAGCGCGAGGGCGTGTGGCCGGAGCGGCCGATCCTGATCGTCAAGCCGCCGGTGAACCCGGCGGAAACCACAGACTAACGACAAAGCCCGATGAGACCTAACGGGTCTTACAAGGCCTGTCAGGTCCGAACATCGAATAGGAGTACGCAAGATGATGCGGTTGCCGAAACTGCCGGTCTTAATGGCAGTGATAATCGTAACGATGATAGCGCTGGTCGCCTGCGGCGGCGCGGGCCAAACGGCCGCGCCCGCCGGGGATACCGCCGCTCAACCGGCCGCCGGCGAATCGACCCGGCTGACCGTTTCCGGGGCCTTTGCCCTCTTCCCTATGATGACCGTCTGGGGCGACGAGTACGGCAAGACCAACCCTAACGTGCAGTTCGACATCACCGGCGGCGGCGCGGGCAAGGGCATGACCGATATGCTCTCCGGCGTGGCCGACATCGCTATGGTGTCGCGCGAGTTGAAGCAGGAGGAGATCGACCAGGGCGCTTACGGCGTGCCGGTCACTATTGACGCGGTTGTGGCCACGGTCAACGCCGACAACCCCTACATCGACCAGATTCTGGCGGCGGGGCTGACGCCGGAGAAGGCGGCGGCCATCTGGATGAGCCAGGAGGCGAAGACGTGGGGCGACGTGCTGGGCACAGACGCTACCGAGGCCGTCACCGTCTATACCCGCTCCGACGCCGCCGGAGCGGCCGAGGTCTGGGCCAAGTACATGGGCGGCACGGCGCAGGAGGACCTGCTGGGCACGGCGGTCAACGGCGACCCGGGCGTGGCCGAGGCGGTGCGCCAGGACGCGCTGGGTATCGGCTACAACAACATCGGCTTCGCCTACGATCTGAGCACCGGTCAACAACTGGAAGGGCTGCGCGTGGTGCCGCTCGACCTGAACGGCGACGGCCAGATCAGCGCCGACGAGGACTTCTACGGCACGAAGGACGCCATCGCCGCGGCCATCGCCGCCAGGCAGTACCCGTTCCCCCCGGCGCGCGAACTGTATCTCGTGACCAAGGGCGCGCCTAGCCCCACCATTGCGGCCCTGTATCGGTGGATTCTGACCGAGGGCCAGGCGTTCGTGCCCGACGCTGGCTACGTCAGCCTGAGTCCGGACCGAATTGAGGAAGCGCTGGGGCTGGCTGGACAGCAATAGGTTCTAGGGGCTAGGGACCAGGGAGGCTCACTCTTCCCTAGCCCCTAGCCCCTAACACCTGGCCCCTAGACAAGAGGAGCGACGAAAATGGAGATCTCAACTCGTGAAGCGAAGGCGATAGCCGTTGGGCAGGTCGAGCTGGCGGGCCGCCCGGCAAAAGCGGGCGCAAGGCCGGTCGTGGCTCGCGGACGGCGCTACGTGCAGGACGCCGTTGCGCGGCGTGTTTTGCTTGTCGCTGCCCTCCTGCTGATCCTGCTCCTGTTTTTCGTGGGCGGGCTGCTGTTCGTCCGCGCCCTACCTATTTTGCAAAGCCAATCCCTGGCGCAACTCCTGACCTCGACCGACTGGCACCCCACCCAGGGCCGGTTCGGTCTGGCCCCGTTTGTGGCCGGGAGCTTCGCCGTGACCGGGCTGGCGATGGCGCTGGCCGTCGCGCCGGCCATCTTCAGCGGTATCTACCTGGCCGAATACACGTCGTCGCGCCGCCGCTCGTCGCTCAAGCCGGTGCTTGACCTGCTGGCGGGCATTCCGTCGGTCGTTTACGGCCTGTGGGGCGTGCTGTTCGTCGTGCCGCTCATTCGCGAATACCTGGCCCCGTTTCTGGGCGATACCCTGGGCCGGCGCTTTGCGCTGTTCAGCGTTACCAACACCAGCGGCTACAGCGTGCTGGCCGGCGGCGTCGTCCTGGCGATCATGGTCTTTCCGCTCATCGTCGCCGTCACCGACGAAGTGCTGCGCAATATCCCGCGGCAGATGCGCGAATCAACGCTATCGCTGGGGGCCACGCGCTGGGAGACGACGTGGATGGTCGTGCGTCATGCGGGTCTGACGGGCATACTGGCCGCGGTGGTGCTGGCCTTCTCCCGCGCTTTCGGCGAGACGCTGGCGGTGATGATGGTCGTGGGTAACACGGTCCACATCCCAGGGTCGCTGTTCGACGCGGCCTACCCGCTGCCGGCGCTTATCGCCAACGCCTACAGCGAGATGATGTCCATTCCCCAGTACCAGTCGGCGCTGATGCTGGCGGCGCTGGTGCTGATGGCGATTGTGCTGTTTTTTAACGTGGCGGCGCGGCTGGTTATCGTGCGCCTGGGCCGGAAGGGGTAAGCGATGGACCGCAACAAGCGACGTAAACTGCTGGACAGGGTAATGGCCGGGGTCATGCGCGTGTCGGTGCTGGGCGCGGCCGTCGTCCTGGCGCTCATCCTGGGCATCATTGTCTACCGCGGGCTGCCGGGGCTGAGCTGGGAACTCGTCACCCGGCCGCCGGAAGGTAGCTTCTACCTGGGCGGCGGCGGCGGCATCCTCAACGCTATTCTAGGCTCGCTCTACCTGGCCGTGGGCGCCACGGCGCTGGCCTCGCTCCTGGCTGTGCCGGTGGTGCTGTTCATCCATACCTATGCGGGCAAGAGCCGGCTGGCGAACTGGCTGCGGCTGGCGCTGGACGTGATGTGGGGCATCCCCAGCATCGTCTACGGCGCATTCGGCTTCTCGCTGATGATAGTTGTTGGTTTGGGCGCGTCGCTGCTGGCCGGCATCGTGACGCTGGCGATCGTCGTGCTGCCCATTCTGGCGCGAACGTTCGACGAGGTGCTGATTCTCGTCCCCAAGGAACTGCGCGAGGCGACACTCTCGCTGGGTACGACGCGGTTCGAGATGTTGGGGATGTTGCTGCGCCAGACCTTGCCGGGGCTGCTGACGGCGCTGTTGCTGGCCTTCGGCCGCGCCATCGGCGACGGGGCCGCAGTGCTGTTCACTGCCGGCTACACCGACCGCGTGCCAACCTCGCTGCTTCAGCCGGTGGCGTCGCTGCCCATGGCTATCTTTTTCCAGTTGAGCGCGCCGTTCAAGACGGTGCAGACGCGAGCCTACGCGACGGCGCTGGTGCTGACGGTGATCATTCTGGTCATCAGCTTCCTGGCCCAATGGACGTCGCGGCGGCTGGGCAGGAACGTCATACGGTAGTTACGAGCTACGAATTACGAGTTACGAGTTCGAAAGAGGATCGGGAGAAAGCCTTCTTCATTCCTAATTCCTAATTCGTCATTCCTAATTCCCGGAGAACCCCCATGCAACAATCACTATCCATCCGACACCTAAACGTCTGGTATGGCGAGCAACAGGCGCTGAAGGACATTAGCATCGACCTGCCCATCAATCAGATTACGGCCATTATCGGGCCGTCGGGTTGCGGCAAGAGCACGTTTCTGAAGAGCCTGAACCGGCTGCTGGAACTCAACGAGGCGGTGCGTGTCGAGGGCCGGGTGCTGGTGGACGGCGAGAACATCTACGAGCCGGGTGTGGACGTTACGGACGTGCGCACGCGAATCGGGCTGCTGGCCCAGAAGCCGTTCCCGCTGCCCATGTCGATCTATGACAACGTGGCCTACGGCATGCGCATCCACGGCATCAAGAACGGCAGCGTGACCCAGGGCGTGCAAGAGGCGCTGACCTCGGTTGGACTGTGGGAAGAGGTATCCGGCCGGCTGAAGGCTCCGGCCACGGGCCTTTCCGGCGGGCAGCAGCAGCGGCTATGCCTGGCGCGGGCCATCGCTGTGAAGCCGGAAATCCTGCTGTGTGACGAATCCACGGCCTCGCTGGACCCCATCTCGGCCCAGGGCATCGAGTCGCTGCTGCTGGAGTTGCGCGGGCAGTACACGCTGGTCATCGTCACCCACAACATCGCCCAGGCGCGGCGGCTGGCCGACTACGTGATGTTCATGTGGCTGGGCGAACTGGTGGAACACGGCCCGGCGCAGACGTTCTTCAACGACCCACAACTGCCGTTGACGCAGGCGTATCTGGCGCGGAAGATCGGGTAGGAAGGGGCCAGGTTCCCGGGGCCAGGGGCTAGGGAAGATCGTTCTTCCCTAGCCCCTAGCCCCTTCTTCTTCTACCCGCGCAGCCGGTCGGTGATCGGGTTGTGGCGGGCGGCGTGCAGCAACTCGGCGCGCATATGCCAGACGCCGGGCAGCACCGACACGATGATGATGACCACGACGATAGGCAGAAGGTACTTGTCCACGCCGGGAATGACCGAGCCGAGGAAGAAGCCAGCAAGGGTGAGCCCAAGCCCCCAGGCCGTGCCGCCGATGACATTGAAGGTGAAGAAGTTGCCATAGCGCATTTTGGCCATGCCGGCGACGATGGGTACGAAGGTGCGGACGACGGGGATGAAGCGGGCGATGACCAGCGTTTTGCCGCCGTGCTGGTCGTAGAAGGCGTTGGCGCGATCCAGATGCCTGCGCTTGAAGAAGAACGAGTCTTCCTTGTTGAGCAGCCAGTCGCCGAAGCGGTTGCCTATCCAGTAACCGGCCTGGTCGCCGCCCACGGCCGCGACGACCACTAAAGGCAGGAGTATCCAGATATTGAGGATGTTCTGTGACGCAAGGAAGCCGGCTGTAAACAGCAGGCTATCGCCGGGCAGAAAGAAGCCAAAGAAGAGGCCAGACTCGGCGAACACGATGGCAAAGAGGCCGATGTAGCCGACGGTCTTGATCAATTCAATCAGATCGATGCCGAGAAATTCCATGATGGTCAGTCTACCTGTTTGCCGGGGCGCGTCAACCGCGCGGCGGCCATGTTCCGTCTACGGTTAGCATACGGCCGATGGCTGACGATGCGGCTGAAGGTGGCGTCGCGATGGTCAGGCATCCATGCCAAATCCGATACGCGTTGAAGAGCGCGCACCTTCAGACGCGCCCCGGTTACGGAGCTGCATCTGAGGCTGCCGACGCTGCGGATTGTGTGAGCCGTCCCCTAAATCCCGGTCTCTGGCCACCCACCCCCTTCTTTCTCGACTACCAGGTTTAGCCCCTCATCCACCTGTACCCTCCATCCCGGCGGCACGAGCGTCGTCGCATCATATTGATAGACCACCGCCGGCCCGTTGAAGGCCATGCCCGCTCGCAGCCGTTCTCGGTCGTAGAGCGCCGTATCGCGCGGACCTCCGGCAAACCATACCGACTTGCTCCCTAACCGGGCCGCACCCGCTTCGGCCGTGCCGGACAACTCCCGGGGCAGTCGTGGCGGCTCATGCGGCGCTTCGACTGTCAGTCGCAGCGTCACGATTTCAACCGCCGCCTCCCGTCGCGCGTAGCCATACCGCGCCTCATGCGCCGCGTGGAAGGCGTCCTGAAGGACGACTGACCACGGACGGCGGGCCCCAGCCAGAAGGCTATCGGCTTCGTCCGTGGTCCGCGGCTCGTCGTCCCCGCTGGCCGCTGCCGACCACTGCTCACCGCCCACTGTCAATTCATGCGCCTGGCCCACGTAGCGCATATCCAGCCCATAGTGCAGCGCCAGTGCGTCCGGGTCGTAGCCCTCGGCGGCCATCTCGCGCCCCGCCTGCGCGAGCAGCGGCGCAAACGCCCCGGCCGCCCAATCGGCCCCCAGTGACTCATCCACCGGCCGCATCACCGTGCGCGAGTAGTTACGAGCCGGAGGCGCGGCCAGCATCCCCAGCGCTGATAGCACGCCCGGCGTCAGCGGCACAAGCACGCGCGGCATGCGCAGCGCCTCGGCCAGCTCGCACGCATGGAGCGGCCCGCCGCCGCCGAAGGCCACCAGCGTAAAGCGCCGTGGATCGTGGCCGCGCTCAACCGAGATGCGCCGCACCGCGCGCTCCATCGTTGCGTTAGCCACGCGCACCACAGCCCTTGCCGCGTCCTCGATAGTTACACCCAGATCGGCCGCCAGCGCTCCCACCGCCGCCCGTCCCGATCCCTCGTGCAGGGTCATCGCGCCGCCCAGGAACCGTGCGGCGTCAAGACGGCCGAGGACGAGGTTGGCGTCGGTGACGGTGGCGGAGGGGCGACGGACCGCGGACGACGGACCACGGCCGTCAGGCGTTCTTGCAGAGGTCTCTGGGCCGTTGTCTGTTGTCCCTGCCTCGCGCCACGCTGCGTAATCCGCCCAATAGCACGCCGGCCCCGGCCATGCTCCGGCGCTCTCCGGGCCGACCCGCAGCGCGCCGCCCGCGTCTACGTACGCCAGGCTCCCGCCGCCCGCGCCAACGGTATGGATGTCGATGATCGGCAGGCGCAGAGGCAGCCCGGCGATCTCGCCTTCGGTCGTCGTCGGCGTGCGGCCGGCGCAAAGGGCAACGTCGGTGCTTGTGCCACCCATGTCAAAGGTGATGATATCGGCGTAGCCCGCGCCGCCCGGCCCGGCGCTGGCGGCCACGAAGCGCGCCCCGACCACCCCGCCGGCCGGCCCGGAGAGTGCCGTGCGCGCCGCCTGCGCCCCGGCCAGCGCCGCGTCAATGACGCCGCCGTTGCTCTGCATGATCGCCAGCCGGCGGGGGGCCAGTTGCGTCGCCAGCCGCGCCAGATAGCGGCTCATCAGCGGCGCGACGTAGGCATTGATGACCGTCGTTGCCGTGCGCTCATACTCGCGGTATTCAGGCAGTACGTCCGACGACAGCGACACGTGAACGCCGGGCAGCCGCGCTGTCACGGCCGCGCCGATGGCGCGCTCATGCGCCGGATAAAGGAAGGAGAACAGCAGGCAAACGGCGACCGACTCGATGCGCTCGGCCGCCACCCGGTCGAGGACTTCCGCCAGCATCGCCTCGTCCAGGGCTACCAGCACCGCGCCATCGGCGGTGACGCGTTCGCGGGCGGCGAAGCGCCATTCGCGCGGCACCAGCGGCGGCGGCTTCTGCGGCACGAGGGCGTAGAGGTCGGGCCGGTTCTGGCGGCCGATTTCCAGCACGTCCGTAAATCCGGCCGTGGCAACAAGCGCCGTGCGCGCCCCCCGCCGTTCCAGCAGGGCGTTGGTGGCAACCGTGCTGCCGTGGATGACGCGCGCCGCCTCGGGCGCGCCGGCGGCAAGCAGACCGTCGAGAATGGCCCGCGCCGGGTCGTCGGGCGTGCTCGGCTGCTTATGGAGCCGGAGCCGCCCGGCCGCGTCGACCCAGATGAAGTCGGTGAACGTCCCGCCGGTGTCGATGCCGATGGACGTAGACCTGACGATGGACGTAGACCTGACAGGTCTCGGAAGACCTGTCAGGTGTGGCCCGCCGCCGGCGTCGATGCCGAGGGTCATGGGGAATTCAACGCCAAGACGCAAAGAGTCTGTGTCTTTGCGTCTTGGGTCTGTGCGTTAAGTCTTTTGCGCTTAAATGTTCGCGCTTTAGCTCATCGGCGCGGCCGGTGGCAGGGGCGCGGCTGTGTCTTTCAGCACGCCGGCGGCCTTGCCCGTCCACTGCTCGTAGGCCAGTGTGAACGTCGCCGAGCGCCAGGCGGTGATGACGGCGTTGATGGCCGCGGCGATGAGCGTTACGGCCAGCAGACCCAGGCCGGCGGCCACCATCTGCCCGGTCGTGATCTCGCCATTGGTGAGCATGAGACTGAACAGCCCGCCGCCGATGCCCACTGCGGCCACAATCGCGCCGATGATCAGGCCGATGACCAGGTTGATCACGAAGAAGATCAGCCCCAGCAACAGCACTTCGCCCAGGTTGTCGCGCAGCACGCGCCAGCCGTGGCGGATGGCGTCCATCACGCCCAGACCGCGTAGCATCATGCCCCGGTAGGCGAAGGGGTAGATGAGGCTCAGGACGATCCCCAGCGGCAGCATCAGGCACAGCAGGCACAGGACGGCGATGCCCAGTGACCCCACTATCGCCGCGATGCCCTGGTTGTCGCCGCTG
>CAZSOD010000136.1:0-9270 GCA_964608255.1 uncultured Ardenticatenaceae bacterium
TGTCGCGCTGGCGCTGTTCCGGGCGCGGCGGCGCGCGCCGGCCGGCGTCCGGCCGGAGTCGTAGGCCCGATGCCCGGAGCGCAGCGGGCCGGACGATCGGAGGACGAAGTTCAGACGATCGGACGAGGTTTCTTCCGGTCGTCCGGCCCCTACACGCGATCCCTGACCAGGGGGCTGAACTCCTGATACTCTCGCTCGCCAACCTGCTGCCGCCACATGGCATAGTACAACCCGAGCCCGGCCACCAGTTCGTCGTGCGTCCCCGTTTCCACGATCCGCCCTTTCTCCAGCACGTAGATGCGGTCAGCGTGGGCAATGGTGCTCAGGCGGTGGGCGATGAGCAGGACGATCTTTTGCTTGTCGGCCGAGATCTGGCGGATGACGTTGGTGATGTCGCGTTCCGTAATTGAGTCCAGCGCCGAGGTAGCCTCGTCGAAGATGAGCAGCGCCGGATCGCGCAGCAGCGCGCGGGCGATGGAAATGCGCTGGCGCTCGCCGCCGGACAGGCGCATACCGCCTTCGCCCAGGCGGCTGTCCAATCCGTCGGCTCGTTCCAGGATGGGCACGGCGGCCGCCTTGGTCAACGCCGACAGCATCTCTTCGTCGCTGGCGTCGGCCTTCACGAATCGCAAGTTCTCGCGGATGGTGCCGGAAAAGAGTTGCGCGTCCTGGGTAACGAAACCGATCTGCCGCCGGACGCGGTTAAAGCGCAGTTCGTTGACCGGCGTCTCGTCGATATAGATCGTCCCCTCTATCGGCCGGTAGAGGCCGACCAACAACTTGACCAGCGTCGACTTGCCCGAACCGGACGGACCGACAAAGGCGATGGTATCGCCCTGGCGGGCCTGAAATGAAACGCCGTCGATGGCGTTCATCTTCGCCGTGCGGTGGCGGAAGACGACGCCGTCGAAGCGCAAGCTCTCGATCGCGCCGATGTCCACCGGCTCTTCCGGCCGCGTCTCGATCGGCAGTTGCATGATCTGGGCAAATGTTTGCAGCGAGGTTTCGGCTTCACGGTACTGGATGATGAAACTGCCCAGCGACGACAGCGGGCCGAAGATGGTGTTGATGATCACCTGCAACGAAACGAGCTCGCCGGCCGAGAGAACGTCGCGGAAGATCAGCCACAACAGGATGAACAGGATCGACTGCTTGAGCACGTTCAGGATCGTGCCCTGCAGCACCGAGAGCGAGCGGACGCGGCGCTCCTTCTCCAGTTCCAGATCAAGGATGCGCTGCGTGGAGGCGCGCATGCGCTGCGCTTCGGCGCGGCCCAACCCCAGGCTCTTGATCAGCTCGATGTTGCGCAGGGATTCGGTCATCGTGCCGTACATGCGCCGGGTCTCGGTGATGATGCTGCGCTGTATCTCACGGATGCGCCGGCTCAACCGGCTGTTCAGCCCGCCCAACAGCACCAGACCCAGGAGGAAGATGGGGATCATCAACCACGACTTGGTGACGGCATACCAGATCAGGAACGCCAGGCCGACGAGGCTGCTGACCAGCACGTTGGTCACGCTGCCGATGAATCGCTCCACGTCGTTGCGCACTTTTTGCAGCGTGGCGACGGTCCCGCCGCTGCTGCTGTCTTCATACTCCTCATAAGACATGCGCAGGGTGTGGCGCAGCCCGTCGTCGAAAATCTGCTTGCCGGCGCTCTGCACAACAAAGGTCGATACATAGCTCTGAAAAGTGCTGATAAAACGCGCCACCAGCGCGATCAGGACCGCGATCCCCAACCACGTCAGCGCGCCGCGCACGCGTTCGGCTTCACTGAGATTGTTCGGGTTCAGGACATAGTGATCGATAATGCGGCCCAGAATGATCGGATCGTAGAGATTGAGAGCGTAAGTCGCGGCCGCTAGCGCCAGCATGAGCACGACGCGCCAGCGATAGGATTGGAGGTATCTCCAGAGAATAGCCATAAAATGATCTCCGGGTTCCGCGTCCCCTGCCGGCTTTCCCGGCAGGCGAGTAAGCCGGCGCTAGGCGGGCAAAATGTACTCCGGCGGGACGCGGTCGGTCAGCCAAACCCCGTTTGCGGAGAGGTAGAAGACGTGGCCGTCGGCGTGCAGCCGGCCGGCGTCGATGACCAGGACCACCGGCCGCCCGTGGCGCGCGCCGACGCGAGCGGCCGTTGCCTCGTCGGGCGAGAGATGGACGTGAGTACGCCGGCGCGGCAGCAGCCCGTCGCGGCGAACGGCGTCCACAAAGCGGTCGGCCGTGCCGTGGTAGAGGCGCTCCGGCGGCGCGAGCGGTTCCAGCCCCAGATCGACGGGGATCGAATGGCCCTGGTTGGCGCGGATGCGGCGGCCGTCGTCGCTGAGAGCATAGCGCTGCTTGTCGTTTTCGGCGACGACGCGCTCCAGCGCCTCCCGCGTCAGCGGCACGCCCGCCCGCCGCGCCCCGGCCAGCAGTTCGTCCACGTCGGCCCAGCCCTGCGCATCGAGCGTCACGCCGATGCTGGCCGGGTCGTGGCGCAACACGCGGCTGAGGAACTTGCTGAGGCGGACGGTCGTGTAGCCGCCCCGGTCGCGCCGCTGCCGGTCCCAATGGCCACCCCACAGCGTCAGGGGAGCCAGTTCCAGGCTATTGCCCGCCGGATCGCGGAAGTAGATCGACGTTCCGCCCGCCTCCCAGTTGACCTCCATCTCGATCGGGACGCTGTGGGCCGCCAGGTGGGCGCGCCAATGGTCGAGCGAGTCGGCATGGACGCTGAAGGCCAGATGGCCCGGTCCGTGCGCGCCGTGGCTGGGCACGCCGCGGTTGGGCTCGATGGCCCGCGCGGGGTTGAAGACAAGCAGCACGCCGCCGCTGAGGCGGAACGACACCACCGTCTCGGAGCGACTGAAGACCTCCAGGCCCAGTATCTCGGTGTAGAAGCGCTCGGCCGCGGCCAGGTCACTCGCGTAGAGAACCGTCTCGAATATGCGCGTCACTTTCACGGGCACACCTCCACCGCTAGTGTACCCCAGGCGACCGGGTTTTTGCGGCCGGAAATAAAAAGAGCGCCGCGGCGAATGGCGCGCGGCGCTCGATCGAGCAGTTCGGCAGCGGCCGGCTACTTCGCCGTGACCCGGTTTTTCGGGCCGCTCAGATAGCCGCCGAATAGTGGCGCGAAGACGCAGAAGTCGAACACCCCGGCCAGCAGCGGCACCGCGCCAACGACGCCGACGATGATGGCGGCCGCGCCGCTCAACCCGAAGATCGCCCAGACGATAAGGGCCAGACCGGCAACGACGCGCAGAATGCGCCCGGTGGGGGAAATCATGAACTTCACGAAAGGATTCATTGCAACATCTCCTTACACTATCGGCTGCATCAATCAATATGCCGCCAGTGTAAGCCCTGGGCGCAAGCCTGTCGGTGACAAAGTCACATTGACACTGTCACATTGCGGCGCGTCTTTCCAGACCGGCGCGATCGAGCACCTCGATGGCCCCTCGCGCCCGATGGATGAGGCCCTCGCTCTCCAGGCTCTCCAACAGGCGGCTGATGACCTCGCGCGAACTGCCCAGTTCAGCGGCGATCTGCTGGTGGGTAATGCTGATGGGCCCGGCGCTGCGCCCCTGCTGGAGCAGAAACTGGGCCACGCGCACGTCCAGCCGCCGGAAGACAACCTCGTCCACGGTGGCGATCAGGCTGGCCAGCCGCTGCGAAAGCAGGGCAAACGTGAAGTCGCGCCACACGTCGTAGCGGCGAACCCAGTCGCGAAACGCGTCCGCCGGCACCATCACTGCTTCCGCGTCACGCTCAACCGTCGCGACGGCCGGAAACGCCTGCCGGCTGAGGATGACGTTGGCCGTCAGGATGCAGGACTCGCCGTTGCCGAAGCGGTAGAGGGTAATTTCGCGGCCGCTTTCGCCGATCTGGTACACGCGCACGACACCGGACAGCAGCAGGGCAATGGCCCCGGCTTCGTCGCCGGCCACAAACACGTCGCGGCCGGCCGGGATGCGGGTCAGGAAGGCCGCGGCCTGGAACTCGCGCCGGACTTGCCCCTCGGCCCGGCGCAGAAACGGGAGGGTATTGAGGATACGTTCGTATTGCTTATCGTCGATCATGGCATTCCCCTGACCCTGTTTCTAGCAACTTGCCGCCGGGCGTCAAGAACGAAGCACGCCAATGGCCGCGAGCAGTTGCCCGCTCGCTCCGGTTCCTTGGCCGCATCCGCATCACCGGCGTGCTATTCCTGGCAAACTGTGGCACAATCTCGCCGATACCCGTTGGGAGCGCTCCCAACGCTGAAGCAGGCTTGCCATGAATGTCCGACGCCCCTTCATCGTCTTCGCCCTCGCCCTGCTGGCACTGGCTGCTTGCCGCCCCGGCAACCCCGCCGGGCGCTACCCCGGCGAGGGCGAGCCGACGCCCATCCCCACCGTCCCGGCCGCCGCCAAGCCGACCTTTGCCGTCCAGCGCGGCGACGTAACTGCCCGCATCGCCCTCAACGGTCGCATCGCCCCCGTCGTCGAAGAGAACCTCGCCTTCCCGATGGACGGCCAGGTGGGCGAGGTGCTGGTCGCCCCCGGCGACGCGGTCGCCGCCGGCGATTTGCTGGCGACGCTCGACACGGCGCAACTGGAGCAGGATCGCCTCGTGGCCCAGTCGGAGCTGGACATCGCTCGGGCGCGGCTGGCGGCGCGGCAGACCGAAATCGGCCGGGCCCTGCGTCGCGCTGAACTGCGGCGCGACATGGCCCTGCTCGACTACGACTTCGCCGTGGGCCAGGCCGGGGCCGCCCCCTCCGCCGCGGCGCAGCACGAGATCGACCGGCTCCGGCTGGCGCTGGAGCTGGCGCAACTCGACGTGGAGGAGCTCGACCAGACGGTTGACCCCGCGCTGCAAGTCGAGAGCGATGCCGCCGCGCTGCGTCTGGAGCAAATCGATGCCGCGCTGGCGGCGGCTCAGATCGTCGCCCCGTTCGACGGCACCATTCTTAAAGTCAGCAAGGCCGCCGGACGCGGCGTGGCTGCTGGCGAGACGGTGATTGTCCTGGCCGACGTCACTGCGTTGCGGGCCGGGGCCGGCGCGCGCGATAGCGAACTGGCGCAACTCTCCGAGGACTTGCCCGCCACCGTCAGCGCGGCCTCCGGCCGCGGCGCGACGCTCACTGGCTTTGTCTCGCGCCTGCCCTACCCTTATGGCAGCGGCGGCGGGGAGACAACCGAGGGCGATAAGACCGTCTATGTCACCTTCGACGACCCGGCGGCGGCCCAAGCGACGTTCGAACTGGGCGACCGGGTGGAAATCGTCGCCGTGACGGCTACGCGCGAGGGCGCGCTGTGGCTGCCCCCGCAGGCCATCCGCGAGTTCAGCGGCCGGCGCTTCGTCGTCGTCGAGGAGGGCGGCGTCCAGCAGCGGGTGGATGTCGCCCTGGGCATCGAGGGCGGCGGGCGGGTCGAGATCGTCGAGGGTCTCAGCGAGGGCCAGGTCGTCGTCGCCCCATAGCCGGGAGTCCCCACCGTGAGCTTCCTCCACCGCCTCGCCGCCGTCTTCAGCGTCAGCCTCAAGCGCCTCTGGGCGCAGAAAGGGCTGACCGCGGCCACACTGGCCGGGCTCGTCGCCGGGGTGGCGCTGATCATGGCCGTACCCCTCTATGCCGATGCCGTTAACTTCCGCGTCCTGGAGGAGCAACTCAGCCAGGGCGCCGACCGCGCCCACAAGCCCCCCTTCGCCTACCTCTACGACTATATCGGCTCGTGGGCCGGACCCGTGACATGGGACCAGACGCGGCCGCTCGACGACTACCTGCGCGGCCCCGGCGCGGCGGGACTGGGCCTGCCCGTCACCGTCTTTGCCAGTCACTTCGAAACGGGGGCCTACCGCCTCTACCCGGGCGGCGGCGACTATGCCCCCGACGCCGCGCTCGGCCCGGCAACTTTTGCCACGGCCGAGAATCTGGCCGGCCACGTGACGCTGACCGCCGGGGCCTTCCCCGCGCCCTCGACCGCCCCGGACGCCCCGGTCGAGGTGCTGGTGTCGGACGCACGGGCCACCGAATTGGGCCTGCAAGTGGGCGACGAGCTGGTGATGTTCAACCCAGCCGCCGCCGAGCGCGAGACGCCCATCCGCGTCGCTGGCACGTGGGTCGCTACGAACCCCGACGACGACTACTGGTACTTTGAACCGTCCTTTCTGTCCGAGCGCCTCTTCGTACCCATCGAGACGTTCCGCGACCGCATCGCCGGCGGCGCGCCGGCCATTAACCGGGCGGTGTGGTATGTCGTCGCCGACGGCCGCGGCATCACGACCGAGAACGTCGCCGGGCTGGCGGCCGGGGCCGGCGCGGTGATGCGCCAGGTGGAGAACCTGCTGCCCGAGACGCGCAACCCCGTCACCCCCGTCGACGGCTTCCGCGGCTACCAGCGCGCGGTCGCCGAGTTGACCATTCTGCTGGCCGCCTTCAACGTACCCATTATCACCCTGGTACTGGCCTTCATCGTCCTCATCACCGGGCTGGCCGTCGACCAACGGCGCAACGAGATCGCCGTCATGCGCGGCCGCGGCGCGACGCCCTGGCAGGTGGTCGGTTTCGCCGTGGTCGAGGGCATCGTGCTGGGGCTGCTGGCGCTGGCGCTGGGGACTCTCCTGGCGCTGGCGCTGACGCACCTGATGGGCCAGACGCGCTCCTTCATGGACTTCAGCGCCGGCTACGACCTTCGTGTGGCCCTGACGCAAGCCGGACTGCGCGCCGGGCTGCTGGCCGTCGGGCTGGCGCTCGTGGCCCAGGTGCTGCCGACGCTCGCTGCCTCGCGCGAGACGATCGTCAGCTACAAGCAAGAGCAGGCGCGCGCCGTCCGCAAGCCCTGGTGGCAGCGGGCGTGGATCGACGTGGCCCTGTTTCTGCTGACGCTCTACGGCTTCTACCTGCTGCGGCAGCAGGGCAGCATCCTGGCCGCCGGCGCGGGCGCGGCGGGCGACCCGTTCCGCAACCCGCTGCTCTTCGTCCTGCCGTCGCTGGCCGTTTTCGCCCTGGCGCTGCTCTTCCTGCGCGTCTTCCCGTGGGTCATGGAGGCGTTTGGCTGGCTGGCAACGCGCACCGACAGCGTGGGGCTGTTGCTCGGCGGCCGCCAGCTTGCCCGCACGCCGCGCGCCTACGCCATGCCCCTTATCCTGCTCGTCCTGACCGTCAGCCTGGCCGCCTTCTCCGCCTCGCTGGCGCAGACCCTCGACCTGCAACTCAACGACGCCATGCGCTACCGCGCCGGCGCGGACGTGAAGCTCATCGGCGCTGGCGTGGACTTCACGCCGCCCAGCCCTTTCAGCGCCCCCGACGCCGACACAGCCAAGGGCGGCCTCTTCCTGCCGCTCGACGAGTACCGCGCCTTCCCCGGCGTGGCCGCGGCGACGCGCGTCGGCCGCTACCCGGCCGAAGCCACCGTCGGCGAGAGCGACGTCTCCGGCGTGTACCTCGGCCTCGACCGCGCCGGCTTTCCCGACGCCGCCTTCTGGCGCACCGACTTCGCCGCCAAACGCTTGGGGGCGCTCATGAACGCCCTGGCCGCCGCGCCGGACGGGCTGCTCGTCGCGCGCGACTTCCTGCGGCAGCGCGGCTTGCGCGAGGGCGACCTCCTGCGCGTGGCCGTCACCACGCCCGACGGCGTGGTCGAGCTCGACGCCCAGATCGCCGGCGCGCTCGACTACTTTCCGACCTGGTACGCAGCCGCGGACGGGCCGCTCTTTGTCGGCAACCTGGAGACGCTCTTCGCCGCCGGCGGAGGCGACACGGCTTACGAGGTCTGGCTGCGCACCGACGGCACGCCCGACCTGGACGCGCTGGACGCGACGTTGCGGGAACGCGGCCTGCTCGGCTGGCGCTACGAGGAGCCGCACACGGCCATCGCTGCCGAACTCGGCCGCCCCGAGCGGCAGGGCCTCTTCGGCCAGCTCTCCGTCGGCTTCATCACCGCCGCCGCGCTGACCGTCCTCGGCTTCTTCATGTACGCCCTGTTCAGCTTCCGCCAGCGGCTCATCAGCCTCGGCATTTTGCGGGCGATGGGCCTATCGGCCGGGCAGATGGCGGCGCTGGTGGCCTTCGAACTGGGCGCGCTCATCCTCTCCGGCCTGGCGCTGGGCACGGCGCTGGGCGTGTGGATCAGCCGCCTGTTCATCCCTTACCTGCAGATCGGCGAAGCCTCGGCCGACCTTGTGCCGCCCTACCTGGTGGCCATCGCCTGGCCGGCCGTCTACCAGATCGTCGCCTTGTTCGCGCTGCTGTTCCTGGCCGCCGTCGGCGCGCTGGCGCTGCTGCTGCGCCGCATGCGCCTGTTCCAGGCCATCAAGCTGGGGGAAACGGCGTGAGCGAGCCGATCATCGTCTGTGAGAACCTGGTCAAGATCTTCAAGGTCGCCGACCTGGAAGTGGTCGCCCTGCAGGGGCTGGACCTGACCGTGCAGCGCGGCGAACTGATGGGCATCGTCGGCTCCAGCGGCAGCGGCAAGTCGACGCTGATGAACGTGCTGGGCGGGCTGGTGCGGCCGTCGGCGGGCAAGGTGCTGGTCAACGGCCACGACCTGCTCAAGCTCTCCGACGCGGCGCAGAGCAAGTACCGGCGCGAGGAAGTGGGCTTCGTCTGGCAGCAGGGGGCGCGCAACCTCATCCCCTACCTGAGCGCCGTCGAGAACGTGACGCTGCCGATGACGTTGGCCGGACGCGAGCGGCGGGCGCGGGCGCGGGCCGAGGAGTTGCTCGACCTGGTCGGGCTGGCCCACCGCCGCGACCACCGCCTGCCGCAGATGTCGGGCGGCGAGCAGCAGCGCGTGGCCATCGCCGTGGCCCTGGCCAACCGGCCGTCGCTGCTGCTGGCCGACGAGCCGACGGGCGAGCTCGACAGCGCCACCGCCCTGACCATCTACGACGCCTTCCGCGCCCTGAACCGGGAGCTGGGCGTGACCATCCTCATCGTCAGCCACGACCGCACCATCGTCCGCCACGTCGGCCGCGTCATGGCCATCCGCGACGGCAAGGCGGCCAGCGAGACGGTGCGCCGCGCCCCCCGTCCGGCGGCAATGGATGATCAGCCGCCCGACGGGACTGCCCCTTTGGCCCCTCATGACGATCACTACGAGGAACTGCTAGTGCTCGACTCGGCCGGGCGGCTACAAATTCCCAAGGCCTACCGCGAGGCGCTCGGCATCCAGGGACGGGTGCGCATGGAGATGACCGACGACGGCGCGCTGGTCATCCACCCGGCGGACAGCGCGGCGGTGCATACGCCGCCAACCGAGCGCCCCGCCGCGCCGGAGCCGGACGCGGGCGGGCGGCTGCGCG
>CAZSOD010000137.1:0-7170 GCA_964608255.1 uncultured Ardenticatenaceae bacterium
GTCGTCTTGCCCTCGCTGGAACCGGGGCTGGTGATCAGAATGGTCTTCAGCGGCTTGTCGACGCTGGCAAACTCCAGGTTCGTGCGCAGCGTGCGGAACGTCTCGGCCATGGGCGAGCGGGGGTTGGAACTGACGTAGGGCATCCCCTCGCTCTTCTCCATCGCCGACTCGTTGACCACATAGCCGACAACCGGCAGCCCCAGCACCGACGTGATGTCCTGCGGCGACTTCAGCGTATCGTCCAGGTACTCCAGCATGAAGGCCAGCGTGCCCGTCAGGATCAGGCCGAGCAGCGCGCCCATGACTACGTTGCGCAGCGGCCCCGCCTGAACCGGTATGTTGGAAGGCACGGCCCGTTCCACCTGGACGACATTGGGCGTGTTCTGCAGCCGGGCCAGTCGCACGGCTTCATAGTTGCTCAGGAGCGTTGAGTAGAGCTGGCGGTAGAGCTCCAGGTTGGCCTGCTCGATGTCCTGCAGATCGGTCGCGGACAGGGCCGCGTTGGGCTCCGGGATGGTCAGCTTGGCATAGGTGTCCTGGGCCAGCTCCAGCAGGAACTCTTTCTGAGCCAGTTCGGTGCGCTTCTCGTTAAGCAGGTTGCGCTGCTCCAGCGTCAGCGGCGGGGGCAACTGCCCGGCAACGGCCCGGGGCGTCAGATCGTCGATGTCCTGCTGCAACCGGGTGATCTCGCCCAGCAATGTGAAGATCTGCTGTTCCAGGTCTACCTTTTGCTGCTGAATCTCCGTCGTCTGCACCTCGACGCTCTGCTCGGAGCGTTGCTCGATCTTGGCTTCCAGATCGGAGAGTTGCTGCTGGACCTCGCTCACCTGCGCCTGGAGGCTCTCCTCCGAGGAGGAAAAGCGCGAGGACTGGAGTGCGTCATTCTGCTCGATGAGCACCTGGACCAGGGTATTGGCAATGAGGGCGGCGCGCTCGGGGTCAGTGTCGCGGATGGTCACCTCCAGCAGGCCGGTCTCGCCAACCCGTTGGGCGCGCATCTGCTTGGCCCGGACCGTGGAACCGACTTTCTGGGACGTGGCGTCGAGGATGGGCTGCGTAAACAACAACTCCAGGTAGGTATCGGCCATTTCCTTGTTGGCCTTGAAGGCGTTGCTGGTCGTCGTGTTGTTGTTGCGCACAGGCTCCATGACGAGGATTTTCGCCCGCGCGGTGTACTCGGGCGTCTGGTACACGCTGATGATGTAACCGACGCCGCCACCAACCAGCAGGCCGATCGTCAGCAGCCAGGCCCACCGTCTGATCAACTGAAGTACGAGTTTGAGTTCCATACCTCTACTACCCTATGACTATCCAGTCCGCAACGTGTGCGGTCGCTTCCAATACAACGCGCCGCGGCCGGTCTCGTGGCCGGCGCCTGGCGCCGTTTACCCACGGGACGCCGACTCGACAATTCGAGCAAGGTCTATGTACAGATTACACGGATCAGGCGGAATGATCTGCTAAAAAGGAGTGAAATCTGGCGCGGCGGGCGCGTTTGCCGCCACCCATGCTCCTCTGTCTCCCAGCATTCAACCACGCCCGGCTGTCGATCCGGCTGACGGCCGCGCCGCGGCCAGCGCCTCGCCAGCGGCGGCAACGACCGTTTCCAGATCACCCGGCGTCATGGCGGGATAGAGGGGCAGCGTCACCTCGCGGGCGGCAACCGACTCGGTCAGCGTCAGGGACGGGGCGCCCTCGCGCCGATAGTAGCTAAAGTGGTGGACGGGGGGATAGTGGATGCTGGTCTGGACCCCGCGAGCCTTCATCTCAGCCATAAAGCGCTCGCGGTCGGCGCCCGGAGGCAACAACACGGGGCGCAGATGATGGGCCGACACGCCGCGGGCGCGACTAAAAGGCAAGCCAAGGTCGGGCGCGGCCGCGGCCAACAGCGCTCGATATTGGGCATCGAGCGTCCGGCGGCGGGCGTTATTGGCCGGCAGCTTCGCCAGTTGCACCCGGCCGATGGCCGCGCGCAACTCGTCTATGCGGTAGTTATAACCCGGGGCAACCACATCATAACTGAAGGCGTGGCCGCGGTGGCGATCCCAGGTCAGCGTCGTCATGCCGTGGGAGCGCAACAGCCGCAGCCGCTCCGCCAGCGCGTCGTCGCCGGTGGTCAACATGCCACCTTCACCGGTGGTCATATTCTTGTTGGAGAAGAAGCTAAAGCAGCCGATCCGGCCCCACGTGCCGAGAGCGCGGTCGTCGAGCGACGCCCCCGGGGCGTGGGCCACGTCCTCCACCACGTCCAGCCCGTGCTGCTCGGCCAGAGCCAGCAGCGCGGGCAGGTCAGCTGCGTAACCGCCGTAGTGGACGACCATGATCGCTCTGGTGCGCGGCGTGATGCGCGCCGCCGCGTCCTGCGGCGACAGGCTGAGGTCGTCCTCGCTGCTCACGTCGGCAAAGACGGGCGTGGCACCCGTGTAGCGAATGGCGTTGGCCGTGGCGACGAAGGTTAGCGCGGGGAGGATCACTTCGTCGCCCGGCCCCCAGCCAAGGGCCAGACCGGCCAGATGGAGCGCGGCGGTGCAGTTGGTCACCGCGAGGGCGTGGGGCGCGCCGGTCAGCGCGGCAAAGTCGGCCTCGAACGCGGCCGTCACGCCACCCATCGTCAACCAGCGCCGCCGCAGCACGTCGAGGACGGCCGCCTCTTCCTCCGGCCCCAGATCGATGTCGGCCAGAGGCACGCGCCAGACCCCATTCTCGTCAGCCACGAGCCGCCCCCAGCGTGTGATACGCGCCCGCGCCGTTGGCTGAGAAAGCGACAGGCTCAGCCGGCAAAAAGTCGGCCTTCATGCGGTCGAAGTCCTCCACCGCCCGCTCGTAATCGTCGGGCCGGCCCAGGTCTTGCCAGTAGCCGTCGAACGGAAAGCCGGTGACGACCTCATCCGCGGCGATCAGGCGTTTCACCAGGTCGGGGAAGTCGAGATAGCCATTGCGCGGGATGTATTCGAGGACGCGCGGCTCGAAGACGTAGATGCCCATGCTGACCATGAAGTCGTAGGTCGGCTTCTCGATGTAGCCGGTTACGTGGCCGTCACCGTTCTGCTGAATCACCCCCAGGTCAATGTAGACCTGGCGGCGGTGCATGGCGATCGTGGCGAGCGCGCCGCTCAGCCGGTGGTGGGCCAGCAGGTCGGCCAGCGGCAGCGTCGTCAGCACGTCGCCATTAGCGACGAGGAACGTATCGTCGAGGCCGTCGATCAGCGACAGCGGCCCGGCCGTGCCCAGCGGCGTGTCCTCATAGCTGTAGCGGATGGCCAGGCCCAACCGCTCGCCGTCCTGGAAAAACAGCCGCAGCAGCTCGGCCAGGTGGCCAACGGTCAGCACCGCCTCATCCACCCCGGCGTGCTTCATCTGCCGCAGCAGAATCTCCAGAATGGGCATGTCGCCGATGGGCATCAGCGGCTTGGGCAGGATGGTTGTGTAAGGCTTCAGGCGCGTCCCCTTGCCCCCGGCCAGAATGACTGCTTTCATGATACCTCCCGTAGCGCGGTCCGTAACGCGATTCTGGAGAATCGCGCTACATTTCGTATCGCCCCACGCGGTAAAACTCAAGGTGCTCGCCAATCCAGGCGATTGTCTCGCGCAGGCCGTCGTCCAGCGGCCACGCCGGCTCCCAGCCCAGCGCGCGCCGGGCGCGGCCGTTGTCCGACAGCAGCCGCATCACCTCCGACTTCTCCGGCCGCAACCGCTCCGCCTCGGTGACGATCTCGACCGGGCGGCCGACCTGGGCCACGATGCGCTCGGCCAGTTCGCCAATACTGATGTCACTACCCGTACCCAGGTTGATCTCCTCGCCGGTCACGCCGTTCGCCAGCGCGGCGCGCAGAAAGCCGCTCACCGTGTCGCGGACGTAGGTAAAGTCGCGCCGCGTCTCCAGGCTGCCCAACCGGATACAGTCAGCCGTCAGAGCCTGGGTGATGATGGTCGGGATGACGGCGCGGGCCGACTGGCGCGGGCCATATGTGTTGAACGGCCGCACCGTAACCGCCGGCAGGTTGTAGGCGCGCCAGAAGCTCTCCACCAGCTTGTCCGCGCCGATCTTGCTGGCCGAATAGGGCGACTGCCCCTGGAGGGGGTGCGTTTCGTCCATCGGCGTGAACTGGGCTGTGCCATAGACTTCGCTGGTCGAGGTGTGAACCAGCCGCCCCACGTCGTGGGCCCGGCACGCCAGCAGGACGGCCAGCGTGCCCATGAAGTTGGTCTCGGCCGTTTCCATCGGGTGGCGGTAGGAGTAGGGGATGGAGATAATCGCCCCCAGGTGGAAAACGACGTCGCAGCCAGACACGGCCCGGTCGACCGCCGCCATATCGCGCAGGTCGCCGGCAATAATCTCGACTGCGCTCAGCACGTCTGGCGGCAACTGGCGCAGCAACCCGGCGTCGCCGCGCGAGTTGTAGCGGACAAAGGCGCGCACCGTCGCCCCGTCCCGCGCCAGAAGCTCCGTGAGGTGGCTGCCGATAAAGCCGCCCGCGCCCGTCACCAGGACGCGCTTGCCGGACCATTCACTCATGTCGGTTGGACACTCCTTACGATTGTTGTCGCGCGGGTTGGTAGCCCGCGTCTTCTGCCCCTCGCCCGGCTCGCGGGTTACCGGCCCGCGCCGCAAACCGGCGCAGGCGGTCGGCCGCTACAGCGCGGATTCGAGGATCAGTTGCCGCTGCATGGCCTGAATGCGCTCGCGAGCGGCGTCCCACGCCTCGTCCTCGATCAGCCCATCCAGTTCAGCCAGGAAGCTGTCGAGGCGCGGCGCGGCCGGCTGGGGGCGGCCGGTCGCCAATTGCGCCCGCAACGTCTCCAGCACATCGGGGAGGATAGCCGTCTGCGCGCCGGAGGCACGGCAGACCTGGAGGATGCGCTCGCGCTGGGCGGGCCGGATGTTCTCGATAGCATAGAGGATCAGGCCGATGTCGTGCAGGCTCACAAGGTGGGGAATGTCGGCTGTGCTGCCCAACACCCGCAGGCCGCCGATGCGTGCGCCCTGCTTGCGCGGGGCGTCGTCGACCATACCGATGATGGAGAAGACCTGGCCCAGCTCCGCCTTGCGCAGCAGGTAGGACGCCAGATTCCCGGCATCACCCGCGCCGACGATGAGGACGCGTTCACCGACGATCGAGGCATCGCCGCGCAGCGTGATCCAGTGCTGCGACAGGCCGGTGATAATGCGCATGCGGTAGCGTAGCGCCGCAAAGCCCGCGAAGGCCACCGCGCCACTCACCATGATCAGGCCCGACGGCAAGAGCCGCTGGCCGATGTAGGGCACCGGCAAAGCCCGCGGCTCCCAGAACCAGTTGGCGACCAGCAGAACGGCCGTGGTCAGGGCCGAAGACACCCCCAGCCCAATCGCGTCGTTGGTGTCGGCCCGCGCCCAGACCACCCGGCCGATGCCCAGCAGGGCGTTGACCAGACTGAAGACCAGAGCGATGGCCAGGGCCACGCCGACCGCCAGCCCGCGCCCCAGTTCCAGCGGGCCATTGCTACGCCAGATGACGCCGGTCATCGCCACGGCGACGAAAGCAGCCAGGCTATCCAGAATGAACCAGGAGAAGTAGCGGCTGATGAAGCGCGCCAGCGGCCCCCAGAAAAGCAAGTGCTCCGGCACGCGCCGCGTCTTTAGCTGCGGCAGCAGCGCCAGCAGCGTCCAGAAGATCACGTCCAAATCAGTCAGAAAGGAGCGGTGGTGGACGTAAATCAGGTCAAGGCGCAGCTTGCTGGGCAGAATGACCTTCAGGTACTGGTCAACCACGTTACCCGCCTGCAACATGCTCTCCTCGTCGCGATAGAGCACGGACGCCGGACTGGTGATGCCGGGGCGCACGGAGAGCAGAACCTGACGCACGTCGGCCGGCCAGTGAGTCACGAAGTCGCGGTCTTCCGGGCGCGGCCCCACGAGGCTCATCTCGCCCTTGAGGACGTTCCACAGTTGCGGCAGTTCGTTCAGTTTGGTATCGCGCAGCCACTGGCCGAATGGCGTAATGCGCGGGTCGCCCTGACCGGTCACACGCGGCCCGCGGTAGCTGTCGTTCGTCTCGTACATTGTGCGGAACTTCAGGATGCGGAAGGGGCGGCCGTTGCGGCCGACGCGCTCGCCCCAGTAGAAGACGGGGCCGGCGGAGTCACGCTTGATCAGGAAAGCCAGGAGCAGGATGAACGGCGACAGGGCCAGGATGCCCAGCAGCGAGACGGCGAGGTCGAGCGCGCGGCGCAGCGCACTGTCCACAAGATGCCATAAATCCGACACGCCGGTATGGAGTTTCACGTTGGCCTTGGGTTGTGAGGCGATGCTTTCGTTCATAACTCACCGGAGCGGCCGGATGCCAGCCAGATAGTGGGTATTCAACAGTCGCGCTGCTTCGAGGATCAGCGCCCCCGACCAGGTTAGTGGTACGAGGCGACGAGCAAGTGGCGGCGCCAGGGTAATGCGGTCTAGAGAAACCCGGCAATCCGGGAACAGCGCTCGCACCTCTTCAGGGCGAATCCCCCGCGTCTGCTTGTTAATGGGGTTGAGCCAAAAGTCATACCAGACAATCACGCCCTCCGGCTTCAACACCCGTCGCATCTCGCTGGCGACAGTATAGCAGGTGGCCGCGTCCAAAATCGATGAAAACACCGTGAATTGTAGGACGGCGTCAAACGACCCATCCGGGTAGGGCAAACGACCGCCGTCGGCCACGGTGACGGCGACGTGCGGCAGCAGGCGGTGGGCATCGGCGACGCGCTCGGCCAGCAAATCCGTGCCGTGCAGCCGCCCCGGCTCCATGCCATAGCTCAGCCATTCTAGTAGCACGCCGCCCGCGCCGCAGCCTACCTCCAGAACATCCTTGCCCGCCAGCGGCCACAGCCCTTCGCGCCGCAGCAGGCGCAGCACGGCCCGCTGCCGCCCCTGAATGGCGAACAGATGAGCCGGGTTGCCCAGCGAGTAGAGATCGCTGCCGGCTAGCCGCGCCGCGCGTTCGGCGTAAATCTCGTGGAGGTGAGCGGAATCCATAGAATTACGAGTGAAGAGCGACCGCCGACGGACGACCGCCGACCGCCGCCGGAAGAGCGGCCAGGTTCCAGGTTCCAGGGGCGAGGTTCTCTCCGATCATGTCAATTACTGTCACCCAACATCCTGTGTCCACGTCCAACCCACTGACCTACTGACCACTGACCTACTGACGACTGACC
>CAZSOD010000137.1:7270-9225 GCA_964608255.1 uncultured Ardenticatenaceae bacterium
ACTGACCACTGACCACTATCCTACTGCTCCCGCCACACCCCCGCCGCCGGGTCATACGTGACGCGCACCGTCGCGCCGGCCGCCACGTCGCGGCGAGCGACGCCGCCAGCCAGCTGAATGTTGCCGCCGGTGACCAGCGCAAACGGCGTGGCCGCGGTCAGGCTGATCGTCCCGGCGAACAGCGCGTCCGAAGCGCCGTCGGCCGTCCACCAGTGCAGCGCGCTGATATCGGCCGGGCCGTTCACCTGATAGGCGTCGTAGTTGCTGCTGACGACCGTCACCGGCGTCGCCAGCAGCGCGACCGGCGCGGCTGCAGCCACCGGAGTCAGGCGCGCATAGAAAGGCGTCGTCGCTCCCTCTACGCCCAGCACCGGCTCGCCAGTCAGCAAGTTAACAACGTGGTTGTTCGCGCCGCTGACCCGCCCGCTCCAGCTATTGCCCGGCCCGTCGAGGATGTAAAACAGGCTGCCGGCGGTGATGGAGTGGAAGGTGCAGTTATCGATCTGGAGCGCCGCATCGGCGGCCAGGGCGCTCTCCTGGTTGCGACAGATGATCACGCCCCGGTCGCGCGGCGGCCGGCCGTGGAAACGGCAGTTGGTCACGGTGTTGCGGCCGTTCTCAACCTCCAGGAACATCGCCTGCGAGGCATCGTCGGCGCGCACGTAGAACAGGCAGTTATCGACGGTCGCCACGCAGGTCGGCCCCTTACCTAGCGCCAGCATCGAGCCATAGCCCTGGTGATAGAACTGGCAGTTCTCCACCGTCACCTGCGTGTTGGGCAGGCGCAGGTCGACGTGGGGCATGGCGTCGTGCTTGGGGGCGAAGATGCAGTTGCGAATCTCGGCCGTCCAGGGCGCGCTGTCAATGGCCGTGATAAACGAGCCGGTGCTGTCCGCGTCGCGGGCGTTGGTGAAGTAGCAGCCGTCAATGACCACGTCGGAGCGAATCTGCACCCCGGCCCGCGCTTCGAAAACACAATTGCGCACTTCCGGCCGCGGGTGGGTGTATTTGCCGTTGTGGGTGATGATCGCCCGGCTATTGCGCGGGCCGAACCAGCAGCCGAGGAAGCGCTGGTACTCCGGGTCGCCGGAGATGGCCGTGCCCTGAAGCTGGAAGGCCCACTTGTTGGCCCCGTCGAAGCGGCAGTTCTCGACGTGAACGGAGTTGTGCGGGTGGCAATAGACGAGGTGCGAGTCCTGGTTGTCGTGGAAGAAGCTGTCGTAGATGTGGAGCCGCTTGTGGCCCGTCTCAGCGGTGAAAAAGGCGACGCAGAAGCGCAGATCGGGCTGGAAGTCCACCTCGCGGATGGCCAGAAACAGCTCGCCTGTGCCGTCGCCCACGCCCGAGGCGTGGGCCATGACGATGTTGACGAATCCGGCCACGTCGATGCGCTCCAGCAGCGCCAGGTGGTCGACCGGCCCGGCCTGGAAGAAGAAGCCGTGGAACTCGAAGTCGCGCGGGTGGGCGTCCTCCTCCAGCCGGCACTCGGTGATCTGGAAGTTGGCCCCGTTCTCGATGAAGAAGCCGGCGTATTCCCGGCTGGCGTCGGGCGACGGGATGCTGAAGCGAATGAGCGTGTTCGCGCGACCCTCGCCCACGATGGTCAGGTCGCCGTGGACGAGCAATTGAACGTTGCCGGGGTCAAGTTCGATGCGATAGTGCTGGGCCGGACGGGGAACCCAAAGCGGCAACCCGCGCTGGATGGCGGCATCGATGGCCGCCTGGAAGGCGGCGCGATCGTTGCTGACGCCGTCACCGCGCGCCCCGAAGGCGGGATCGGCGACGTTTACGGCCTGTGGCGCTTGCGCCCGGCGGGGGCCGCGAGCGACCGCCCCGACTTCCTCAAGCGCCGCATCGCCGGCGGCGCCGGGCACCTGAGCAACGAGCAGTGCGCCGTCGCGACGCGGATGATCGGCCCGCGCGAGCACGTCGTGCTGCTGCACCTCTCGGCCGAG
>CAZSOD010000138.1:0-9055 GCA_964608255.1 uncultured Ardenticatenaceae bacterium
GAAGCATTTCTGGAGTACGCGCGCGGCAGGGGGGCGACCACCGTCGCCACGACCTGCTACGAAGGGGAAACCGACCTGGCCTACGCGCCCTTCGCCGCGGCCCTGCGCGCGCTCTGGCGGCGGCCTGGCGCGGACGAGCGGCTGGCCGGCGTCCCCGACCATTGGCTGGCCGAGGCGGTGCGACTAGCGCCCGAACTCGATACCGGCGGCCGCGGCGGACCCGGCGCGGCTACCGGTGGCCCGGGAGCGCAGAGCCGCTTCTTTGCCGGCGTCAGCGAGGTTATCTGCCATCTCCTGGCGGGACCGAGTCCCGGGGTCTTGTTCCTCGACGATGCCCAGTGGGCCGACGTTGCCTCGCTCGACTTGCTGGCCTACCTATCCCGGCGGCTGGCCGATTTGCCGGTGCTCCTGGTGGTGGCCTGGAGCGACGCCGGCGCGGGCAGCCAGCGGTTGCGCCGGCTGATGACCGAAGCGCAGCGCGCCGGAACAGGACGGCTGGTGGCGCTCGCCCGCTGGCGGCCGTCGGACGTACTGAGCCTCGTCGCCGCCAACCTGCGGCTGCAACCGCAGGCCGCGCAGATCACCGACCGCCTTTACCGCGAGACGGAGGGCCTGCCCTATTTCGTGGTTGAATACCTGAACGCGCTGGCCAGCACGCCCGACAACTGGACGATGCCGCCTTCGGTGCGCGAACTGCTCGCAAGCCGCCTGGCCGCTGTCGATCAGGCCGGGCTGCAACTCTTGCAGGCGGCGGCCGTCATTGGCGGCTCGTTTGACTACTCGATTCTCTGGGACGCCAGCGGCCGGAGCGAGGAAGAGGTCATTAGCGGCCTGGAGCGGCTCTTGGAGCGCGGCCTGATCCGCGAAGCGGCGGGGGACTTGCTTTCGGGCGACCCGCGCTATGACTTTAACCACCAGCAATTACGCTCGCTGGTCTACGATGAGACGAACCTGGCGCGGCGGCGACTGCTCCACCGCCGGGTCGCCGGCGCGCTCCAGAACCAGACGCGCGGCGCAAGGGGCGACGCCATGGCCAGCCTGATCGGCCACCACTTCCGGCTGGGCGGTCAGGACGCGACAGCCGCCGACTACTACCGCCGCGCCGGCGAATTCGCCCGCGCGCTCTACGCCAACCGCGAAGCCCTCGGCCACTTCCAAACGGCGCTGGCGCTGGGCCATCCGGCAACCGGGGCGCTCTATGAATCGTGCGGCGACCTGCACACGCTCCTGGGCGAGTACAGCGCCGCGCTCCGGGCCTATGAGTCGTCGGCCGCGCAAGCGGCACCCACCGACCTGGGCCGCCTGGAACACAAGCTTGGCCAGCTCTACGAGCGGCGCGGGCAGTGGGAGCTGGCCGACAGCCACTACTGCGCCGCGCTGGAACGCTACCGCGGCATGAACGACCTGGCCGCCCCGGCGCGGCTCCACGTAGATCGCAGCCGCGTGGCCTATCGGGCAGGCAATGGGGTCCTGGCGCGGGAGCTGGGGCAACGGGCGCTGGAACTGGCCACGGCCGCCGGCGACCCGGAAGCGGAAGCCCAGGCCCAGAACACGCTCGGCATCCTGGCGCGGCAGGCGAACGATCTAGATGCGGCGCGAAGGTACCTGGAGCGCAGCCTGGCTCTTGCCGAAGCGACGGAGCCGGCGGCGCGCGTGGCGGCGCTCAACAATCTGGCTCGCGTCTACAGCGACGTCAGGCGTGACGAGGAAGCGCTGGCGCTGCTGGAGCAAGCGCTGACGCTGTGCGCCCAGGTGGGCGACCGCCACCGCGAGGCGGCGCTCCACAACCATCGCGCCGACCTGCTCCACCGCGCCGGGCGCGAGGAGGAGGCGATGAGCAGTCTGAAGGCGGCCGTCGCCATCTACGCCGAAATCGGTCTCGAATCCGGTGACTGGCAGCCGGAGATCTGGAAGCTGACGGAGTGGTGATCAGCCGACAGGTGACAGTTTTCAGTACTGGCTACTGAACCCTGTCAACTGACAACTGCTCACTGCTTCTGCTCAATCACCAGGGGCGCGCCATTGCGGTCGGTCGTCGTACGCAAGACGTAGCCGCCATAGGCGCAATCCCCCTGCGTCACTTCCTTCACTTTGCCCTCGACCGTCAGGTTATGAACGGTGTTGGGCAGCAAGGGGATTTCGATCTCCTTGGGAAAGGTATCGAACGGCGCGGAGAACGTACCCGATTCGCTGGTGACGGTGATAGTCTCGCCGTTGCCCAGATCGACGGTGATCACCTGCGACAGTTGATCGGTGGGCGAGGTGACCGGTTCGACGGTGAAAAACTCGGGGGTCGCCAGCGGGCACTCGGCCGCTGTAACACCCGGCTCGTCTGGTATCGCTTCGGTTACCCCCGCGTTGTCCCGGCTCAGCAGCCAGTAGACACCAAGCCCGGCGATCAGCAGGACAGCGATGACGACTAGCCAGCGCGTTGCGGATGAATTCATGGTTCCCCTCCTCTAGCGAACGGTGTTCGGGTCGACGATGTACTTCCACCAGTTATAGCTGATGCCGGCGGCCGAACCGGTAATGTGGGGCAGTAGCCGGAACCACCACTTGTGGTGCAGCCGGATGTCGCCGTTACCCCAGTCATTGCAGTCGACCGTCTCCGCCTGGCCCTCCAGATTGGGGAAGTTCTGCCACGTGCGCCAGCGGCTGGAAACCTGGCGCGTGTTGCCCCAATCGTAATCGCGCTCGCTGTTCGGCGCGTAGTGCATCCAGCCCACCTCAGCCTGACCGGGATTCTTGAACTCGTGGCGGAAGAAGCGCTCCCAGAGGTTATCGTCCCCCGTCTTATTGCGGAAAACGTGTTTCATGATCGACTCGGCGCGGTGGCCGAAGTTCTCCAGCATCTCCCCCACCCCACGCTGATAGTTGTAGCCCATAATCACGAAGCGGCGGCTGGCGTGGGCTGTCTGGGTCAGCGGCGGCGCGTTGCACCAGAACGCTCCCGGGCCGCCCATGATCGACTCGTAGTAGCCGGCGTAGGGGAAAGCAAATAGCCAGAACTCATCCACCTTGTCGGCGTCAATCTTCCGGATCATGTCGAATTCGTCGAGCAGCGCGTCGTAGTCAACGGCGTCGGGTTGGTGGAAGCCCTGGCGCGCCCGCCAGGCATTCACGAAGTCGTCGGCTTTGTAGGTGAAGCCGTCGGCCTTGCGCGGGAAGCGGCTCACGGTGATGTTTTCGACGATCTTGTAGTTGGCGTAGCCATAGCTGCACTCGTGCAGGTCATCCATGTAGCCTTGCACCAGTTGCTTCGGGTCGTTCCAGCCGAGAACCTTGTTCAGCCGCTCGTTGCCCGCGCTGGGCACGCGCGGATTGTGGATAATCAGCGACACGCGTTTGGTCACCGGCTCCGGCAATCCCCCGGCCGGTTGGTCCGGTTCGGCCGCCAATTGCTGACCCAGGTCCTTCAACCCCTCTTCCAGCATATCGCCCAGGGTTCCGAAGAAACCGCCGCTCTTTTTCTTAGCCATGAACCATTCCCCTCACCGTATTTCAATCTGTGGCGCGATTCTAGGTCTGCAAAGCCCTGTACGTCAACCGTTTATCGGAAAGAGCAAGGGGCCCAGATGATCCTGAGCCCCTTGCGGTTCGTGTTCGATTGCCAACTAGCAGGCGCCAGGCCAGGCGGATGGCTCTGGCCCCACGCCGTCTTGCTCTTAGCTCACGGCTTGCTTCACGTTATTCCATCCCTCACGGATGGCGTCCTTGAAGTCCTCCCAGGCGCCCTGACCGCGGCCTTCCCAATCGCGCCGGACGTCCGTCTCGATGTCGTTCCAGTCACGCCCCGCATAGCGCGGATTGTTGTAGAGGGTAGAGCCGTAGCGGTAAGCGGGCTGGTAGCGCTCATAGCTCAGGCCGCGATTGCCGTAGGTGCGATTAAAGTGGTTGCGGTAGAGCGAATCGTAGTCGCGATCGCCCATTTGCTCCACGTCGACGCGTGTGCGGCGAACGTTGTCCTCAACCGTCTCCGTGTGCGTGTCCACTTTCTTGCCGACGACCACTTCCTCGACCACACGAGCCTGCTTGTCGGCGACAACCTCTTCGCCCTTCTGGCGAACTTCATAAGTACGCTCTTTGAAAGCGTCGGCCGTCGAAGGATCGACCGCCCGGTCTACGGGGCGCCGCTCGACATACACGTTCTCCTCGCGGACCTCGACGTTTTCGCGCACCGGGGTTTCCTCCACCCAGCTGTGGACGCGCACGCCGCCCTTATCCACCTCGCGCTTGCCAACGCGCATCTCTTCCTCGACGACCGGAATGGTCTTCTCGCCCTTGATGTCGCTGGTCGCGCGGCCGGTGGTGCCCATGCCCTTCGTCGCGCCCGTCATACCGGTGCGCGCCGTCGTGCCTGTGTACTCGCCGGCGTTGGCGTCGAAGCCACTCCAGCCAGTGGAGCGCCACTCGGCCGAACGCTGCTGCACGTCCACCGGGCCGAAGCGGTTCATAATCCGCAGCGCCTTGTCGACCAGGCTCTCGTCAGCCTTCACCGCCACGAGCGTCCCGCCACGGCGCACGCCCTCAGCGTAGAAGCCGGCCTCTTCCTCCGGTACGCCCCAACCGATGAGCGCGCCAACCAGCCCACCGACCGCCGCGCCAATTCCAGCGCCGGTCAGCCCGGCCACGATTGGCCCCGCCGCCACCACCGGCCCGATGCCGGGAATAGCCAGCGCGCCCAGACCAAGCAGCACGCCGCCCAGACCCCCTAGCACGCCACCGGTGACCGCGCCGCCCACGGCGCCTTCGGCGGCCGTGTCGCCAGTCGTATCGCCCATGGTCGTGTCCGTTCCCGTGCGATTATTGGCAACGAGGCTCAGATCGTTGCGGTTGAAACCCGCGCTTACCAGTTCATCAATGACCTGGCGCGCCGTCGAAACATCATCGTACAAGCCAATAACTGTTTTCATTTATCTATCTCCATGTTCCGCTATGGAACTGACTTCCTGAGCGTCCGTACGCTCAGGGTTAACCTCCTCCACTCGCGCTTCTTCGGAGCGAAGGACCACTTGTTGCGGCCGTCGCACTTCCACTTGCTTGCGCGTCAAGCGCACCTCTTCCACCAGCACCAACTGCTTTCGCACCATCAGCACCTCTTTCATCACCGGGATGATGGTCGTGTCGCCCTCAACGCGGGGTTTGACTGCCTTTTCGATGGGCTGGTTGATGCCAACGCGCTCGACGGTGACCTGATCCTCAACGATCGGCTCATCCACGACGACTTCGCGCTCGTTCACGGTCATGTGGATGCGTGTCACGCCGCGCACAATCGGCCGCTTGCTGACAGCCAGCGACTCCTCGATGATCGGCACAACCAGCGTCTCGGCGTCCCCATCGCTGGTCCGCGCCAGCGTCATGAAGCGGCCCGGCATGGAAAAGTAACTCTGGCCCAGGGGCGTTAGCAGGCTGGCCGGCACGATGAACTCTATTCCGTCATGCTCAACCCGGTACTGCTGCGATTCAGGCTCGTAGCCGCGGATCACGCCGCGCTCGCCGTCCTGGTCGATTACGACCACCTGGTTGCTGGACATGCAGTTCTCCTTCGCGCTGCGAGGCGCGCTGCCGGTGGTTTTGAAAGGTCGTCACGCCAGCCGTGGCCTATAACCTGGGCTCACTGGCATTCCGACGCGGCGCTTCCTGGTTAAGGCCGTGAGGGCCGATTGACAGGCGATCGACGCTAGAGCGCATCTAACCGCCCGGAAGTGGACTTAGGCATGATAGGGCCGCACCTGTTCATGCCCAGTTAGTTTAGGTCATCACGGTAGCAACCGCGCCTATGGGAGACACAGAAATGGGGCACAGATAGTTCACAGATCGACCCTGAGAGGGTTGGCCCGTGCGGCCTGTGCCTGAGGTATAGAGGGCGCTTGCCGCCAGCGTGCGGCTAAACGCGGGCGGGCAGAAGCGCAAAGAGCGGAGGCAATTATGATCACAACAAGCGGCGGAGCGCGCCCAGCAACGCGGCCACGTCCTCAACCGTGTTGTAGCCCTGGATGGAAACGCGAATTAGTTGCCGGTCGCCCCACTGAATGCAGGGGATTTCAACGCGGTATTCGTCGTAGAGGCGCTTCTTGAAGCGTGGAAGGTCGGGGATGGGTGGAAGCGCGGCGGCGGCCATCTGGACGAAGAAACTGTCGTCGCCGGGCGGGTAGATAGAAGGTAGACCGGACAGCGCCTCGATGCGGGCGACGGCGTCGGCCGCGAGTTCATGGCAGCGCGCGCGGATGGCTGGCCAGTCGTGGTCGGCCTGGAAAGCAATCGCCGCCGGCGTCGCCAGATAAGCCGCCAGGTCGTTGGTCCCCAGCCATTGCGTGTAATCGAGCAGGCGCGACCCGAACGAGAAGCCGGGCTCGCATTCCCAGCCCCAACCGACCACAAGTGGCTCTATCAAGGAGTGAACGGCGCGGCGGGCATAAAGGAACGCGGAGCCTTTCGGCGCGCACAGCCACTTATGGCAGTTGCCGGTGTAGAAGTCGGCGTCGATGGCCGCCATATCGAGCGGGATTTGCCCCGGCGCGTGCGCCCCGTCGATGACAGTCAGGATGCCGGCGGCGCGAGCGCGGGCGCAAAGCGGCTCGATCGGCAAGCGAACGGCCGTCGGCGAAGTGATGTGGCTCAGGTAGAGCACCTTCGTTCGCTCCGTTACGCCCGCCCAAACCTGCTCGACGATGGCTTCGGCTGTGGTCAGCGGCAGCTCCACCGCCCGCCGGACGATGCGGAATCCACGCTCGCGGCTTATGTACGTCCAGGCTCGCTCGCACGCGCCGTACTCGTGGTCCGGCATCAGCACTTCGTCGCCCGGCCCCAGGTTCAGCGAGCGGGCGGCGACGTTGACGCCGAAGGTCGTGTTGGGCACGTAAACGAGGTCATCGGCGTCGGCGTTCAGGTAGCGGCCGAGCGCCGCCCGAGCCTCGGCCAGATAGCCGATGATATCCGTGCCCAGGAACTGCACCGGCTGGCGCTCCAGCCGCCGTTGCCATTCCTGGTAGACATCAAAGACCGGCCGCGGCGTCGCGCCGAAGGAGCCATGATTGAGGAATACGACCTCAGGGTCGAGCAGGAACTGTTCGCGCAGCGAGTTGTTCATGTCAGGAAAGGAATCGTCCGCAAATTTAGCAGGTTTCATAGGCAGAAGACTCTCTAAAAATGGGCCTAATCTGCCAAATCTGTAGATAACTAATTCCCATCCGTGCCGGTGTCGCACGGCGGGAGTTCATAGATCCAGTACGTGCGGTCGGGCGCGGCCAGGAAGGGGCCAGTGATCGTCTGCACGAGGCATAGCTGGTTGGTCAGGGCACGGAAGCGGGCCATGTCCTCAGCCGAGAGCCGGTCGTCGCTGTGGATGACGTCGCTGGCGACCAGATAGCGCACGTTCCGCGCGGTGTACCAGTCGAGGTCTTCCATGTAGTGACCGAAGATCAGCGCCACCGGCCAGCCATCGGGGTTGAGGTTGGCCGGGAAGCGATCGAAGGCGACGACCGAGCCAGGCGGCACGTGGCTGTGAATCCAATCGGCGACGAGCGTGCGCACGTCCGGCCCGGCCAGGTTGCGGTTGGCCCGGACGGTCTGATCGAGCAGGGGCAGAAAGACCAGCAGCAAGACGACGCCGAAGGCTGCCGCTCGCTCGGAACGGCCCAGCCGCCGGCCGAACCATTGCCATAGCAAGTCGAGCGCCAGCGCGGCCCAGAGGCAGGCGATGGGCGCGACCGGCAGCCAGGTGCGCGACTCGCGAATGCTGGTCGTGCTGGCCGTCAGCAGGACGAGGAAGGCGAAACTGTTGACGATCCAGCCGCGCCGCCCCCAGCGCCGCAGGCTGAGCAGCAGCCCGGCGGCGGCGGGAAAGACCAGCGCGGCGTTGCGGTCGGTGAACAGGTAGTTCAACTGCCAGCGCCACGTTGCGCCCTGGCCCACGTAGCCGGGCCGGTTGTAGTTGCGCAGCACGTAGCCGGTGTAATGGACGAACTTCGGCAGGTCGAGCAGGGCGTAGGGCGTGGCGGCCAGAAAGCCGGCGGCCATCGCTGCCACGCCGCCAACGACGCGGAAGCTCAGCGCGTCGTCCAGCCGGCGCACGCGCAGCAGCGGCACGAGCAGCAGCGGCGCGACCAGCAGCGCACCGGTGAACTTGGTCGAGGCGGCCAGCCCGCAGACAAATCCCGCGCCGATATAAGGCCAAGGGGAGCCGCCGGCCCACGTGTCGTAGGCGCGCACCAGCAGATAGAGGGCCAGCGTTGCCATCGTCGCCAGGGCCATGTCGGTCATGGCATAGTGGGAGTGAACGACGAGGTCAGGGACGACGGCCGCCAGCGCCGCGGCAATTAACCCTTGGCGGCGGTTGCCGAGGCGTGTCGCCAGCATGTAGATGAGGATAATGGCAATCAGCCCGAATAGCACCGACAGCAGCCGCCCGGCCAGCACGTACTCGGGATTAGGGTAGACGGCCGGATACCAGCCGCGCTCTGGGATAGCCAAGTCGGCCACGCTGGCGATGCGCCCCGTCCGCGCTTGCTGGAGATAGACCAGCAGGTGGACGACGGCCATGAGGTAGACGAAGAAAGAGCCGTAGTCCATGCGCAGCGGGTTCAGGTCGCCGGTCTTGACGATGTTGAGCGCGGGCAGCACCAGCGCGTCCTCATCGGGGTGGTAGACGTGGGGCAGGGCGAAGCGAATCGACCCCAGGCGGACGGCCGCGGCCACGAGCAGGACAAGCGCGAGGAGCAACTCCGGAGCGTGGGCGCGGGCGGCAGCGCGGAGGCGGTGGATCATAGGCGGTCGCTTGGATTTTCCCCCGGTCGCGGCGCGGGAGCAAGCGGCGAGAGAAGACGACAGACCACCGACCACAGACAGTGGTGTCTTCCGGCCGTGGTCCGTGATCTGTCGCCCGTCGTCCCCCAAGGCGCGGTGAAAATCCACAACTGACTCACTCGCTCCATTGGGCACATTTGCCGCTTGACAACCCCCGGCGGCGCTTGCTATAGTTTCCGCCAACAACCGAATACTGTCACTTTTATCCAGAGAGGTGGAGGGACCGGCCCTAAGAAACCTCGGCAACCCG
>CAZSOD010000139.1:0-8901 GCA_964608255.1 uncultured Ardenticatenaceae bacterium
CCACCTCGGCCGTCGCCCCGCCGCGGCGGTCGTCGCCCGCCGCGCTCAGGCGACCGCCCAGCGCGCGGGCCACGCTATGGGCGCCGCCGAAGTAGATGCCGCGCGACGACCAGCGGTTGACGCGGTAGCCCATTGCCTCCAGCTCGTCCACCGCCGCCGGGTCGTAGCCCGCCTCGCACTGCAAAACGCCGCCCTCCAGGTGGACGCGGTTGCGGTTCACGGCCTCGTCCAAGGGCAGGCGGTAGTCCAGCAGGTTGCTAAGCGTTTGCAACACAGCGCTGCGGATGCGCGTGCTGCCGCCGCTGCCGACGACCAGCCGCGGCCGGCCGCGGTCCAGGATGATGGCCGGGGTCATCATCGTCGGGATGCGCTGGCCGGCGGGCCGGGTGTGGAAGCCCTGGGGGTGCAGGTCTTCCTCGCCGAGCATGTTGTTGGGAATATAGCCCGTGCCGTCGACGACGTAGCCGGCCGATTCGCCGGCGGTCGTCGTCAGGCCCACGGCCAGCCCCTCGGCGTCCATCACGCTCAGGTGGCTGGTGTTGGCCGGGCCGGGCGGCTCCGCGACGATGGCCGACGGGCAACGGTCGGCCAGCGCGGCGCAGACCTCGTCGCGATAAGCGGCCACGACGCGCTCATCCAGCAGCCGGGCCGTAGCCTCGTCGCCGGGCAGCGCCTCCAGCCAGCCGTCCCACTGCTCGCGGGCGCGGGTCGTGGCGGCCATCGTCTCGCCCAGCAATTGCAGGTGCGCCGCCGAGCCGTGGGGCAGCGCGGCCACGTCGAACCCGGCCAGCAGCGTGAGCGTAAAGGCCGTCAGCACGCCGCCGGCCGAGCACAGCGGCGGCAGGCGCACCTCGTAGCCGCGGTAGGCAACGCTCAGCGGCGTGGGCCGCAGCACTTCGTAGCGCTCCAGGTCGGCCGCCGTCAGCAGTCCACCGCGATTGGCTTGGTCAGTGAGCAGGGCCTGGGCCAGCGGGCCGCCGCGGGCGTACTCGGCCCCCGCGCGGGCCAGCGCGGCCAGCGTGTCGGCCAGGTCGGGGATGAGCAGCCGCTCGCCGGGCCGGATGACGCGGCCCTCGGGCGCGAAGACGCGCCGGATGCCGTCGGTATGGGTGTAAAGCGGGGCCAGCAGGGCGCAGGTGTCGGCCTGGAACGGAGCCAGCGCCGCGCCGTCGCGGGCCAGGCGGATGGCCGGCTCCAGCAGGTCGGTCAGGGGCAGCCGCCCGAAGTCGGCCGCCAGCCGGCATAGCCCGGCGATATTGCCGGGCACGGCCACGGAACCGCGGCCGAGAAAAAAGCGCTGCGTGGCCGAACCGAAGTCGATGACCACTTCCTCGAAGTCGAGCCGCTGCGGCGGCCGGCCGTCCAGCCCGGGCATGACGCTGAAGAAATCGTAGACGTGCGCCGCGCCGCTGCGCGCGTCATAGAGTTGGGCGATGCCGCTGCCGCCCAGGTGGACGACGCCGGCCTCGGCGATGAACGAGGCGAAGGCGGCGGCGACGGCGGCATCGACGGCATTGCCGCCGCGGCGCAGCATTTCGGCTCCGGCGGCGGCCGTCTCTCTATCTCCGGCGGCGATGACTCCGGCGGTCATGGGCATCCTCGCGTGGTGGTGATGAGGGCGGAGTGTAGCGCAACCCGCTGAACCGGGCATGCTCCGATCTTCGATTATGGGTCGAGCATGTGGATGGCCTGATTCCAGATCGCCTCAACTTCGGCAAAACGCGCGACCAGGTCGTAGTACCCCGATTTGTGGATGATGACCGTCGCGCTGCCGGCCGCCAGCGCTTGGCGACAACTGTCGATTAAGGGGCTGGTGGCGGCGTTAAACTGGGTCAAAGCGACGGCGGCGGCCGCGCGAGCATTCTGCACCGAAGCGGGTTCAGACGGTTCCCCGGGCTGGATGAGCGTCAGGACGCGCTCGCGAGAGGCTATGACGGTCTGGCAGTCGATGGCGTCGGTGGGGCTTACGCGGTTGTAAATCTCATTGCCCGGATCCAGCGCCCAACGCAGCCGGTTCATTTCCGCGATCGCCTCGCCGATCATCTCGCGCACAGCCACTGCGGCGTCGGCCGATGGCGTGGAGGTGCTGGCCGGTGCGGGTGGCAATGGTCGGGGCGTGAGCGAGGGCCGTATTGTGGCCGTCGCCGTTGAGGGCGGCGAGGGTGTGGCGGTTGGTTCCAGGGTGGCTTGCGGGGAGGGCGCGGGCGGCTCGGGTGTGTCGGTGGGTTCGGGCGTGGGCGACGGTGCTGAAGTTGCCGTCGGGCTGGGCGCAACCGTCTTGGTGGGGACAACAGTGGCGGGCATGGACGGCGCGGCTGTCGTCGCGCTCTGATTAGCCTCAGCTACCTCAGCGGGTTGACGGGCGCAACTAGAAACGGCGAGCAGGACGACGAGGGCGAAGAAATGCGCGGTTTTCATGGGGGCTCCTCGATGAGGACGGGGTTCGGGCGCACAATCAAATCTTACTGGCATCAACACTATACCCTTTACAGTTCGTTACGCCCATTGACGGGGAAACAAGGATTGACAATCGTATCAATCGTGATAATATTATTGTGATTGATAATATTAAGATGAAGGCTTCACCACTATGCAGCGGATTGACCTGATCCTCCACCCCGTTCGCTTTCGTATTCTCGAGGCGCTGGCCGGCGCGACGCTGACGACGCAGGAGATAGCCGAACGGTTACCGGAGGTGCCCAAGTCGTCGATCTACCGGCACCTGCGCTTGCTGCTGGGCGCCGAAATCGTCGCCATTGCCGGCGAGCGGCCGGTGCGCGGCGTGGTGGAGAAGGTCTACCGGCTGGACCGGCCCCTGTTCCTGAGCGCCGAGGAGATAACCGGCGTCACAGCCGAGGAGCATGTCCGCTACTTTCGCGCCTATGCGATGACGCTAATCCAGGGCTTTGCCGCGTATGTCAGCGCGGCAGCGGGCGACGGATCGATCGACATGCTGGCCGACCGGGCCGGCTATACGGAGACGTTTTTCATGGCGACGAACGAGGAGTTCGACCGCTTCAGCGTGGCGCTCAACGAGGCATTGCGGCCGCTGCTGGAAAATGGCGCGGTTGCCGGTCGCCGCAAGCGCAAGCTGGCTGTCATCACCCACCCGCAAGGTACCTGAGAAAGAAACCACGGATTACACAGATTTCCCAGATTATGATTCTCGAAACCTGGGCCGTCTGCGATATCCGTAGTTGGTTTGAAACAAGGACAAACAATGGACACTGTGCGCGAATTACTGCCTTTTCTCATCCCCGTCATTGTGCTGCAACTGGCGCTGCTGACCTTTGCGCTCGTCGACCTGGCGCGACGGCCGAAAGCCAACGGCCCGAAGTGGCTGTGGGTCATTATCATCGTGTTCATCAACCTCATCGGCCCCATCGCCTATTTCCTGGTCGGCCGGCAGGAGGAGTAAGGATGACGACCGTGACCATCCCCGACGCCCCCGGCGCGCCGGCCATCCGTACTGAGGGATTGACGCGCCACTATGGGGACGTGAAAGCCGTGGACGACCTGAACCTCATCGTGCCCGCCGGGGCCATCTTCGGCTTCCTCGGCCGCAACGGCGCGGGCAAGACGACAACCATCCGGCTCATCACCGGGCTGGCGCGGCCGGACAAAGGGCGAGCCTGGGTTGGCGGCGTGGAAAGCGCCAACGGCGACGGCCGCGCCCAGTCGCGCTTCGGCTACCTGCCCCAGGAGCCCGCCTACTACGGCTGGATGACCGCCGCCGAGAGCCTCGACCACGCCGGGCGGCTGTTCGGCGTGCCGGCGGCCGACCGTCGCCAGCGCACGGCCGAACTGCTGCGGCTGGTCGACCTGGAGAGCGCCGCGCGGCGCAAGGTGGGCGGCTTTTCCGGCGGCATGAAGCAGCGGCTGGGGCTGGCCCAGGCCCTCATCCACCGGCCGCAAGTGCTCATCCTCGATGAGCCGATGGCCGGCCTTGACCCGGCGGGCCGGCGCGACGTGCTCGACCTGCTGGAGGCGCTGCGCGAGCACGTCACGGTGTTCTTCTCCACCCACATCCTGGCCGACGTGGAACGCGTCTGCGACACGGTGGGCATCCTGCACGAGGGGCGGCTGGTGGAGGTGGCCGGGCGCGAGGAGCTGCTGGGCCGCTACACGACCAACGTGGCCGTGCTGGAAGTGCGCGCCGACGCCGCCGAGGCGCTGCCCGCGCTGGCCGACGCGTTGCAGGCGCAGCCGTGGGTCTCCGGCGCGACGGTAGAAGGCGCGACGCTGCGGGTGACCGCCAGCGACGCCGAGGCGGGCCAGATGCAACTGCTGCCCCTGGTGGCCGGGCGCAACCTGCCGGTGCTGCGCTACGAGTGGGCGCGGCCGAACCTGGAAGAGATTTTCCTCAGTCAGACCGGAGAGGCGGCATCATGACAGTCCTCTATGCCATAACCGTTTCGCTCATGATCGTCGTGCCGCTGCTCCTGGCCATCGCTCTGCGCCGTCGCTTCCGCGCGCCGTGGCTTCTCTGGACGGCCGGCGCGCTGTCGTTCTTCCTGTCGCAGGTCTACCACTTGCCGCTCAACAACCTGCTGGGCGATCTCGGCCTCATCGGCCCCATCGCCCCCGACGCGCCCGGCCTGTTGCCGACGGCCGTCGTGCTGGGCCTTTCAGCCGGGCTGTGCGAAGGGCTGATGCGCCTCGTTGCGTTCTGGTGGCTCAACCGGCGCGGCCTGGTCGACCGCTGGCCGGCGGCCGTCATGGTCGGCCTCGGGCACGGGGGACTGGAGGCCATGATCCTCGGCGCGGTAACGGCCCTGTCCGTGGGCGGGTTGCTGGCCCTGCGCGGCACGGACCTGGCGGCGCTCAACCTGCCGGCTGAACAACTGGCCGCGCTCCAGAAGCAACTGGCCGCGCTCGCCGGCTCGCCGCTGCTGGCCCTGCTGCCGTTCGTCGAGCGGCTGGCGGCGCTGGCGCTCCACGTGGCCGTGTCGCTGCTGGTGTGGCTGGCCTTCCGCCGCCGCAACGCCCTCTATGCCTTGGCCGGCATCCTCTACCACGCCGCGCTGGACGGGACGATCGTCTACGCCGGGCAGTTCATCCAGAACCCGTGGCTAGTGGAGGGCCTGGTGCTGTTGCTGGCGGTGCCCGGGTTGCTGCTCATTCTCTGGAGCTACCGGCGGCTGGGCGCGGCCGAAGTGCGCCACGAGCCGCCCCTCTGGCGCGCCGAATGGGCTGCCTACCTGACGCTGGTGCGCAAGGAACTGCTGGAGCAATGGCGGACGCGCAAGGCAATCGTCATCTTCGTCGTCTTCCTGCTCTTTGGGCTGGTTTCACCGCTGATGGCTCGCTTCGTGACCGAGATCATCAAGAGCGTGCCCGGCGCGGAGCAGTTCGCCGGCCTCATCCCGGAGCCGAAGGCGGCCGACGCCGTAGGCCAGTACATCGAGAACGTCACCCAGTTCGGCTTCATCCTGACCCTGCTGCTGGCGATGGGCCTGATCGCCGGGGAGAAGGACCGGGGCACGGCGGCCATGACGCTGAGCAAGCCCGTGCCGCGCTGGGCGTTCGTGCTGAGCAAGTTCGATGCGCTGGCGCTGGTCTTCCTGCCGGCGGTGCTGCTGGCCGGGCTGGGGGCGGGCTATTACACCAACCTGCTCTTCGACCCCGGGCTGGCGCTGGGGCCGTTCCTGCTGGGCAACGTGCTGCTGTGGCTGTGGCTGATGGCTATCGCCGCCGCCGTGCTGCTGGGCAGCGCCCTCGGCCGGACGACGCTCATCGGCGCGGGGCTGGGGCTGCTGTTCTGCATCGTCTTGCTCGTCGGCGGGGCCTTCCCGCAGGCGGCCGGGCTGCTGCCGGGCGGGCTCGTCTCGTGGGCGGCGCAACTGGGCGTGCCCGACGCGCCCCAGGTCTTCAACGCCGGTGCGCTGGCCGGGACGGTGGTCGTCATCCTCTTCTGCCTGATCACGGCCATTGGCGCGGTGGAACGCCAGGAGGTCTAGCGCTGTTTCTTCGTTCGTAGTTCCGCGCCAAAGCGCGGGACTACGAACGGGGCAGCCTCAGCCCAACTCGAAGCTCGTGACGCCAAACCAGCGCTCCAGCGGCAGGGCGATGGTCGACCCCGGCATCGTCCGGTACATCCGCGCCGTCTGGAAGCCGGGCGTCAGGCCATAGCGGCGGGCCAGGTCGTGGGCGGCCGGGTTCGCGCCCGGCGTGTCGAGGGAGATGGCCGCGCCCTCCGGCAGACGCGCCGCCGCGGCGCGAAACAGAGTGTCGGCCGTCGCCGCGTCGTCGGCAAAGAGCGGGCCGAACTTATAACCCACCCGGCAGGGCCGGACGACGGTGTAGCCGGCCATGCGCCCGCCGTCAACGACCGCCAGCGCCGTCGCCCCCGGCTGGTCGATCCAGGCGCGCAGGAAGGCATGGCGCGGCGCGGGCAGCAGCGCGTCGTCGTAGGCCAGCAGGTCGGCCGCGGGCACGTCGGCCAGGGCTACCACGCGGGGGTCGCCGGGGTCGTCGATACCCGTCGCGGTTCCGGCGTAGCGCGTGTTGCGGTCGGCCAGTTGGAAGCACCAGCGGGCGTAGTTGCTCTCCTGAGCCGGCACGCCGTCGAGGCCCACGTCGCGGCCGTCCAGGAAGCGCATCCCCTCGTTCCACAGCCGCAGCCCGTAGCCGTGGCCGCGATGCTCCGGCTTGACGATGTAGAAGCCGAGGAAGGCGAAGCGGGGGCCGTAGCGGACGACGGAGATGGAGCTGATCGGCTCGCCGTCGAGCAGGCCGACGAGGAACCCTTCCGGGTCGGCGGCGTGGAAGACCGCGGCGTCGTTCAGGCCGGGGTTCCACCCCTCGGCCGCCGCCCAGTCGACCATCAGGCCGACCTCATCCTTCGTCGCTGTCCGCATTATGTATTCTGCCACGCTTGTCTCCAAGTTGATGACTGTAACAACAGCGCCCCATTTCAAGCCGGCAGACTCAGGGATGAAGGGCGCTAGTCAGGACTTTCACTTCACGTTCAATCCGTTCACCAATCGCCTGTTCCGCAACTTCCAGGTCGTAGCGAGCCTGCAAACGCAGCCAGACATCAGGGCTTGTCCCAAAGTAGCGGGCGAGGCGCATGGCTGTGTCGGCCGTGATAGCCCGCTTGCCCCGGACGATCTGATTGATTCGCAGCGCCGGCACGCCAATGTCCTGCGCCACACGATACTGGCTCAGCCCAAACGGTTTCATGAAGTCTTCCAACAGCACCTCACCCGGATGGATGGGAGGGAGCCTTTCGGCAGTCTGTCCGTTCATGAGTGATAATCCACAATCTCCACGTCAAGAGCGCGGCCGTCTTGCCAGCGAAAACAAACGCGCCATTGGTCGTTGATACGAATGCTGTATTGACCTTCTCGATCCCCGCTAAGCTTCTCTAATCGGTTGCCAGGAGGGGCCAGTAAATCCCGCACGTCTTGGGCATCATTCAGGTAAAGGAGTTTACGGCGGGCGGTTTTCTGTATATCATGCGGTAGCTTGCGTGACACGAAGCCCTTGAAGACAAACTCCGTCTCCCTTGATGCAAAGGACTCTATCACGACATGATATTATCACGATGCGATAATATCTGTCAAGCTCAATAAACCCAGACATCAACACGTGATGACCCACGCCCACCGCATCCTCCAACACCTGTCCCATCAGCGCCACGACATGGTCGCCCTGCTGGCCGACCTGGTGGCCGCCGAGTCGCCCAGCGACGCGCCGGAGACACAGGCCGGCCCCATCGGCATCCTCTACGAGCAGTTCGACCGCCTGGGCTACCGCGTGCGCCACACGCCGGGCGAGCGCACCGGCGGCACCCTCGTCGCCCGCCACCCGGCGGCCGATGGTCGCCCGCAGCAACTCCTGCTCGGCCACTGCGATACCGTCTGGCCGGTCGGCGCGCTGGCCGACATGCCGCTGGTCGTGGAGAACGACGTGCTGCGCGGGCCGGGCAGCTACGACATGAAGGCCGGACTGGTGCAGGGCCTCTTCGCCCTGCGCGCCTTGCGGGAACTGGGGCTGGAGCCGGCGCTGGCTCCCGTCTTTCTGGTCAACACCGATGAGGAGATCGGCAGCTTCGAGTCGCGGCCGGCCATTGAGGCGCTGGCGCGGGAGTCGGCCCGGGCGCTCATCCTGGAGCCGTCGGCCGGGCCGGATGGAGCGCTGAAGACGGGGCGCAAGGGCGTCGGCGGCTTCGAGGTAGTCGTGCGCGGCCGGGCGTCCCACGCCGGGCTGGAGCCGGAAAAGGGCGTCAGCGCTATCCTGGGCATGGCCGAGGTGGTGCAGAAGCTGGCGGCGCTCAACGACTACCCGCGCGGCGTGTCGGTCAACGTCGGCGTCATCGGCGGGGGGCTGCGCTCCAACGTCGTCGCGCCGGAGTGCCGGGCCGAGGTGGACGTGCGGGCGCTGACGGCGGCCGACGCCGAACGGTTGGCGGCGGCCATACGCGAGCTGTCCCTCTCCCTGCCCGGCGCGACGCTGGAGATCAGCGGCGGATTCGAGCGCGGGCCGTTGGAGCCGACGCCGCGCAACAGCGCGCTGTGGGAACTGGCGCGCGAGGCGGGCGCGGAGCTAGGCCTGAACCTGACCGCGGTGACGGTCGGCGGCGCGTCGGACGGCAACCTGACCAGCGCTTTCACGGCCACACTCGACGGCCTCGGTCCGGTGGGCGACGGCGCCCACGCCCGGCACGAGCACGTCATCATCTCCAAAATGGTCGAGCGCTCCGCGCTGCTGGCGGCGCTACTCCTCAGGTAGAGTGGGGCGATTTGGCAATTCAGCAGGACGGTAGGAAAACAAACCACATGACCCGACTCACCTGGGAGCCAATTACCCTGCGCCTGCGCAACCCGTTTCGCGTTAGCTATGGGGCCAGCGAGACGCGCCGCGCCCACTGGCTGCGCCTGGCCGGCGACGAGGGCT
>CAZSOD010000140.1:0-4430 GCA_964608255.1 uncultured Ardenticatenaceae bacterium
GCGAACCGGAGACGAGCGCTCCGCTCGCGTTGGCCCAGGCGACGACGCTGCCCAGGTGGTCGCTGTAGGCATAGTACAGCGCCCCGCTGCCCGTCGTCCCCGTCCGCACCCATACGGCCATGAGTTGCCCGGCCAAGTAGTAGTTGCTGCGCTGCGTCCCCGCCCCGGTGGGCGGAAGCGTCTCCTCGAATTCGGGGAAAGCGATGTACATCTTTGCCCGGCTTGGCTGTAAACGGACTCTGTATCCAGAGAAGGGTAGATGTACAGCCAATTGAATCAGCTTTGCTTCGCGCCTCTTTCTCAGGCGTCATTACAACTATGCCTACTGGAGAATGACGCATGGCGGTTGGGTTTCTTGAAGAGATTGATAAAGCGTAGATACTTCCTGCCCCGTGCGTTTGGCCCACGAATACTGCTCATAGGCCTCCGATTCCAAGGGTAGCAAATAGGGAGCCCACTGCTCCGCCGCTTCCGGTGCAAATAGCGATAATCTCAGTTCGTAGATGTCGGATGGGTCAAGGCATAACTCAATGGCCCCCTCCGCGGTTTCAGATACATGAAACATGTAAGAGACTGTAATGCCTTGTTCAGGGTAATAAAGACGGAGAACTTGATCGATAGGCCCTCCATAAGTTACAGACGTTGGGATCAAATATACGGAAGTGGGTGAGCCAAACTCTCGAATAATGGAACTTGGAAAGTAGAGTTCCCAATCTCTTAGGAACTCATCAATCCCATACTCAACCAGAGGCCGTATCACGTCAGCCTCGATATAGGCAACTTCGTCTTGAAGAGTATATAAGCGAACCAAGACATCCACGTAATAGAAACTTGGGTCCAAAGGATCAGAGTAACCGATGCGGAGGTCGCCCATATCGTTTCCATCTTCCAAGTCGGACCGATAGATCTCCCATCTGGGCATTCCAAGAGAGCGGAATCGACGATCGACATCCTCCAACGGACTTCCAAGCTCGATCTGCCACCAGCACGGAAGTCTGCAAGACTCATCTTGTTGCATAAGCTGTCCCAATAACTCGTTCTCCTCAGCTACATCGAGCGTCCGCACGGGTGTTGGTGTAGTTGACGGCTCAGGAGTAGAAGAAGCGATTGGTATGGGCTTGGCAGAAGCCATGGTGGGCGTAGCAGTTTCAGCCACAGGAGCCGTGGGCGTAAAGCCGGCTGTCGAGGTGATGCTCCCATTCTGTTCCGCAACGGAAGTTGAAGTTCCTATTGGCCGCGCAGTAGGCCCACTTCCCTGACCCGGGACCGAACACGAGAAGGTGGCGACGGAAAGGCTGATCAGCAATAACGTACTACTTGCGCGCTTTAGAAAGGCATTCATGACAATTGCCTCGCCTCTTCAATGCAGGTCTCAGGTAACGTGGGTGAACATTAGGGGCCCGTAGAAGTAGCCAAGCTAATCCACGCGCTCATATGAGAATCCATAAAGCTAGATCGCGCTGCTCCATAAGCATTGTCAGCGAAGCTCCCGAATACATAGTTCATAAACATATCAGCGAAGTCCTCACTGGCAGATACGCTAGTATTCTGTCGATAGGGCGTGGTCTCTCCGCCAGGACCAAGCTTGTATCCCGCCGAGTTTCGGACATAGGTGTTGTTATTCGCATAAGATCGAGTGGTATTCCCAGCAACTCTCTGCCCATCTACAAAGATGCCTTCCAGCGCCAAGCTAACCAGCCCAGCACCGTAGTTGAGATCATCTACGCCATTGGGGAGCAGGGCATAGTTCAGTGCATGGCCCATCTCGTGCGCTGCCCACATTGCTCCAGCTCCTGCGCCTGTAATGCCTCCACCAGCAACTTCGTTGACAAGAACTCTGTTTCTGCCTGTCGCTTCGCCTAGATTAGGTGCGGAGAGACCAGTCTTATGGAACGTTACAGCGCCACCATAGACGGCCAGAAACGCTTTTCGAGGAGTCTCATAGGCAAATCCGCTTTCTCTATAGAGCATAGCGCCAATGCGATAAGCTCCATACCCCACCCTAACCTCCTCAGAATTCATCCACTCGCCTCCGCTGAATAGTACAAGTGGTGTTTCTATCTCATGTGCCAGGGTATTGGCGCAAGATGCCGAGCCTGCACACTCCCTGTGCCCGCTTGGGTCCGTGTAACTTACAGGCGAGTTACGGACGTACGAGTAGCGGTTGTGGCTCTGCGGGTTGGCTGGATCGGGCACAATCGTATCCGCGCTAATGAACCGCCCAATCTCCGGCAGATAGTACCGGGCGTTCATGTAGATCAGCCCGAAATCGTAGCTTCCCGTGTTGTTCTGCCGGTGCCCGGTGAAGCCGCGGTCGCTGATGTCGGGGTTGACGGTCGTGGGCGGCTTGGTGCGGTAGCCGCCGTAGGGTTCGTAGCCGGCCAGCGAACCGCTCACCAGCGCCCCGCTGGCGTTGGCCCAGGCCACGACGCTGCCCAGATGGTCACGGTAGGCGTAGTACAGCGCCCCGTTGCCGGTCGTCCCCGTCCGCACCCGCACGGCGATGAGTTGACCGGCCAGGTAGTAGCTGGTGCGCTGCGTCGTCGCCCCGCTGGGCGGAACCGTCTCCTCGAATTCGGGAAACGGGGTGTAGACCCGGCTCGTCTCCGTCGTCCCCGTCTTGTAGATGGTCAGGATGCGATTGCCATCGGTGTCGTAGTAGAACTCCGTAATTGGGTCGTTCGCGCCGGCTTCCTTGATGACCTTCGTCAGGCGGTTCTCGGCGTCGAAGACCTGGGTGTAGGTCACGCCATTGATGATGCGCTTGGTCATGTTGCCGTTGCCGGCAATTCCGTCGTCGTACTCGAAGGTCGCGTTCAGCCCGTCGCCGCTGATGCTCTGGACGGCGTGGGCGCTGCTTTGCGCCGCCGTGCCGTAGGTGTAGCTTCGCGTCTGCGCCGCGCCGTTGTTGACCCGCGTCGCCAGGTTCCCGCCCGGCCCATAGGTGTAGTCGTAGTCGTAGGCGGGGATGCCGGTCGCCCCCGACCCGACGGCGCTGGTCAGCCGCGATAGAGCGTCATACTCAAACGTCTGTGTATCAGTCAGGCCGGACTGCTTCGTTTCTACGACCTCAATGTTGCCCAGGTTGTCGTACTGATTGTACAGGAAGTTGGGGAAGGCGTCGGCGGCCGCTCCGTGCTGAATCTCGTCAAGGCGGAAGTTTTCCCCTTGATAGTAGTAGATCAGCGTCGTGTCGGCGCTGCCGGCGCGGTCGATGTTCGTTACCTGCCCCCGCACGTTGTGGCGCAACTCCGCGACGAGGCTGCCCTGCCCGCTGGCCGAAAGCGTGTCCGGGTACTCGCCGTTGTAGCCTGTGGTAGACGTGTGCCCGCCCTCATAGGTCAGCACCGTGGGCCGGTCAGCGTTGTCATAGGCCGCGCCCAGGCTATAGGACCGCCCGCCGATGTCGCGAAGCCGCATGGTCACCCGGCCGCGATAGTCGTAGGTGAACGTGTCCGACACCCGTCCGGCGCTATTGACTACCGCGCTGCCGGTGGCCGCCGTCTCCATCAACCCTTTGCCCGTACCGCCCGAATAGTAGGTGTAGCTTGCCAGCACAAGGCCCGTCGGTGAGACGGGACAGCCCCCCACCACGCCATCGCCGTCATCCGTACCGTCCGTTCGCCGGGAAGTGAGCCGGCCGGCGGCATCGTAGTAAAAGCAGACGCGCTGCTTGCGAGCGTCGATCTGCAGCGCCAGGTCGCCGCCGGGATGATAGCGGTATATCCAGCTACCCATATCCGGGTCGTCCATCGTCAGCTTGCGGCCGAGCTTGTCGTAGGTCATCGTCGTCACGGCGTTGTTCGGCCCCGTGGCCGTCAGCAGGTTGTCGGCCAGGTCGTAAGTATAGACCATCGTCCAGGCGGGCGCAGTCGTGATCGGCTGGCGCACGCGCCACAGCCGCCCCAGGTCGTCCGTTTCGTAGACGGTCACCTTGTCGTTGCCGTCCTCTACTTGCCGCACGCGGCCGAGGATGGTCGTGACCGTGGCGACGTTGTCGTAGCCGACCACGCCCACCTGTTCGCCCAGCGTGTCGTACTGATACGTCATGCGCTGCGGCTCGGTGGCGCAGTCGAGCGCCGCGTTGAACGTGACCGGCGTCAAGTTGAGAGGCGCTGTTTCGCAGGTCCGTTGCCCCAGCGCGTCGTATTCAACGTCAACGACGGCGGTGTTGAAGTCGCTGCTGACGTTGAAACGCCGCACCTGCAACGGCCGCCCCAGCGCGTCGTAGAACGTGCGCGTCGTCGGCGGGTTGGCCGCGTTCACGGCCAGGTTCTTCTCGTCTACGTAGAACGGGTTGTTGGTGTCGCCGTAGTCGTAGTCCTTCACCGTTGCGCCGACTCCGGTGCTGTTGGGATCAGGAGCCTTGATCTGGTCTAGCCGGCCGTGGACGTCGTAAAGGTAGCGCGTCCTGCCGCCGTTGGGCTGGG
>CAZSOD010000140.1:4530-6589 GCA_964608255.1 uncultured Ardenticatenaceae bacterium
CGCAGGTGGCGCTGTCGTAGCGGTAGCGCGTCCGGCGGATGATCGCGTTCAGGTTCGTCTCGTTGGGCAGCCCGTCCCATAGCGTCTCGCGCCAGGCCAGGTTGACCAGCCACACGTCGCTGCCGTTGAGGAACGTGTTGGCGGTGTATTTGCGCTCCAGCGTGCGCCTGGGCGTCGTCCCGGTCAGCGTTTCGCCGAACTCCTTCAGCAGCGTCCGGTTGCCGTAGGCGTCGTACTCGTACGCCGTCCGCGCGGCGATGCTGCCGCCGCGGTAGTCGCGCTGAATCTCCTCCTTCAGCACCGCCGCGCGCGCCGGGTCGTCCGCACCGTTGCCGTCGCCGTCGAGCATCTCCCAGGTGTTGTCCGTCCGGGCGACGAGGGTGTTGGCGCTGTCGCGCACGTCGCGCCGGCTCAAGCGCCCCGTCAGCGGCGCGTCGGCGTGATAATACGGCGCGGTCAGGAAGGTCAGTGTCTCCTTGCGCGCCCAGCCCCCGCCGCAGGCCGCCCCAGCGCAGCGGTTGACGGTGACAAAGCCCTGGAAGGTGTCGTCGTCGCCCTCCATGTTGGGCGAGGCGTAGCTGAAATAGCTCTCCATCGCCGGCGCGTCGGCGGCGAAGCCGGAGTAGGTCGTCTCCCGCTCGACGACGTTGGCGTAGCGCCCCAGCACCGACGCGCCGTTGTCGCCGCCGTAGGGCTGCGCCGGCGGGTTGGCGCTCGTCTCGTCGCGCCATGTGTACAGCGTCGTCGGCGTCTCGTCGCCCGCCGGGCCGTAGAGCGTCTCCACCGTCTTCAGGTAGGGAAAGCAGGTGCGCACGTGGGCGTTGGCCTGGGGATGGTCGTATTGCCCCGTGCCCAGGAAAACGTAGCGGAAGGTCGCGTCCGGCGCGTTGGGCGCTTTCACCGCGCCGTCGCTGCCGCCCTCGTGGATGCTTAGCAGCACCGGCATCTTGTCCGGGACGTAGGCCACGTTGTCGTCGGGGTTGCCGGGGGTCTTGAAGTCCAGCACGTGCTGGTAGGCGGCGCACCAGGTCGACTGGTAGCCATACGGAAACTGCAACGTCGCCTCCTGCGGCGGGTGGTCGGTGTCGTTGTCCACGCCGTAGCGCTGGAAGTCGAAGCCCAGGGCGTAGTGGCGAATCTGCTGCGCGCCGGTCTTGACGGTGATGAGGCTCAGGTAGCGGGTGTGGCTGCTGACGGCGTAGCCGGTGCGCTCGTAGACGGCGTAGGGCAGCGGCGTGTGGGTGAACTCGACGGTGTAGGCGTCGTAGGTGATGCGCTCCAGGTAACTGGCCGGGGCGTGGAAGTACTCCGGGTGCACCCAGCCGGTGTAGGTATCCTCCACGTATTCGTAGGTCATCACGTTGTCGAAGCGGTCGGTGACCTTGTCTACCCGCCAGCGCAGCGCCTTGTTGTCCACGCCCGTGGCGTCGGCCGGGCGCAGAATCTCCTGCTCCGATTCGGTCGTGTAGCCCAGCCGGTAGGTCGTGTCGTCCGGCCCCTTGATGCGCCAGAAGACGTCGCTCTGGGTGTTGAAGACGGGCGCGGTCTGGATCGGTTCTCTGGCGCAAAAGGTGGAGAAGGGGGTCTTGCACAGTTCGACGTACAGCCCGGCATGGCCCTGGGCGTAGTAGCGCCCCGGCTGGCCGTTGGCCGCCTTGCCGTTGTTGTGGATGAGTTCGTAGCCCGCGCCGTTGAAGGACAGGGTGTACTGGTTATAGGGGTCGTAGGTGGCCGGGAGGCCGTCGATATCGCCGCCCAGCGCCTCGCAGACGTCGTCCTGGCAGGCGTCGAGCGCCTGGGTCACGTCAATCAGGGCCGTGTTGTTCCAGCCGAAACCCGTTTCGTCGGCCTGCAGGCGGCCCATCATGCCGTTGCCGTTGGCGCTGCTGTAGGCCAGTCCCAGGTTGGGTTGCAGCCCGGCCGCGCCCGGCGGGGTCAGGATGGGGTAGTTCAGCGCGACCGAGCCGGTGAACTCGGAGACCAGCGGCGCGTGGTAGGTCGGCGTCCAGCCCTGCGGCAGTTCCGGCTCCGTCGCCGCCAACGCCATCGGCCCTTCGCC
>CAZSOD010000140.1:6689-8867 GCA_964608255.1 uncultured Ardenticatenaceae bacterium
GCCGCCCGCGGGTCGGTCAGTTCGACCCACAGCAGCGGCGCACCGGCGGAACGGCCGCGGTCGTAGCGCTCGTAGACCCGGTCGAGCAGCACCCTGACCTGGCCCGGCGCGTTCAGGTAGTCGCGGGGGTCGGGCGGGGCGAAGGTCTGCTCGGCCGTCGCCACGGCGGCGTGGTCGACGTTGGCTGCCGTGGCCCGGACGGCGAAGGGCAGCGCGAAGGCGGAACGGCCGAGAACCGCCACCGGCAAGTCGGCCGACGCCGCGCCACCGGGCGGGATGTCGCCCAGGCTGACCGGCGTCCCCTCCAGCAGCCCGGCGTCCTCGACCGCCGCCACGACCCCCACAGCGGGAATGTTGCCCCGGTTGGCGATGGTCACCGGCACGGTCGCGCCGTCGCCCAGCCCAACGGCCAGTTCCGGCCACGGGTTGATGGTCAGGTCGAGCGTCGCCGCCTCGCGCGGCGGGGCTTCCTCGGGCGGCGGTTCGTCGCCGCCGTCCTGCCCGGCCGCGGGCGCGGCCAGGAGGGCCAGAGTCAGGCAAAGCAGCAAGAGGGCGAACGGCCGAAAGGAGTTGCGGGCGGCGATGGATGAAGCCACGTCAATTTCCCCTAACTGGCTAACCGCGCGCCACCCCCTTCCCCTGAGAAAGAGCGGCGCAAAGCTTATCGTTAGCATAACATGGCGCCGGCCCGGGCTGTCACGTGACGAACGTCCTGACTAAAGGTGACAAACGTCATGTTCCGAAGGTCCCGGAACCTTCGTGGCGGCAGATGTCTCTACTTTAGAACTCGCTAACAACCCCTTGCCCGCCCGACTGTTTGTGAATAAATACACAAACACACCCGGTCGTCTGCGGGCATGTGACCGTACCCCTGCGCCGAATAGCCCCGGCAAACAGGGGTCGATCCGGCGTAGACAGGCGGCGCGGGATCGGGCAAGATGTTAGCAACGCGGATTAGGCGTTGGATCGAACCAGCGCAGGGACGGAAAAACGGATGAGGCAAAACCAGAAAGAACGCGTGGTCATCGTCGGCGGCGGATTTGGCGGCCTTTACACGGCCCAGGCGATGCGCGACGCCCCGGCGCGGGTGACGCTCATCGACCGGCGCAACTTCCACCTCTTCCAGCCCCTGCTCTACCAGGTGGCCACGGGCAGCCTGCCGCCGGAGGACATCGCCTCCCCGCTGCGCGGCGTGCTGAAGAAGCAGAAGAACACCACCGTGCTGACCGGGCAGGTGATCGACGTGGACCCGGAGCGGCGCGTGGTCGTGCTGGAAGACGGCGACGAGGTCGCCTATGACGCGCTCATCGTCGCCACCGGTTCCCGCCACCACTACTTCGGCCGCGACGAGGAGTGGGCCGACCGCGCCCCCGGCCTGAAGACCATCGAGGACGCGGTGACGATCCGGCGGCGCGTGCTGCTGGCCTTCGAGGCCGCCGAGCGCGAGCCCGACCCCGACCGCCGCCGCGCCCTGCTGACCTTCGTCATCGTCGGCGGCGGGCCGACCGGCGTCGAACTGGCCGGCGCGCTGGGCGAACTGGCCCGCAACACGCTGCGCGGCGAGTTCCGCAACTTCGACCCGGCGGCGGCGACGATCACCCTGGTCGAAGGGCTCGACCGCGTCCTGGCCACGTTCCCGGAGGAGCTATCGCGCGCGGCCGCGGCGTCGCTGGCCGAGCTGGGCGTGACGGTCCAGACCCAGGCGCTGGTAACCGAGATCGCCGACGACTACGTGATGGTCAAGAACACGACCACGAACGAGCAGACGCTTATTCCCACCTACACGGTGCTATGGGGCGCGGGCGTTGCGGCGTCGCCGCTGGGGGAGGTACTGGCGCGTCGGGCGGGCGCGGAACTGGACAAGATGAGGCGCGTGGTGGTCGGGCCGAACCTGTCGCTGCCCAACCACCCGGAGATTTTCGTCATCGGCGACCTGGCCCACTTTGAGCAGGACGGGCGGCCGCTGCCCGGCGTGGCCCAGGTGGCGATGCAGCAAGGGGTATACGTGGCCGACGCGCTGCGCCGGCGGCGGTTCCAGAAGGACGTTCGCCCCTTCCGCTACAAGGACAAGGGGATGCTGGCGGTCATCGGCCGCAACGAGGCCGTGGCCGACATCGGCCGGCTGCACTTCGACGGCTTCCCGGCGTGGCTCATCTGGGTCTTCGTCCACATCAACTT
>CAZSOD010000141.1:0-2515 GCA_964608255.1 uncultured Ardenticatenaceae bacterium
GCCCCCGGCGGGTTGCCCGCGGCGTAGGCCGGGCGGAAGTCGATGCCGTTGACCAGCCGCAGCGCGTGGCGCAGCCCTGTGGATGAGAGCGCCAGCGCCCCCCAGCCGCCGCTGAACGCGCCGGCTTTGCCCGCGTTGACGCCGGCCCGCGTCGTCAGGCCCCAGCCGTAGAGCAACGCGGCGGCGACGAAGACGGCCAGCGCGGCCAGGAACGCCCGCCGCAGCACGCGCCGCCGGAATACGAACAGCAGCAGGGCCACCGCCGGCAGCGCCCCCCAGGCGGCGACGTAGGTCTGCGTCAGCAGCGTCAGGGCTAGGCCGCCGGCGAAGAAGCGGCGCGGGTCGGCGCGCTCATTCACGAAAGCCGGCCACAGCCCCCAGGCGGTCGCGGCCATGAAGGCCGGCACGAGCGACTGCACCCACGTCGTGCGGCTGAAGAAGACCACCCAGGGGCTGACGGCGAACAGGAAGGCGGCGGCCAGCCCGGCGCGGCGGCCGAGCAGGTCGGCGGCGACGCGGTAGACGAAGGCCGTGGCCGCGCTGTTGAGCAGCAGCATGAACGCCTGCACCGCCCACGGCGTGCGCGCCACGAGCAGCGGCAGCGCCTGGAGATAGGGCATCAGCGCCGGGTTGTCGAGGAACACCGACGACGGCTGGCCGATGACCGGCCACACGCCGCCGTCGAGCAGGCCGAGCGCCTGATAGGCGGGGTAGCTCTGGTCGTAGCCGTAGCGGATGAGGCCCATCTGCCCGAAACGGATGGCCGCGCCGAGCAGGACGACGGCCGCCGGCAGGAGCGTATGGCGCGGTGGGCGAGAGGGGGCGGGTGCGCGCATTCCGGGCCGATATTAGCCCCGGATGCGCGGCGGGGCTACCATGGACCACAGACCGCGGCCGGAAGGGATTAGGGGTTAGGGGCTAGGTTCTAGGGACTAGGGGCTGGGAAGAACGGCCGGCCAACGCCTGACGCCTAACGACATACTGACCACGGACCACGGACCACAGACCGCGGCCGGAACGTGATGCGCTGGCCGTGGTCTGTGGTCCGTCGTCTGTCGTCCTTTCTTAGAGTCTTCCGCTGGACGCCGCCCCTCTGGCCGTCGCCGGTCGTCCGTCGTCCGTCGTCGACCCTGATATCACCGCCCGATACCCCAACAATCGCCCCACCCCCGCCAGCAGCGGGAACGCCATCCGTTGCACGCCATACGGCAGCCCCGCGGCGTAGCTCTGCGGCAGCAGCAGGTCGTTGAAGATGACCGCCATCTGCAGCGCGTTGGCCTCGCCGTTGGCGTTGACTCTGCCCTGTTGCGCCAGCGCGAAGAGCGTCCCGGCCGCGGTCAGTGCGTTGCGCAAGCCCTGCATGTCCGGCGTGATGGCCTGGGTCGTGTGGCGGACGATTAGCTCCTCGTCGCTGATGCTCCACGGGTGGACGTGGATTGTGTTGAGCGGCACGACGACCGTCTCGCCCGCGCCGGCCGCGCCGGCCACGCCGCCGATGACGTAGCCGGCGCGCCCGGCCAGAATCTCGAAGCGCTCCACGTAGCGCCGGTGGCCGTGGGGGCGGGTAAAGTGGCGGCCGGTATGGGGCAGCAGGCGGTACTCGATGACCACCTCGCGGCCGTCCGTCTCCTCCGGCGTCCGCAGCACCGTGACACGCATCCCGGTGACGGGATTCTCTAGCACGTCGCCTACGTTCATGGCTCTGCCTCTGTTAGCGGACTACAGACGACGGACGACAGACCACGGCCCAGGAGCGTGTCCGGCAGTCGTCTGTCGTCCGTCGTCCCTCTTACGCCATCGATGGCGCGGCGACGGCCGCCGGGGCGGTCTCGCGGCGCAATTCGCGGCCGAGCCAGATCCACCAGATCGGCCCGACGATGACCGAGGTCAGCCCGCCGGAGAGGAGGATAAGCGTCTGCGCGTTGGCGGCGGTGGCGAAGAAGAGCGTGACCAGCAGCACGGCGTTGGCGATGGCCAGGTAGCCGAGTGTGCGCGGGAGCCGGCCGCTGACGATGATGATCATGCCGGTGACAAACGAGGCCAGGCCGATGACGCCGAAGGTCGCCAGCCCGGCCGGGTCAACCTGCGACGGGACCATGCGCACCAGTTCGATGGCCGCGCGCTGCGACTGGTCGGCCGCGGGCAGGGTCGCCAGCAGCAGCGCCTGCCACGCGCCGTGGGCCAGCGTGGCGAAGCTGCTGAACAGCCCCAGGGCCAGCCCCCACAGAGCGAAGCCCTCCGACGACGGCCGCAGCCGCAGGTAGAGGGCGACGAAGGCGGCGCTGCTGAACACGCCGCTGAGGGCGAGGATGATCCAGCTTCCCAGCGTCCCCACGGCTTCGGCGCGCGGGGCGATGATGAGGTAGAACACGGCATACACGATCGATAGCGCGCCCACGAGCATCGCGCTCAGGCCGCCGAAACGGGTGTACGAGTTGTTGGACATGATGGGTCTCCTGTAGTGGTCAGTTATCAGTGGTCAGTGGTCAGTTCGTCGTTGGTCGTGCGTTCATCC
>CAZSOD010000141.1:2615-8798 GCA_964608255.1 uncultured Ardenticatenaceae bacterium
AGTGGTCAGTTATCAGTGGTCAGTGGTCAGTTCGTCGTTGGTCGTGCGTTCATCCCTAGCCCCTAGAACCTAGCCCCTGGCCCCTTCCCGCCGCGCTCTGTGGTCCGTGGTCTGTCGTCCGCCCTCGGCCGTCGGCTCCAGCAGCCGCTTCAGGCCCCGGTGGCCGCGGCCGGACACGAGAACGTGACTGAAACCGAAGAGCGGCTTCAGCACGAACTCCAGCCGGTTGAGCAGCGGGTGGTTGGAGCGGACGATCCACGTCCAGGTGACATGGGTCGCGCCGTCCTCCTCGCGGAACTCCCAGTCGCCCGTGCCCTCCAGTTGGCCGTAGGAGCGGGTGGAGAGGAAGGTCGGCGGCTCGGCAGCGACGGTCTCTACCTCCAGCCGCAGCCGGTAGCCGAAGGGCGACTTCACCAGCAGTTCGGCCCGGCCGCCGACGTAGGGGAAGGGCACATCCTTCAGGATGGTGATGCGGTCGTAGTCGCGCCACCACTGCGGATAGGTGCGCGGGTCGGCAATGGTGCGGTAGACCTGGTCAATCGGCGCGCGGATCGTCCAGTGATCGACAAACTTGTATTCAGCCATACTCCTTACCTCGGTAATGCGCGAACACGGCTCATGTGAACGAACAAGGGCAGGATACCCCGCGCCGCCGCCGGCCGACAGACCACCGGCTGACCACTTCCTGCCCAATCGCTGTCCAAAGAGAGGGAAACCACCGATTACGCAGATTCCACAGATGACCGCTTCTTGAATCTGTGAAATCCGCCTAATCTGTGGTTTCTTGTTCACCTATTCGGGGCGGAGGGCGAAGAAGCCGACGAGCGACCACGCGCCCCAGGGCCAGTGGACGTACCATTTGCCCAGGTAATAGCCCTCGGCCACCTCCACCACTTCGTCGAGGATGCGCCGGACGGAGACGGCCAGCCGCGGATTGGCAGGCACGTCATAGTCGAGCTTAAGCACCTGGAGGTCGGGGTCGCGCAGGCCGGGGCCGACGGCCGTGCGAAAGGGGAAGGCCCGCGTCGTCTCGCCCTCGCGGCGGTAGCGGGCGTAGAACGGCCACAGCAGCCGCGCCGGCCGCGTTGCGCCCGTGGCCACGATGTTCTCGCCCCGTTCGGCCGCGGCGTAGAAGACCTTGCCGCGCCACGGATCGCCCCGGTGGGCCAGCGCCTCCACGAACTGGGTCAGCCCCGGGGCCACGTCGAGGGCGATGATCTCCCCCCGGTAGCGGCCGTCGAGCGCCGGGGCGGGGGCGTCGCCGCTGCGGAAGATGTCGTTGAGCGCCGCCACGCCGGCGGCGCGATCTTCGGCCAGCCGTCGTTGCGCGGCGCGCACGTAGGTCTCCACCGCTTCCAGCGAGACGTCGCTGACGTGGCTGGCGTCGATGGGCGACATCATGATCTGGTCGTTCATGCGGCTACCTCCCGAGGCGGAGCGGGCGCGCCGGTTAGCCCGACGACGGCGGCGATGGTTTCATAGGTCCAGATCAGATAGGTCTCGACGCGCTGCCAGTCGCCGGGAACGTCTATCGAGTAGCCGCCGGTAATGCGGTCGACGGCCTTGGCCGCCAGGGCGCGCTGTTCGGCCGAGGGGCGCATGGCTTCAGGCGTGCTGTCGAACAGCGCGGCGTGGAGCTGGGCAAAGGAAACGACCATCGGCTCCATATCCTCCAGCGAATCGGGGGCCGAGGCCGCGGGGTCGGCCTTGCGCTGGAGCGCCAGCCGGCGATGGACGATCCAGTAGTCGATCTCCCGTTCGGCCAGCGTTTCGGAGCTGGCGGCTGAGCCGAGCGCGCGACGGACGCGGCGGTAGTAGGGGACGAGCAGGCGGCGGGCCTTGTCCGTGTCGCTGTGGTCGAGCGGAGCGGCAACCATCGCCGCCCGCGACGAGTAGAGCGTGACAACAATCGCCTCCCCCAGCGACAGGCCGAACTGCTCGCGATGGCCGGCGACGAGTACGCGAGCCATGCGCAGCCAGCGGCGGTCATAGTAGGCCCGCCATGCCTCCGTTTCCAGCCGGGCGACGCGCGCAGGGTCGAAGTCGGGCCGCAGTCTCATGAGCTTACCTCGTTGGGCAGGGCCGGGGGCATGCTTGCCGGGCGCGGACGGGCCAGCTTGCGCCACAGCACGGCCCCCAGTGTGAGCGTCTCCAGGGTGCTGGTCAGGGCGAAGGCGGCCGGGATGGCGACGACGCCCAGCGGGCGCAGCAGGACGGCGATGATGACGATGCGGCCGATGAGTTGCGCCGTATTGGTCAGCAGCGGCGTGCGCGTGTCGCGCAGGGCGATCAGGCCGCGGGTGATGACCTCGGTGGCGATGTAGGCCGGCAGGGCGACGGCGTAGATGACCAGGACGCGGTAGGTCAGGTCGCCGGCGGCGGCGTCGAACGCGCCGCGCTCGAAGAGGATGCGAATGACCAGCCGGCCGAGCAGCAGCAGCCCGGCGACTGCCCCCAATGCCAGACCGACGGCCGCGGCCAGCGACACCACCTGTGTCCGGCGCAACTGCTGCCAGTCGCCCGCCTCGGCATGGGCCGTCAGGCGGGGAAAGGCCGCCTGGCCGACCGCCTGGCCCAGCAGGGCGATGGGCAGGCCGACGAGCAGGAAGGCGTTGTAGAGCGCCGCCAGCCCGGCTACCTGCGGGGCGCGGGTGGCGAAGGAGGTGTCGACGATGAAGCCGGAGTAGTTGACGCCGACCGATAGACCATTGGGGATGAGCAGCCGGACGACCTCGCGCAGCCGGGCGTCGGCCGGGTCAAAGGCCAGCGACAGGCGGCCGCTCCGGTCGCGCAGCCCGGGCGCGAGGATGATGACCTGCAAGAGCGCCCCGCCCAGCACGCCCAGCGTCGGGCCGAGGATGCCCAGGTCGGGGATGAGGCGGCTGGCAATGATGCCGGCGATGAGGGCGACGTTGTGGCTGACGATCGATAGGGCCGTGGGCAGGAAGCGGTTGCGGCTGTTGAGCACGGCCGTCGCCACGCTGCCGACAGCCAGCACCAGCGGTTGGAGCAGCATGACTCGCGTGAGCAGCACCGTCAATTGGCTCGTCGCCTCGTCAAAGCCGGGGGCCAGCAGGGTGCGGACGAAAAACGGTGTGAACAGGCCGACGACGACGATGACGGCGGCCATGAAGATCAGCAGCGCAGTCAGGACGAGGCTGACCAGCCGCCAGGCCGCCGACTCGCCCTCGTTCTGGCGGGCGCTCAGCAGCACCGGGATCATGGCGCTGGATAGCGCGCCGCCGGCCACGAGGCTGAAGAGCGTGTCGGGCAGGCGAAAGGCGGCGTAGTAAGCGTTGGCCTCCGTGCTGACGCCGAACTGGGCGTTAAAGAGCACCTGGCGCACGGCCCCCAGCGCGGCCGAGGTGAAAAACGAGGCCATCAGGATGAAACTGGCTTCGGCGATGCTGAACTCGCGGTTGAAAAGGCCGCGCAGACCGCCAACGGGCCGCCGCGGCCGGATAATCTCCGTCCAGCGGCGCAGCGCTCCCGGCGCGGAGCGGATCGGCTCCAGCACGTCGGCCGCCAGCGGAAAGCCCATCCACGCGCTTTGCGCCAGCGCGACCACGCCACCCAGGCGAATGCGGCGCGTTCCGCCGCCCGTCGTTGACTCAGTTGCGCTTGCCACGGCCATAAGTGCGTCTCTCCGGTTGCTGGTATATGGGCTCCATGTTGGACATCATACGCGGCGCGCGCCGGCTGGTACAGACCAAACGGTGTTCACTTGCTGTCCAAATGGGGGAAGGGGTTAGGGGCCAGGGACTAGGGGCTAGGGAAGAAAGAGCGCAACGAACGACGAGCGACGAACGACCAATGCCCTACTGTCCCACTGACCCACTGAATACTGATCACTGGACACTGCCCACTCTCCTCGCCATTGACAATTCCGCCCCATCGGACGACAATTCCCCGGCAAAGCGGCTTGTGGGGGCGCCAGGGGTTGGCGATGGCGGTGACATCCCTGCGCGATCGGTTGGAGCAGGCACGGCGGCGGCGATTTGTCGGTCGCGCCGGCGAGCGTGAGCGGCTGCGCGCCGCGCTTGTGGCCCCGGAGTTGCCTTTCTTCGTCCTCTACGTCTTCGGCCCCGGCGGCATCGGCAAGACGAGCCTGCTGCGCGAGTACGGCCATATCGCCCGCGAACTGGGCGTCGCCAGCGTGCTGATCGACGGCCGCGATGTCGAGCCGTCGCCGGACACGTTCCTCAACGCCCTGTGCCGCGCCCTCGACCTGCCGGCGCCCGACGACCCGATGGCCTATCTGGCCCGGCGGCGCGAGCGGCTGCTGCTGATGATCGACACGTATGAACTGCTGACGCCGCTCGACGGCTGGCTGCGCGAGCAGTTCTTGCCCAACCTGCCGGGCGACGTGCTGGTGGCGCTGGCCGCGCGCCAGCCGCCGTCCGCGCCATGGCGCACGGATGCCGGCTGGCAAACAATGATGCGCATCCTGCCTCTGCGCAACTTCAACCCGGTCGAGAGCCGCGCACTTTTGGAGAGCCGCGGCGTGCCGGCCGGCGAAATCGACCACGTCCTCGACTTTACCCACGGCCACGCCCTGGCCCTGTCGCTGGTGGCCGACTTCTACGACCAGCGGCCGGACGGCCAATTCCAACCCGAAGCCGCGCCCGATATCGTCAAGACGTTGCTAGACGCATTTGTGCAGCAGACGCCCAGCCCGGCCCATCGTGACGCGCTGGAGGCCTGTGCCATGGTGCGCCTGACGACCGAGCCGCTGCTGGCGACCCTGCTGCAACGCGACGAAGCCCACGACCTGTTTGCGTGGCTACGTGGCCTGTCGTTCATCGAGTCTGACCCGCGCGGCATCTTCCCCCACGATCTGGCGCGCGAGGCGCTGGCGGCCGATCTCAAATGGCGCAATCCGGAGTGGTATGCCGAGCTCCACGTCCGGGCGCGCCACTACTACATGCCTCGCGTGCAGCGCGGCGCGGGGCAGGAACAGCGCCGGCTGCTGGCCGACTACGTCTACCTGCACCGTGAAAATCCCTCGGTGCGGCCCTATTTCCAGTGGCAGGAGTCGGGCGCGCTCTTCACCGACGTGCTGCGGCCGGGCGACGAGACTGAACTGCCGGCGCTGGTTGCGCAATATGAGGGCGAGGATTCGGCCTCGCTGGCCGCGCACTGGATCGCCCGCCAGCCGGAGGGCGTCAGCGTTCTGCGCGGCCGGGGTGGCGCGCCGATGGGTTTCGTAATTCGCGTGACCCTGGAAACAACGACGCCCGAAGACCGCGCCCTCGACCCGGCCATCCACGTCGCGTGGAACGCGCTGAACCGCAAGCCGCTGCGCAGCGGCGAGACGGCGGCCCACTTTCGGTTCTGGATGACCCGCGATGGCTATCAGGCCGTGTCGCCGGAACAGAACCGCCTCGTGTTCAACATCGTCCAGTATTACCTGACCACGCCCGGTCTAGCCTATACGTTCCTGCCCTGCGCCGAGCCTGATTTCTGGCAGATTCCCTTTGAGTACGCCGACCTGGCGCGAGCGCCGGAGGCGGACTTCGTCGTTGGCGGCCGCCGCTATGCCGTCTTCGGTCACGATTGGCGGGTGACGCCGCCGCCGGCCTGGCTGGAACTGCTCGGCCAGCGTGAGTTGAACGCCGGCGGCTCGGCCCCGCGCCCGGCGGCCGAGCCGCTCATCGTCCTCAGCGACGCCGATTTCGCCGCCGCCGTGCGCGACGCCCTGCGCGACTACACCGACCCGGCAGCGCTGGCGGGCAACCCGCTACTGCGTTCGCGGCTGGTGCTGGCGCAGACGGGCAGCGACGCGCCGCCGGCCACGCGCGTCGCCGCGCTGCGCAAGCTTGTGCGCGAAACGGCCGACACGCTGCAAGCCTCGCCCAAGCTGGTCAAGTTTCACCGCGCCCTGTACCACACCTACCTGCAACCGGCGGCGACCCAGGAGCAGGCGGCCGAAGTGCTCGACCTGCCTTTCAGCACTTACCGGCGACACCTGCGCTCGGGCATTGAGGAGTTGACCGGCCGCCTCTGGCTGCGCGAACTGGGCAACCTCGAAGCGTAGGTAGAAAGAGAAACCACAGATTCCGCAGATTTTACAGATTATGTCTACTATTCTGTGAAATCTGCGGAATCTGTGGTTTCTTTGCATCCCTCTAGGCGTAGGCGTAGGCGCTGCGGGGGCGGGCGGTGAACAGGTAGAGCGCCTCG
>CAZSOD010000142.1:0-8684 GCA_964608255.1 uncultured Ardenticatenaceae bacterium
GCGTGGGCAGGAACTCGGCCAGGCGCAGACCGGGCGAGACGTAGGGGTCGGCGGCCTCCGGCATCAGCACCAGGGTGAAGGCGTGACCCTGGGCGTTGAGCGCGGCCAGCATCTCTACGGGGGAGGCCCAGGTGATGCGGGCATTGGCCAGGTCGGAGGCGCCTTCCGGCGGCAGCCAGACGGCGAGCTGCGTGACCGGCAATGGAGAGGCGGAGAGGGTGTTGCCGGCGTTGGCGACCACCTGCTCTTCGCTCCCGCCCAGCAGGGTGTAGGTGAGCGGTGTAGTCTCGACGATGGGGGCGAAGGTGACGGGGTGGGGGGCGATGGGGGCGGCGACGATGACGACGCCCTCGCGCGCCTGGTTGGCGGAGCTGCTCGTGCTGCGCCGGCTGGCGGCGCTGGACCCGCCGAGGGTGGCGCCGGAGGAAGTGCCGGAGGAGGAGCCGACCGAGATCTCGGCCGTGACCGGCAGGTCGGGGCGAGCCTGGAAGTCGGGGCTGACGTAGACCACGCGCAGGTCTTCCAGCATGGCCTTGGCGTACACCCCGCCCAGTTCATCCTCCAGGGTGGCGACCACGCCCACGTGCATGCCGGGGCGCAGGATGCCGGCGAGACCCTGGTCCTGCTCGACCCGCAGCGACACCGCCCGCTCGTCAGGCTGCACGGCCACGGACGGGCCGAGGTGGCGGAGGGTGACGGGCTCACCCTGGAAGCGGACGACGGCCAGCGTCTGTCCGACCAGGGAGACAGGGTCGGCGACGGCGTCGGCGGGGGCGAGGCCGGCTTCGAGGCTGAGAGGGGTGAGGTCGGCGGCGGTGAGCACGCTGCCGGCGCCCAGGTCGCGGGAAGCGACGAGGACGGCGACGGTGGGCGGGTCGTTGGGCCAGAGCGCGAGGAGGATGAGGGCGAAGGTGAGGGCGGCGAGCAAGAGAGGGAGGGCGAGGCGGGTGCGACGGTTGGGCGGCATGGGCGTGCTCCTGAGAGGGGAAAAATGGGTGGAAACAAAAATGGCCACTGCGCGCGGTGCGGCGCAGTAGCCATTTCTTGAGGAAAAGAATATCACAGGAAAAGCAGCTTGTCAAGGGGTTTTTGGCGAGAAGATCGAAGAAAAATCGACAGCTTTGGCTTTGCAAAGATATCGAAACATTTCTAACCATACGCAAGTATGGTGCACTACCACCCGTAAGGAGGGTACATCGACCCTACTTTAGGGTGGTTTGTCGCAGTGGCTGGCGATGAGGCCGCCCTACTCTGGTAGGGTCAGGGCCCCTCCTGGAGTAGGGTGGAGGAGCGCTAGGCTCACCCCATCTGCCGCTCACCCGACCCAGCCAAGGCACCTCAATCTGTTGAGCTACGCCTCACCCGCCACGGAACGACATCGTTGCCGTCGTGCAGACTCTCACCATCTATATCGTTCCCCGGAACGATCACATCGCGCGCAACCAGAGGTAGGACAGCCGGCTCATCTTTGGGATTCCCAGCAAATGGGAGTTCAGGAATCCCAAGCGCCGGAGCCCAAAGATGGACCCAACCCAGAAGATCGGCGCTGTTCACTCCGGGTTGCGTTCGTCACATGCAGCGGCTGATGCAAGCCCACCACATGCTGTCCTTCACCCTGGCGCCGTGCGCCTACCCAACTTACCGCCGGGCTGGTTCGTGACCAGCGCCGAATTCCGCCCAACCCTTCAGATCCTGCACCGCTTCCGGCCGGTCACTCTCCATCTCATCCGCTTTCCAACCCGACGCCTTCTCCATCTGCACCCACTGTGCGCTCATCCAACCAGCCAGACCGTTGAAGTCGACGCGCACCCAGTCGCCGGTTGGGGTCGCGCCGGTGAGACGGAAGCACTGCCCGCGCACCGCATAGCCGAGGATGGCATGCTCCACCCCTGGCCCGACCCGTACGTTGAGCGACCTGGCCATGACCAGGACGAGAGGCGGCGGCGTGGGCGCCGGGGAAGGCGATATGCGCGCGGCCGGCGCCGTGGCGGTGGCCGTGGGCGCCGGTGTGGCCGTAACGCTGGGAGAGACCAGTGCGATTGGCGTAGCGGTTGGCGTGAAGGGCGCCGTTGTTGGGGGGGTGGGCGTAATCAGGGCGATCTGGGTCGGCGGTTGGGGCGCAGGCGAGGTCTGGCCGGCTTGCAGCATGGCCACCCTCACCGCCATCCCTCCCAACAGCACGCCCACCACCAGGGCCGCACTCGCCCACAGCACAGGCCCCCGCCACCCGGGATCGGCTCGCACGACGATTGCCTCCGGCTGCGGCTGATGGCGGCTGTCCAGGGCCACGCGCCATCCTTCCTGCTGTCCAGCTTCAGGACGGACGAACATCGTTGGCGCCTCTTGATGCAGATGATGCCCCGGAGGGGGTCGGAGAATGACCGGCTTCCGGCAACCAGTCCGGCATTCCATACAAAACCACATAGCGACCGAGCAGGCTCTGCAGCAGGCGCCCGCCCCACAACCGCACATCCGGCGCCACCAGGAAGGTGATGGCCTCGGCCACGACCACCAGTTCCTCATCCGCCAAAGCGAGACGCCCCAGCAGCGAGACCAGGAAGGGTTCGTGCGGGTACATCTGCCGGTGCGACTCGTGAAAGGCCAGCAACTCCAGCGCCCTCCGGTTGGCAAGCTGCACGGGGAAGCCGGCCTCCCCTTCCTGCGTCTGCACCCGCACGCACACCCTTACGCCCGTTGCCGACATCTCTTCGTCCAAACCGACGACCGCGCCGTAGAGCATGACCTGGTTGAGCGCGTAGGGGACGGGGTTGGCGGTGAACATGCGAGGGCAGCAGGCAGCGTCTCGAATCCTGCCCATTATGACCTGGCTTCGCCTCTCTGTCACCATGCTGCAGCAGGGTTCCCGACCACCTTTTTGGAGGGTCTTGTTCCGCCACCCCACTGACCTAGCTGCTATGTCTGCCGGACTCCGTCCAAGACGCCGGCTCGGCCCCATCGCCTCTTTCAGAAATGCAAAGCGTCGGCGCTCGCCAACCCCATCTGCACTCCCTTCAGCAGCGCCGCCGCATGCGTCCGCACCCCCAATATCTCGCGGATGTTCTGCAGGTGCCACTTGTACGTGTTCGCGGCAATGCCCAGCTCCTCAGCGATCTCAGCGTTGTCGCTGTTTGCATGCACGATGGCAAAGGCCAAGATCTCCCGCTGCCGCTCTGACAACACCTCCTCAGGTCGCCGCTCCCGCCGCCGCTCCATCAGGTACTGCGTCACGTCCGGCGAAAAGCACACACCTCCGTTGTGCACCGTCCGCACCGCCGTCACCAGGTTGGCGCTGAGGGCATCGTCCTTGAGCAGATATCCCGCTGCCCCTGCATTCGCCAGGCTCTCGATCACCGCCTGCCGTAGATCCTGCGACACCACCAGGATGCGCGTCTTTGGGAAACGCTGCTGCAGCCGCTCGATCACCGCCACCGGCTCGAACAACTCCTTTGCCTGCCACAGCCTCTCGCCCTCGTGCTGGGGCATGTTGAGATCCAGCAGCACCACGTCCGGTCGCATCTTCTCCACCAGAGACTCCACGTGCTCGCCCGCCCAACCTTCGCCCACGATGCTGATGATGCTGGAGGCCTGCTCCAACTGCTGGCGGATGCCGTCGCGCGTGAGACGGTGGTCGTCCACGACGACGACCCGGATCGGGGTGGCTTGGATCTGCATCAGAAACTCCGTGACGGGGAAGGGGGGAATGGCAAGACGCTCCCCCCTAGCTTAGGCGACAACGGCGTCGCTGGCAAGTCGCGCCCCGCATGACTGAGCGTGCGACAAACCCTACGCAAGTAGGGCGGTGGACCATCTTTTTGGATGGTTGGCCGCCCATACTTGCGTTTGGTTCGCAATGTGCTCTTTACAGGAAAGTGCGTTTTTGCCCGGAAAACCTATTGACAGCCCTCACTTCTTCTGCTACTGTGTCCCTCAAGAAGTGGCTACTGCGCCTCCCAGCGCGCGCAGTAGCCACTTTTCTTTTTCTCCCAGGTCCCTACCATGTCCCCTTCACCCCTCTCCCTTCCCTTCTCAATATCCCCAACCTGCCCCCGTCCCCCCGCCGCCTATGCCCCCCTCTGGCGATATGCCGGCAAGTCTTGGCCGCGCGACCTGCAAGCTCTCACCCTCATGGCCATCACTGGCTGGTCGGCCAGGCTCTCTCTGGCCGAGTGGCTGGTGGCGCGCGACCCCAGGGTGGCCTCCATCCAGGCCGGCTCCATCCTCCGCCTCTGGCGCCGGCTGGGGGAGCGGGGCCTTATCCGCCAGCACACACAGTTGATTGACCGCCGCGCCCACGTCGCCGTCGCCATCGTCGAGCTGACCTCCCAGGGACGCGACCTACTCTATGAGCTGGGCATCCAGGCCGCCATCTCCGAGTGGCAGCGGCTGCGGCTCAGACACCAGGCCGGCGCCCAACCCCGGCACACGGCCATGGTGCTTCTCGCCGCCCATCACTTCCGCCAGCGCGGCTACCGGACCGTTGTCGGCCCCGACCTGGATGGCTTGCTGGCGCCTGATCTCCTGGTCGCCCATCCCGCCTCCGGCCAGACCATCTACGTCGAAGTCGAAGCGCCGGCCAGGGGCGGGTTGGTGCAGGAAGCGCGCCTCCGTCGTAAGTGGGAGCTGCAGATGGGCTATCAGGGTTTCGTCGCCTTCTGCGCCCTGAATCCCCGCCAGCGCGAACAGAAACTGACAACAGCCCGTCAGACAGCCGCACACGGTCTAGCCACCGACCTTCAGACTCTGCACGCCCGGTCCGACCTGACCTGGACGAGCGTCTGGGGCGGCCCCCCATGCAGGGGAGATGAAAGCCATTCTGGGGGTATATCCTGGGTAACAAGAATCTTGCCCGTCAACGCCGTTTTTGAGCCGACTTCCCAGCCGCTTCCGCCTGCCAAAGCCGTTCAAGGGGGAGGGTGAAGGCCACAAGAATCTTGCCCGTCAAGGCGGTTTTCATGCACTTCTGCTCCCCTTCCATCTATACAGAAAGACCGCCGCTCAATCCCGTGAAACCCCCACATGCGACCATCCCAAACACCGCCACTCCAACTGCGAGACCGGCCAGAGTCACGAAAACGCAGCCCGTCATGGGAAGCGTTTCATATCAGCATGCAGCGCGTCCCACTGCGACTCTTCTCACCAACGGAGGTTCAATATGAAGCACCTGTCTGAAGATGAAGCCCAGCAGCAATTCGTCAAAGTCGTCGCTGCCATCCTGCGACGCCTTCTGCAAAACGAATCGGACTGGCACTGCCAGGGGAATCCATCCCATGTCGATGCGTCCGCCTGACAAAGAATGGGTTGCCGTCGGTCTGGTCCGCACCTCCACGATCATGCAGGTGGAGACGGGCCTGAGCATGATTACACAGCCCGAACGCATCCGCGAGTTTGCGGCCCGCAATGGCCTCACGCTCAGCCACCTGTATGAAGAACCGGGCATCTCCGGTCGCAAGGCTCAGCGCAACACCGTCGATCGCATCTTGCGCGATGCGCGCGCCGGCAGATTCAATCTGCTCGTCGTCACCGACGTCTCCCGCTTCTTTCGCAATTTGGAGGCGCTCATCTCCGCAATCAAGACCCTGAAGGCCTGTGGCGTGGACTTTCTCTCCATCGATGATGGCATTGACACCCGGCGGCAGGACAGTTGGGGCAACGAACTGGTCATGGTCATCCTCGGCATGCTGGCCGAGCTCTATGCCGTACAACTAGCCCACAACACGCGCGAGGGCAAATATCGTCGTTTCAAGCTGGGGCTATGGAACGGCTCGATCCCCTTCGGCTACTGCAATGGCCTCTGCTCCAATTGCACCCACCCCAACGGCTCCGACTACTGTCCCAACTTCGGCCGGCCCGACCTCGGCAACGGCGCCGACCTGATCCTCCACCCCATCGAATCGGACGGCGTGCGTCTCGCCTTCGAGACCTACGCCACCGGCGACTTCTCCGATCACGACACCGCCGAAATGCTCGCGCAGCATGAAGTAGCGGTGGCTGACGGATCGGTGCGGCGCCTGCGGGTGCCCTGCAAGCGACCCCCCAAGGAGGAAATTCCCCTGCCCGCACAGAGCCCGAGACCGCCGCATGGCTACCGGCCGCCCTACAAGGACTTCGTACGATATCTGTTGCAACGCCCCTTCTACGCCGGCTCTGTCACCTATACTCACGAACCGGGACCAAAGCAGCCGCACACCCCGATTTGGGTGGAAGAGAATACCGGCACCCATCCTGCCATTATCTCTCGTGAACTGTTCGAGCAGGTGCAGCGCCTGCGCAGCAGCATCGGCACCAATTCCCGCCGTCAGGGCGAATCCCGGCGCATCTACCCGCTGAGCGGTCTGCTGCGTTGTGGGCGCTGCGGCGGCCCGATGCGAGGCACAAGCGCCAACGGCGGTGTCCGCTACTACCAGTGCTCACAACGCGCCGAACGCCATCGTCTGACCAACGGCCAGGAATGCGAGCAGCCCCTGGTGCAGGCTGACTCTGTCGAGGATGAGGTTGTCGCCCTTTTGCAGCGTCTGGCCGTGCCTGCGCAGCTGCGACCTGATATCCTGGCCCATTGTTTCTACCAGGATGATGTGGAGGTCATCGACTACCGCCGGCGCAAACTGATCAACTCCATGCAGCGCTACACCCAGCTGTATGAAGTCGGAACCATTGCCTGGGAGGAGTTCCAGACCAGACTGACCGGCCTGCGCAAGGCCATCGCCGAACTCACGCCCGATCAGCAGGCAAATGCGCCGCAGGCGGAGTCGCTCCTAGGCAGCATAGCGACGTTGTGGGCAGCGGCCACCGACGTGGAGCGGAGGTTATTGAGTTTGCTGGTCTTTCGCTACCTGGTCGTGAAAGATCAGGGGCTGACCGGCTATGCCTTTCGTCGCTTCATTGCACCGGCAAGAACAGAGGAAGAGCCCCGATGAAACCGTTTCTTTTCCCGCTCTTAGACTCCATCTATACCTTTTCCCATATATCAGAATTACTGACCAATTGGTCAGTATCTGCGAAGCTTTGCTGTCCAAATGGTCAATTATGACGCATATTTCTTGACAGTTGGTCAGTATTGCATTAGCATTTCAGTATTCTTTTTTCGATCCCACTATTCCTTGCCAGTTCATGCGCGCTGCTGCCTACATCCGTGTCTCCACGCCCGGCCAGGTCGAAGAGGGCCACTCCCTCGAAGCCCAGACCCAGGACATCTATGCCTTCGCCAATGTGAAAGGGTGGGACATCATTGCTACCTATGCCGACGAAGGCATGTCCGGCAGCCTGGCTGACCGCCCTGGCCTGGTTCGGTTGCTGCGGGACGCCGAGGCGGGTCTGTTTGAGGTAGTGATTGTGCACAAAGTCGACCGCTTCTTTCGCGACTTGGCCGGTTTCCTCAGTGCGCTTAGCCGGCTCAACGAAGCCAACGTCAGCTTTCTTTCGGTGCGTGAGAACATCGACTTCACCTCGCCCTGGGGTAAGCTGGCCCTCGTCATCCTCGCCACCATCGCCGAGATCTTCCTTGATATGCTACGCGATGAGACAATGAAGGGCAAGAAACAGCGCGTACGCAAGGGGATGTGGAACGGATCCATCCCCAACGGCTATTGTTTGGGCAATTGCTCGAGCTGTAACGACTACAACGGGCCCGGCTACTGCCCCAACGTGGGACGCGAGAACATCGGCGACGGCCGCAACCTAGCGCCTCACCCACTCGACAGCATCGCCGTGCGCAAGATGTTCGAATGGTACGTTTGCGGCGACCACTCTGACGCTGATATCGCCGAGCGCATCAACAGCTACGAGCACGTGCTGCCGGATGGCACGGTCGTGCACTTTCGCTCACGCGGGCGCGGCCAGGGCAGTGGGTTCCCACCAGGCCCCTACGGCAAAGACACGATCCGCAGCATGCTCCAGCACGTCGTCTACACAGGCGTCATCACCTACAAGGGCGATGCTCTGCCAGGCAATCATCCGGCCATCATCGACGAAGAGTCGTTTGCACAGGCGCAACGCGTGCGCCGACTGCGAGGCACCAACCCACAGAGCCAGAATACGACGAGCAAGGCAATGGCGCGCGCATTTCTACTCACCGGCATCCTACGCTGTGGTCAATGCGGCAGCCAGATGCGGGGCCAGACCGGCGCCAAGAAGGTGCGGTTTTATCAGTGCGTAAACCGCCTGCAGAAGAAGCAGCCGTGCCGACAGCCAATGGTGAAGGCTGACCCACTGGAGCATGCGCTGGTGCAGCTCGTGCAGAGTGTGCGTATTCCCGAGGAGGGTCGGGAGCAGGTCCTGGCCCAGGCATTTCCCCATTGCGAAGTCGCTGCGATCGAGATGCAGGAGGCCGAGTTGCGGGCGCGCTACGAGCGCGTGGTCGAACTCTACCTGGCAGGCAAGATCAAGCGCACCAAGTTTGATGAAGAGGAGTTGGCCTATCGACGCGATGCTGTGCGTTTGACCAGTGGCCAGAGCGGAGCTATCCTGGAAGCCGTTCGGCTGGTCACCCGATTCCCCACCCTGTGGGAGACCTCAACCGTTCTAGAACAAAAGGCACTACTGCAAACCATACTTTCCACCGTTCACATACGGGGCGAAAAAATCGAGGGCGTTCAGCCACAACCTGGCTTTTACGCCCTCTTCGAGTATTGGAGCTACGGGAGCGACGGGGATCGAACCCGCGATCTTCGGCTTGACAGGCCGACGTG
>CAZSOD010000143.1:0-8642 GCA_964608255.1 uncultured Ardenticatenaceae bacterium
GGCTCGGCGAACCGGCCCCGGCGGGGGCGCTGCCCGGCGCGGCGATGAACGCCGTCCGGCGCGCCGTCTGCCAGTAGCTAATCAGCTTCTGCAACTCCCCGTCGCTGACGAAGCAACCTTGCAGGCGCACCGGTGCGGCCGCGTCCGGGCTTTGGAAGAGCATGTCGCCCTGGCCCAGCAGCCGCTCCGCGCCCGTGGTGTCCAGGATGACCCGGCTGTCGGTGCTGCTGGCCACGGCGAAGGCGATGCGCGCCGGGAAGTTGGCCTTGATCAGGCCGGTCACCACGTCGACCGACGGCCGCTGTGTGGCGATCACCATGTGGATGCCCGTGGCGCGGGCCATCTGCGCCAGCCGGGTGATGCTCCGCTCCGTGTCTTCCGGAGCCAGCATCATCAAGTCGGCCAGCTCGTCGATGACGATCACGATGTAGGGCAGCTTCGTTCCGTTCGGGTCGCGGCGCACCTTTTTGTTGTACTCGGTGATGTTGCGCGCCCCGATCCCCGCGAAGAGCTTGTAGCGGTTGTCCATCTCGCGCAGCGCCCACTGGAGCGTGCCGATGACCCGGTCCATGTCCACCACGACCGGCGCGGCCAGATGGGGGATGCCGTTGTAGCCGGTCAACTCGACGCGCTTGGGGTCGACCATGACCAGCCGCAGGTCATCGGGCGTGTTCTGGAGCAGCAAGCAGGCGATGAGGCCGTTGACGCAGACGGACTTGCCGGAGCCGGTGGTGCCGGCGATGAGCAGGTGGGGCATGGCCGCCAGGTCGGCGCCAATGGGCTGCCCGGCCACGTTCTGCCCCAGGCCAATGCGCAGCGGCGACTTCATCTTGCCGTACTCGTCCGACTCCATCACGTCGCGCAGCGAGACGAGCGCCTTGGCGCTATTGGGCACCTCGATGCCGACGTAGCCCTTGCCCGGCACGGGAGCCTGGATGCGGATGGAGCGCGCCGCCAGGGCCAGCGCCAGGTCGTCGGCCAGGCTGGCGATCTTGCCCACCTTGACCTTCGTCCGCTTGCCGCCGCGCAGGACGACGTAGTTAGGCTCGACGCCGAACTGGGTAATGGTCGGGCCCTGGTTAATCTCCACCACCGTCGCCGGCGCGCCGAAGCTGTCGAGCGTGTGCTCGATGACCTCGACCCGTTCGCGGATGGACGCGCTGTTCACATCTACGTCCGTGCCCGATTCCAGCACGTCGGCCACGCGCGGCAGCGTCCAGATCGGGTTGCTTTCGCCGCCGGTCTCGCGGCGCGGTGCGGCGTCGAAGACGGGCGCGGGGACGGCCTCGCCGTCCTTGCCGCCCTTCCTGGGCTTTTCCCGCGCCGGGGACTTGTCTGGCTTCAACGCCACCGCCGGCCCCAGCGGCAACGGCGGCTGTTCCGCGGGTGGTCGGCGGCCGGTCGCTGGCGGTTGGGCGACAGGCGATACGCCCGTCTGTGGTCTGTGGTCTGTGGTCTGTCGCCGCTCCGGATTGATGCGGATCGCCCGCTCCGCGCCCGCCGGCTCCGCGCCGGTGGATGGCCGCGGCTCGCGCTCGAACCAGCTGGCCACCTGTTCGCGCGTCAAACCCGACAGCAGCACCGCCCCGGCCGCGCCAACGACAATCAGGGTGATGAGCGTGCCCAGCGTGCCCAGCAGTTGCGCCAGAGCCGCGCCGATGACCGCGCCGAGATAACCGCCGCCCTTGCCCGCCGCGGCCACGGCGTAGAGGTCGGCGAAAGTCGCGTCGCGCTGAAAGGCGATCAGCGAGGCAAAGGCCAAAAAGACGAGGAGGACGATGCCGAAGCCCACGATGCGGGGGAAGGGCACGTCCGGCTCCTGCTCCATACCGCGCAGGACGAGGTAGCCGCCGATGGCTCCGCTGATGATCGGCAGGGCGAAGCGGCCGACGCCAACAGCCAGCGCCGCCAGGTGGGAAAGCCAGCGCGTGAACTGCCCCTGGTTGGGCGAGATCAGGCTAAGGGTCAGGACGGCGGTCAGGAACAGGATGAGAACGCCCAGCAACAAGGTGCGCTGGCCGTCGTTCAAGCGCGGTTCGGGCGCGGCCTTCTTGGGGCTACTTTTCGGTTTTCTCGCCGGCTTTTTGGCCGCTGGCTTGCGCGCGCTTGTCTTGCTCTTGCTGGCAGCGCTGACCCTGCGCGAGCCGGACTTGCCGTTGTTCTTGCTGCTTGCCATCGCTCAAATGTTCCTATGTGGGGGTTAGTATACCACGAGTGAGGGCAAGCGACGTAGCGCGCTGCGGGTCGCAGGTTGCGCCGCTCTGCTCTCTGGCGGGCTATTGATTCGCAACCGCCCAAATGCTACACTGTGCGGGCTCAACCCCACCTTGACAAGTTCAGAGGAGAGAACGCATATGAAACGTCGATCGCTATGGGTTTTGACGCTGCTGTCGTTGGCGCTGGCGCTGCTGCTGGCCGCTTGTGGCGGCGGAGGAGCGGCCGAACCGGCGGCGGACACCGGGGCGGCAACCGCCGATACGGCGGCCGAGGAACCGGCCGACAACGGCGCGGCGGCCGAGGGCGAGAAGATGACCATCAAGCTGGCCGAGAACCCCTGGTCGGCCTCGATGATCAACGCCAACGTGGCCAAGATTCTGCTGGAGGAGCAACTCGGCTATCCGGTCGAGATCGTGACGATCGACGAAAACGCCCAGTGGGCCTCGCTGGCGACCGGCGACCTGGATGCCAGCCTAGAGGTGTGGCCATCGGGCCATGCCGAGAACGTCGCCCAGTACATCGACAGCCAGGGCGTCGTCGAGAACGGCGGCCTGCTCGGCCCGATCGGTAAAATCGGCTGGTACACGCCATCGTACATGATCGCGCAGAATCCGGCGCTGGCGACGTGGGAGGGCTTCAAGGATCCGGCCGTGGCCGCCGAGTACGCGACGGCCGAGACGGGCGACAACGGCCAGTTTCTCGCCGGCGACCCGAGTTGGGTGCAGTACGACGCCGATATCATCAAGAATCTGGAGTTGCCATTCCAGGTCGTCAATGCCGGCTCAGAGCAGGCCATTCTGGCCGCGCTCGATTCCGCCTACAGCCGCCAGGAGCCCATCCTCTTTTACTTCTGGACGCCCCATTCCATCCATGCCAAGTACGACCTGACCGAAGTCGAGTTGCCCGCGTACAGCGATGAGTGCTACGCGCAAGCCGACTCCGGCGGCGTGGCCTGCGACTACCCCGGCGACGAGTTGTTCAAGATCTTCTGGTCCGGCCTGAAGGACGCCGCGCCCGACGCCTACACGCTGCTGAAGAACATGAACTACTCGACCGAGGACCAGATTCAGATGGTCGCCGCCGTCGAACTGGACGGCAAGAGCGCCGAGGAAGCGGCCCGCGCCTGGCTCGACGCTAACCAGTCCACCTGGCAATCCTGGCTGCCGTAAACGCGTCATTCAACACGGATTCGCACGTAATTCAGGGAAAAGACGGATGGAGCCACGCTTCCATCCGTCTTTTCCACGTTTATCCGCCTGATCGTACCTATCCGTGTTGAATGGCTCTCTGAATGAGCCTTCACGCCGCTTTATTGCGTTTGGCGGGGGTCGGCCGCACAATCGAGCGGTTATGAAACGCTCGCTCGCTCCCGCGCTGATAACCCTGCTTCTGCTAATCGCTTGCCGGCCTGGCGCGGCCCAACCCACGCCAACCGCCCCACCGCCGGTTGTCGAGCCGACCGTCCGCCCGCCGGCCGCGCCGACCGAACCGGCCGAACCTACTCTGGACGCGCCGGTCGAGTCCGTGCCCGGCACGGCGCCGACCACCGCGCCCGGAGCCGGCGGCGCTGTGCCACTCTTCGACGTTGCCTGGGACGACCGCGCGCCCTATGCCGCCGGGCTGGTCGATCCCGCGGCCGACGATGTGCCTGACGCCCCTGTCTACCACCTCGACGTCACCATCGACGACAACCTGAGCGTCGTCACCGGGCGCGAGATCGTCTATTACACCAATCAGGAGGACGTCCCCCTGAACGAGGTGTACTTCCACCTCTACCCCAACCTGCTCGACAGCGCCATCGAGGTATCCGGCGTGGCGGTCGATGGCGCGACGGTGGCGACGGAGATTTCCGGCCGGAGCCGCAGCCTCCTGCGCGTGGCCCTGCCCGCCGCGCTGCCGCGGGGCGAGACGGCGGCCATCAGCCTGGACTTCCGCACCGACGTAGCGACGGAGATCGGCCGCAACTACGGCGTGCTGGCGGCCTACGAGGGCATTCTGGCGCTGGCCCACTTCTACCCGCAGGTGTCGGTCTATGACGCCACCGGCTGGAACACGGCCGAGGCCGATATCCAGGGCGATCTGACCTACAGCGATCCCGGCTACTACATGGTCCGCGTGACCGCGCCTCAGGCGGTGAAGCTGGTTGGTTCGGGAATTGGCTTCGAGGCGCAGGAAAGCGGCAGCAGGCAGACGATCACGTTCGCCGTTGGGCCGGCGCGCGACTTCTATCTTGCGGCCGGGGACTTCATCGTGGTCAGCCAGCGCGTTGGCGAGACGACCATCGCCAGCTACGCGCCGGCCGATTTGGAACCCGGCGCGAACCTGGCTCTCTCCGTGGCCGCCGAGGCGCTAAAGGACTTTAGCGCGCGCCTGTCGCCTTATCCCTACACAGAACTCGACATCGTGACCACACCCACGTCAGCGCTGGGCATTGAGTACCCCGGCGTCATCGTCGGCACGTTGCGCATGTACGACACCGAGGCGACGACGCAGGCCGGCATCCCTTACAGCGCCATCCTTGAATCGACCACCGCCCATGAGGTCGGCCACCAATGGTTCTACAACCTCGTCGGCAACGACCAGCTCGATGAGCCGTGGCTCGACGAGTCGGTTGTCAGCTACGAGACGTATCGCTACTACGTCGATCGCTATGGCCAGGCGGTGGCCGATCAGTTCTTCGCCAACTTTGTCGACCGCTGGGAGCGCGTCGACCGGGAAGAGGTGCCTATCGGGCTGCCCGTCGCCGCCTATGAAGAAGCAGAGTATGGCGCGATCGTTTACGGCCGCGGGCCAATCTTTGTTCGCGAGCTAGAGAAGGCCATGGGGCGCGAGGCGTTCGACAGCTTCATGCGCGAGTATGTGGCCCAATTTCGCTGGGCCAGCAGCACCACGGCCGCCTTCCGTGAGATGGCCGAGGCCCACTGTGACTGTGACCTGGGGCCTCTGTTCGAAGAATGGGTCTATGAGTAAAATGTCGGGGATCAATTGACGTGAAATTGTAATGGACGGCGTAACAAATGTATTGTATAGTATCAATGTATCCCGTAGGAATGACGCGGCGCAAAAAGCAGAGCATCATCGCACCATCGCCGCCGGCACCGAAACAACTTCATAGCCCCAATGCCGCCATTGCGCCGCTGCCGAGTTATTTCATCGCTGCCGCAACGAAGCCTACATGAAAGCCCAGTTGAGTTGCCGTTGTCCCATCTCAGCCTCATCGCCGCCTACATCGCGCAACATCGCAGCCACGTCATAGCCACCATCGCCGCTTACATCGCTCAACTCAAGCAGCCAACGCGTCACCCAGCATCATCGACTACATCGCCATACGGGATAAAGAATAAGACCGGGTTCATCACCCGGTCTTTTCTTTTGCGAGAAAACGAAGAAGCTCACGCCTCCAGTAGGTGATCGAGCAGCGCTGCCAGCCCAAGCCGGTAGCTCCGGTAGCCAAAACCGCTGATCTGCCCGATGCACACCGGGGCGATGACCGACGTGTGGCGGAACGCCTCACGGGCGTGGATGTTGGACAGGTGAACTTCCACCGCTGGCAAGGCCGCGCCCGCGAGGGCGTCGCGCAAGGCGTAGCTGTAGTGGGTCAGCGCGCCGGGGTTGATCAGGATGCCGTGGGCCCACTCGCGCGCCTCGTGGATGGCGTCGATCAGCACGCCTTCGTGGTTCGACTGCATGATCCGCAGTTGCGTGCCGGTCTTGGTGGCCTGTTCGACCAACGCCTCGTTGATTTCGGCCAGCGTCCAGCGGCCGTAGACCTCGGGCTCGCGTTGGCCCAGCAGGTTCAGGTTCGGTCCGTGTAGGACTAGAATGCGCATGTCAGTGTTCAGGGTTCAGTGTTCAGTAAGAAGCTACCACCATTGTAGAAGACCTACTGCCAACTGAAAACTGAAAACTGAAAACTGACCACTTCTTACACCCGGCACGCCTCCAATACCTCCAACACCGCGCCCGGGGGCACGTCGGCGCGGACAAACACGTCGCCGATGTCGTGAAGCAGGATGAACCGCAGGCGGCCGGCCTCCTTCTTCTTGTCGCTGCCCATTGCGGCATAGAGCGCCGCCGGGTCGAGTGCGGGCGGGATGTGGGTGGGCAGGCCAAGCCGGGCCAGGACCGCCTCCACCAGCCGGGGCAGCGACGGACCGCATTCCTCCAGCGCGGCCGACAGCCGCGCCGCGGCGACCAGTCCCATCGCCACCGCGTCCCCGTGGCGAACGGCGTAGCCCGATACCTGCTCGATGGCGTGGGCGAAGGTGTGGCCCAGGTTCAGCACTGCCCGCCGCCCCACCTCAAACGGGTCCTCCTCGATCACGTCGCGTTTCACCCGAATGGCGCGGACGAGCAGCGACTGCAAGTCGGCGCGCAGCAGGCGGTCGCTCGCCAGATGCCGCGGATCGATGTGCCACTCTTCCATCATCAGCCGCTGCCACAGCAAGGGGTCGGCGATCAGTCCGTGCTTGGCGACCTCGGCCAGTCCGGCGGTGAACTCCGCCGCCGGTAAGGTCACCAGTGTCGCCACATCGGCCACCACCGCGCGTGGCTGCTTGAACGCGCCGACCAGGTTCTTGCCCTGCGGCAGGTCGACACCGGTCTTGCCGCCGATGCTGGCGTCGACCATCGCCAGCAGGCTTGTCGGGCAGAGGACCAAGTCCACCCCGCGCAAGTAGCTGGCGGCAACGAAGCCGGCCACGTCGCCAACGACGCCGCCGCCCAGGGCAACGATAGTTCCCTGACGGTCCAGTCCGGCGGCCAGCAGACCCTCGTAGAGCGCCCGCACGGTGTCGAGTGTCTTGTGGCGCTCGCCGGCGGGCATGGTCAGCACGGGCCAGTCACCCAACTTGGCTGCGTGGCGCGGGCCGACCTCGTTGTCGGTGATGACGATAGCCGGGCCGCTAACCCCGGCGATGGCCAGCGCCTTGCCCAGCAGCCCTTCGCCCACAACCACGTCATAGCCGCCTGTCGGGTGGCGGACGGGTAGCGTATCGCGCAGACCACCGCCCAGGGCTTTGGACATCTCCTCGGCGACCTGCTCGGCCGTTTTGCCATCCGTGCTGATCTCGCGGAAGCGGGCGTAAGCGGGAGCGCGCTGCTGGAGCAGCAGCCGGACGCGGCGCTCGGCATCGGGCACGTCGAGCAGCGGCCGCTTGGCGTCTTCGGCGGCCACGCGGGCCAGAATCTCCTCCGGCGCAGCGGTCAGGCAGAAGACCGGGCCGGTCTGGCCGAGCGTCAGGGCATTATCGGGGTCGAGCATCAGCCGGCCGCCGGTGGCGATGACGAGCCCGCGCCGCGCCGCCAGTTCCCCGGCCACGTCCGCTTCCATCTCCCGGAAGCGCGCCTCGCCCGCGTCGCGGAAAAGATCGGCAATGGACTTGCCGGCGCGGGCGACGATGACCTCATCGGTGTCGACGAACGAGCGGCCCAGGCGTTCCGCCAGCCGTCGTCCGGCCGTCGTCTTGCCCGTGCCCATGAAGCCGGTCAGGATGATATTGTCGGGGGCGGGCGGCATATCGTCGCTCATCGGTCGCCTATTATCCACCATTTCGTCGGGCAACGGGAACCAATTCGCCAAGGCCGGCGTCTATGTCACAGGTTCGAACAGAATCCAAAGGAGTTATGAGATGAATAACAAGAAGAGTTTGATCACCGTCTTGTTCGTACTGTTGATGGGGCTGGCGCTGGCGGCGTGCAATGCGGCCACCCCGGCGCAGACGGCCGCTCCCGGCCAGCAGGTCGGCGAAGTCGTTAACACCGGCGGCATCACCGTCGTCGGCCAGGGCACCGCCTACGGCCAGCCCGACCAGGCGACCGTCGTCGTCGGCGTCGATAGCTTTGCCCCGACGGTCGCCGAGGCAACGGCGCAGAACCAGACGACGCTCGATAACGTCATGGCCGCACTGGCCGCCGCCGGCATCGCCGACGAGGACGTCCAGACGACCAACTATTCCCTCTACGCCGAGCAGATCTACGGCGACAAGGGGCCGGAAGGGATCGCCGGGTATCGCGTCAGCAACCAGGTGAACGTCAAGATTCGCGACATCTCGCTGGTGGGCGACGTGCTGGGCGCGGTGACCGAGGCCGGGGCCAACGCTATCTACGGCGTCAACTTCTCCGTGGCCGATCCGGCCGCGCTGGAAGCCGAAGCCCGCGCCAAGGCGATGGAAGACGCCGCCAAGCGCGCCGCGTCGCTGGCCGAACTGGGCAACGTGACGCTGGGCCAGGTGAAGGTCATCAGCGAGGTCGTGGGCCAGCCGGTCATGCCGCTCGGCATGGGCGGCGGCGGGGTGGCGATGGAACAGGCCGCTTCCGCCCCCGGCATCTCCCCCGGGCAGCTCAGCTACCAGGTGCAGGTGCAGGTGACGTACAATATTCAGTAGTTGATAGTTGTCAGTAGGTCAGTGAGCCAGTAGGTCAGT
>CAZSOD010000144.1:0-8472 GCA_964608255.1 uncultured Ardenticatenaceae bacterium
GCCGCCGTAGTTGACATCGAGGATGGCGAAGCCGCGGCTCGTCCAGAACTGGCGGGCAAGGCTCAGGTCGTCGTCCGTGGCTGAAGTCGGGCCGCCGTGGCTGGTGACGATCAGCGGCGGCAACTCCCCCTCCGGCGCGGCCCAGTCGCGGTTGCGCGGCGCATAGAAGTAACCGTGGGCCGTCAGCCCGTTGGCCGTCGGGAACTCCACCGGCTCGGCAACGCTGATGTAGCCGGCATCCATGTCGAACTCGGCCGAGCGTTGCAGGACGTCGTAGTCGCCGGACGGGGCCAGGCGGATGACGGCGTCCGCCTCGGTCGGCGATGCGCCGACGTAGAGGACGCCGTTACCGCAGGACGCCACCGCCGCCCCCCGCAGCGGCACGTCCAGCCTGTACAGGCGTTCGGCGGGCGCATCGCGCCGCAGGTCGAGCCGGGCCATGTGCCGTTGACCGCCGCTTGTGTAGGTGCAGAGGATCGTGTCGGCGTCGACGAAGGCGTAGGTGGACATGCCGAAGACCCACTGCGGCAAGCCGAACTCGGCCTCCATCGGGTAGAGACGTTCCGGCGGAACGTCTCTACCATTGCCCAGCCGATAGAGGTTCCACCAGCCGGTGCGCTCGGAGACGAAATAGAGCCGGCCGTCGGGCGACCATTCCGGCTGGAAGATGGACTCCTGGCGACTGCCGGCGACGACGCGCGGCGCGGCCAGGGTTCCGTCGGCAGGGATCTCGGCCAGCCACAACTCCGTACCGTCCCAGGGCATGTTGGGATGATCCCACGTCAGCCAGACCAGCGCGCGGCCGTCCGGGCTGAGGCGCGGCGTGGCGTAGAAGTCGTGGCCCTCGGCCAGCACCGCCTGCTCGCCGCCGTCGAGCGGGATGGCGACAAGGGTGTTGGCCGGCTCGCCGCCCGTCCGGTGGTCTTCGCGAACGCAGATGAGCCGGTTGCGACGGGCGTCGACGATCAGGTCGGCGTAACGCAACTCCGCTTCGGGCGTCAGCGGTTCGGGCGCTTCGCCGGGCCGCTGACGGTAGACGCGCTGGTCGCTGTAGTTGGCGAAGTAGACCACGCCGTCGTGAACGGTGTAGTCGCCGCCGCCGTACTCGTGGGCCCGGGTGCGGGCGTTGAAGTCCGGGGGGGTGACGTCCTCGCGGCGGCCGTCGGGCGTCAGGCGGACGATGACGCTACGGCCGCGCTCCAGCGGCCGGACTTCGATCCAGTAGACGTCGTCGCCGTCGCAGCGCGGCGCGTCGAGAAAGATACTGCCGCCAAGCAGCAGGTCGGTCGTGATGGGCGATTGCCAGGAGCCGTAAGGGGCGATTGTGGGCGTGGTCATGGGCCAATGATAGTGGGCACAAGCCCGCCGCGCTAATCAGGGCTACCAGATGGTCGGCCGGTAGAAGGCGCTGATGGCCCGATCGCTCGTGACCAGCGGGCAAGCCAGCTGGCGCGCCAAAGCGACGATAACGCGGTCGGCCGGATCGCGATGGCTCCAGTCGAGCGAAACGCTGTCCAGCCAGTTGCCTGTGTCAACGGGGACGATTTCCAAATGCTCGATCTGCCGCAACCGTTCGACGTATCTCTCGGTCGGAATCGCAATTTGCAGCGCGCCGCGCTTCACTTTCAGAGCGATTTCCCAAATCGAGATCGAGCTAACCACCAGCCGATCCGCTTCATCAATTGATCGTTCGGCGACTTCCGTCAATTGATCAGGGTCTAGAGTCCAGTAGAAGAGAGCGGACGTATCCAGGACGAGCATCAAACCTCGCTCCATTCGTCGATCGTCGGCGCGTTGATGTCCTCAAAATAGACAACTTGCCCCTGAACGTCGCCAAAGATCTCTTTCACACTTCGCTTCTGGCGCAACGGGATGACCTTGAGCACCGGACGGCCGCGCTCCGTGACGACCAACTCGCCGCCCGTCGCCTCCAATTCGCGAAAGACTTCCAGCATCGTCGCCTTCAACTTGCTCTTGGAGATCGTTCGTTCCATCGTTCCACCTCACCCGCCAGGCCATTACGTGACCATAGTCATGACTACGGTCACATTATCGTCCGTTGGCCCGCCCTTGTCAACGATCAAAGGTCAGCGACAAACGACCAAGTAATCACTGACCACTGACAACTGACCTACTGACCTACTGATTACTTCTTACTTCTTACTTCTCACCCCTCCCCCACTCCTCCACAATCTCCCGGTTCACAGCCACGTTGCGCAGGTAGGCCGACCGCGCCGGTTCGTCCAGACGCGCCGCGGCCATCGCCAGGGCGTTGTAGGCGCGGGTCAGCACCGCCGTAGCGCGCGGGTCGCCGGTGGCGCGCAACACCCGATAGACCGACAGCAGGACGCGCATCTCGTCCTCAACGTCCTCCAGCCGATGGCTGTCAATGTAGACGAGCACCGCCTCGATCTCGGCCATGGCCGCCGCCATGTCGCCGCCGGCGGCCAGCGCCTCGCCCAGAAAAGCCTGGCTTTCGGCGACGAGGTGCGCCTGGCCCAGGTCAAGGCGCAAGTCAAGCGCCTCGCGCAGGGCGGCAATGGCCTCGGCTGTCCGGCCGTTGTCGAGCAGGGCGCGGCCGACGCCGTTGATCACGTAGCCCAGGAGCGGCCGGTCGCCCGACGCCTCGGTCGGGGCGCGCGCCTCCTCATAGAGGGCCAGCGCCCCCTGGTGGTCGCCCGTGTGGTTGCGCACGCCCGCCAGGTTGAGCAGATTGATGGCGACACCGGTCTGGTCGTCCGTCTCGCGGGCCAGTTGCAGCGACTCCTCGAAAAACCCCCGGGCGCTGTCATAGTCGCCCAGGTTGTTGGCCTGGACGCCCATATTGCCAAGCACCGTGCCGGCGCCCACGCGGTCGCCGATGGCCCGCGCGATAGCCAGCGACTCCTCGAAGTAGGCCATGGCCCGGTCATAATCGCCGCGCCCCTGGGCCACCACCCCCAGGCTATTGAGCGCGCGGCGCTCGTTCACCCGATCGCCGATCTCCCGCGCCAGGACCAGCGCCTCCTCGTGATAGCGCGGCGCGGCGTCGAGGTCGCCCTGCTCTTCGGTGGCAATGCCCAGGATGCGCGTGGCCTCCAGTTGGACGCGCTTGGCCCCCACGGCGCGCGCGGTTTCGACGGCCGCCAGCAGATGGGTTCGCGCCGCGTCGTAGTCACCCAGGAACATGAGCGCGTTGCCGGCATAGGCGCGGGCGCGGGCGAGCAGTTCTGCGTCGCCGGCGCGCTCGGCCAGCGCCAGCGCGGCCGACGCCTGTTCGATGGCCGGCTCATAGGCGCCGGTGGCCAGCAAGTAGCGCGCGCGGTTGGTGGCAACCTCGGCGGCGCGAGTCGGGTCTTGCAGCGCCGCGGCCAGTTCGCCGAGCGCGGCGAGATCAGCGGCTTCGGCGGCGCGTTCGCCCAGCAGATGGTAGATCTGCCGGCGCTGGCTTAGCAGGTCGTAGCGCGCCGCCAGATCATCGGCCGGCGTCAGCTCCAGCGCGCGATTGAAGGCGCGCAGCGCCTCGCCGGTGGCGTAGCGGGCCGCCGCCTGTCGCCCGGCGCGGGCCTGCCACTCAGCCTCGGCCGCAGCGTCCTCGGCCTGGGCGAAGTGTCCGGCGATCAACTCGGCGTACTCGTCCACCCGATCGCCGCTGGCCCGGATCAGCCACTCCGCGGCGCGGCGGTGGTAGGCCCGCCGCCGCCGCCGCAGGACGCTCTCGTAGGCCACGTCGCGCAGCAAGGCGTGCTTGAACAGGTATTCGCGCGCGCCCTCGAAGGCGCTGCCCTCGCGCGGATAGATGATCTCGCGACGGCGCAGGTTAGGCCACAGGTCGTCGGCCGGCCCGGCGTCCTCGGCGATGTAGGCCACGGCCTCGTCCCAGAACAGGCGGCCGACGACCGAAGCGCGTTGCAGGGCGTCCTTCTCCGCCACGGGCAGCGCGTCGAGGCGGGCCTGCAGGATGCCCGTCAGGGTCGCCGGCAGCATGGCGTCGGTGAGGCGGTCGAGGTGGATGCGCCAGATAGGGGCGAGGGAATAGGGGCCAGGGGCTAGGGAGGAGTGTTCTTCCCTGGCCCCTTCCTCCGGGCGCTCGATCACGCCCTGCTCAATCAGCACCTTGATCAACTCCTCGACGTAAAACGGGTTGCCCTCGGCGCGGCTGACGATCAGGTCGCGCAGGGCGGGCGGCAGGTCGGGGACGCGGCTCAGGATGTCGTCGACCAGCCGGCCGGCGTCGTCGCCGCTCAGTTGGGTCAGGTCGACGCGGCGGAAGGCGGGCAGGTCCTCCAGCCAGCGCGGGTGGCGCTCATAGAGCGCGGGTCGCGTCGCGCCGACGACGAGCAGCGGCCGCTCCTGGAGCGCCACGGCCAGCAGCCGGACGGCGTCGAGCGAGCTGTCGTCGGCCCAGTGCAGGTCTTCGAGCAGCAGCACCGCCGGGTCGCGCCGCGTGACGGCGCGGAAGTACTCGGTCAGGTAGTAGAGCGCCTGGTTGCGCAGTTGGGCGGCGTTGCCCAGCAGCGGGGCAACGTGGCGGCTGGCCTGGAAGTCGTAGCCGAGCAGGTGGCCGACGACATGGGCTTGCGCCTCCACCATCTCGCCCTCGCCCAGCGCGGCGTGGAACCCGGCGACGAGCTTCTCGCGCACGACGGGCGCGGGGTCGTCGTCGAGGATGGCGCAGCGGAAGACGAACACGTCGCGCAACAGGCCATAGGCCACGCCGCGCGTCTCCAGCCGGGCGCGGCCGCGGTAGAGTTGGACGTTGACCGGTTGCAGGTCGCCCCAGTTCTCGAATTCGTAAAGCAGGCGCGACTTGCCCAGCCCGGCCTCGCCGACGATGACGGCCACGCGCTCTTCCCGCTCGCGGACGACGTCGTCGAAAAGCCCCTGGAGCAGCCGCAGCTCGCGGTCGCGGCCGACCATGCGCGTCTCGATGCCCTCGACGCCGCGGCGGCGAGTGCGGAACGAGCGTGGCTTCGGCCGCAGGACGCGGTAGACCGGCACGGGCTCCGGGAAGCCCTTGGCCTCGATGGGCGGCAGCGGCTCCATGTCGAAGACACCGCGGACGTGCTGGTAGGTGTGGTGGGAGATGAGGACGCCGCCGGGCGGCGCGGCGCTCTCCAGCCGGGCGGCCAGATTGACCGGCAGCCCGGTGACGGAGTCCTCGGCCTCGGCCCCCTCGCCGACGAGGACGACGCCGGTGTCGAGGCCGACGCGGGCGTTGAAGCCGGGCAGGTTGCGCTCGGCCGCCAGTTCGCCGGCGATCCGAGCGGCCAGGTCGGTGATCTCCAGACCGGCGAAGACGGCGTTGTCGGGGTCGTTCTCCTGAGCGGTGGGCAAGCCAAAGACGGCCTTGAAGCCGTCGCCCTGGAAGCGAACGATACGGCCGCCATAGCGCGTCACCGGCTCGGCCAGCCGTTTCAGCGCGCGGTCGATGATCTCGACGATCTCTTCGGGGTCGAGGCCCTGGATGAGGCCGGTGTGACCGGCCAGGTCGATAAAGAGGACGGTCGCCAGCAGTCGGCGCGGCTCGGCCGCCGGGGGCGGGTCGAGGGCGGCCAGCTGCCGGCGCAGCGCGTCGAGGGTCGCGTCGAGAACAGCGTCGTCGATTGCGCCGCGCAGGCTTTCCTGCACGGCGATGGCCTGCTCAAGTTGCCTGCGGTCGGCCATGGTCACCCCGCCCGCTGGAACGGCGGGCGGGGACATAATAGCACACGAGGGGGGCGAGCGGCGAGTGGCGAGTGGCGTAAGTAATTCAACACGGATGGACACCGATGGAACGGATAGACACGGAAAGAAGCGTTCGTCCGCGTCACTCCATCCGGCTCGCGCCCACCCGTATTGAACTATTTCAGCAGCCTGTCGAAGTTGTCTAGGGCGAGTAGCGCGACCTCATTAGGGTTCATCAGGAAGGGGCGCACGTCGGAGACGACGGTCCGCCAATCGAGTTGCCGCAGGCGTTGCAACACGACGGCCCGCCAGCCTGTGTCCGTGAGCGGTTCGCCCGCCCAGCCCGTCTGCGACAGGGCGTTGTTGAGCATGACGAGGTTTGGGGGTGGCCAATCCGGAGCCGATAGATACCAGAGCAGGTCGTAGAGATCGCGCCCTTTGACGTAGGGGCGCTGGAGCAGCGCGTGCAGCTTGCCACTGAGCAGGGAAGCACGGTCGTGGTGCTGCAAGCGCAGCAGCACGTGGCGGCGGACCAATGTCACCTCCAGACCTGCTCCCGGCGGAGGGCGCGTATCCACCTCCACCTTGATGAGCAGCACCTCGTCTCGCTGCGCCGGCAGCCCGAGTTCCGCCAGTAAGCCGCGAAAGCGCACCAGGCCGCTATGGACGACGCTCCGGTCGTTTAGGCTAATCTCCACCGGGTAGCCCTCCACTGCCAGATCGGACTGGACGGCGCGCAGATAGCGTCGCAGATCATAGTCAGGCGCGGCTCTTTCCAGAGCGAAGTCAAGATCCTCGGAGTAGCGGGGGATGCCGTAGAGAAAGCGCAGCGAGGTGCCGCCGTGAAAGGCCAGGGGAATCATGGCCCCCGCGCGCTGCAGCCCGGCCAGGATGCGCGCTTGCAGATACTCGCGAACGATGTGGCGCGCGGTGAGGGCATCCGAGGCGTCCCGCGTTAGTTGGACAAGATAGTCTTTCATAGCGGTTCAAAGAAGCCGGCGCGCTCCGCCTCCAGTGCAACCGCCTTGGCCGCGCGCCGCATCTTCGGCTTGCCAAAACGGCCGGCCAGAGCCTCAAGCGTGCCAAAGTCCAGCCGGTCGAGGTTCTGCAAGCGCAGCGAGGCGATGTAACCGGCGACGTCAGCTTCGGGCTGTAGGTAGATGAGGTCGAGCAGGGCCTTTTCGGGTTTGGCCACGAGCGCCGCCTGTCCCTCACCGACCGGGCGGAGTTCGTAGCCGAACAGGAGATCGGGGCGAACGTGGCGGTAGAGGAACTCGCCCAGGGGCGTCGACCATGCGCCCGGCCGGCGAGGGCTGACGCTCGTAACGGCGGCCACCTGTTCGGGAATGAGGTCGGCGTCGGCCAGTGCGGCCTGCAGGCTGACGTAGGAGCCGGGCATCAGGCGGTTGGCGACCAGAAAGGGGTGAGGCTGTACACGCTGGTAGGGCGGCGCCAGCGCGTAGAGGCCGCGCCGCAGTTGCCAAAGCTTGCCGGCCGCTACCCAAGCGGATAACTGCCGGCGCAGATAGGCCGGCTTAACGTCTCCGGCAAGCAGCGCCGCGCTTTCAAAGACTGGCTCGCGCCCAATGAGGCTAAGTAGTTCCTCAAAAACCATTGCAATTAGTTACACGCAAGTGTAACTTATCGCGATGGAAAGACAAGATATGAGTCCAGCACGGATCGCCACGGATTGCGCGGAGAAACAGAGACCAGCATTCTTATACGTGTCTATCCGCGCAATCCGTGTTCATCCCTGTTGAATTACTCTTTACTCCTGCACCTCCACAACCACCCCTTCCTCGGCCCAGTCGTAGAGGAGTTGGGCGTTCTCGGAGCTGAGCAGGATGCAGCCATAGGTGACGCGATGGCCCAGATCCCCTGTCCAGAGGAGTTGGGCGTTGCCGCGGGTGGGGAAGCCGTGGAAGCCGTTCATGAAGTCCGACGTGGGCACAGGGCGGTAGATGCCCATGAACGAGGGCATCCACAGGTCCCAGTTGCCGGCGTAGGCGTTGGGTTCGTGCGACTGCACCTGGAAGACGCCGGGCGCGGTCGGGCTGCTGGCGATGCCGGTGCTGGCCGGCCACTCCCACTTGATCTGGCCGTTCTCGTAGACCCGCGCCTGCTGCTCGGTCATGTTGACGACAATGCGCTTGCCCGGCACCGGTGGCAGCGGCAGCAGCGCGTCGGGTGAGGGGATGGTAATCTCCTGCCCCTCCGCCAGCGCGTCCACGCCGGGGTTGGCCTGCTGAATCCACGGGTAGGGGATGCCGTAGTCATAGCCGATGCTCGACAGCGTCTCGCCGGCGCGCACGACGTGGCGCGTCTCGGCGTGGTAGACGCGCACCTCGGCCGCCGGCTGCCCGGCCTGGATGGCCGCGCTGAGCGCCGCCGGAGCCTCGTCCTCGTCCAGGTAGCGGCCGTTGCCCAGCTCTGTCTCCAGCGTGTCGAGCCACGACGTGGCGAGTTGCTTATCCAGCGACCAGGCGAACGGCTCGGCCGCGTCGGGATTCACGCTTAGCCGCAGCCACGCGCTCCACACGCGCGGCTCCACTGGCCAGCTAAAGCGCTGGTCGCGCACCGGGTCCCAGGCGTTCAACGTGACCGTCGTCGCCAGGAGGCGGTTGGCCTCGTCCACGGCGGCCGACACGTCCGTGACGGCGGCGGGCACGGGGACGACGGGCAGGTCAAGGCGGCCGTCCATGAGTACCTGCGCCGGGTTGGCCTGGATGGCGGCCAGCGCGGCGGGTGCGTCGAGGGCGCGGCCTTCGACGGCGGGCACGGCCTCGGCGCGGCCGTCGACGATGCGCACGGTGGCGTCCACCGGCG
>CAZSOD010000145.1:0-4862 GCA_964608255.1 uncultured Ardenticatenaceae bacterium
GCTGCTGGCCGCGGCCGACGCACAGATCGCCGCCTCCGGCGCGGCGTGGTGGCCGGCCGACCGCGTCGAGGTCGAGCGCACGCGCCGCCATCTGCGCGAAGCGCTGGGCGAAGACGAGTTCAATCGATTGTCGGCGGAGGGGGCGGTATTGGGGCTGGGGAAAGCGGTCGAACTGGCCGAACGACTGGCTAGTTGATTGACAGGCTCAGCACTTCCGAAGCTCAGATTCCCACCGATAAGCTTCAGAACCTCGGCTTAAGGGAACTTGCGGTAAATGTCGCGCCGATGGAGAACCCGCTGGAACTCAATCGTCTGGCTCTCAGTAGTGAGCCGCAATCCTACACGATAGTCCCCAACTCGAATCTTGTAGTAGGAAGAGTGGCCCTTCATTTTCTCGACGCGTCCCGCCAGCAACGGATCGCGCTTGATGTCGTCCCCGTAGGCAATCCTTTCAACGCGTTTGCGTACGGGGTCGGGCAACTGCGCCAACTCTTTCAGAAAGGCGCGCGAGTACTGGACCCTCCAGGTCACGATTGCAGGTCAGAACGAAAGGATTGGTAAAGGTTCCAGGCAGCTTCGCCTTCGAACTTCTCGTCATCGGCAACCTCGTCCATCAGACGGGCCAAGTGTTCATCCTCTTCCAGATCTTCTAGCAGAAGGCGGATCGCTTCCCAGACCGACAAATCGAGTAACACCGCGGTCTGCTGACCGTCCTTGTCCACCACATATTGAGCCGATTCCAGGATTGCGTCGACGCCCATTGCTCACCTCGTTCTTGAAGCTTTCCTGAATTATACCACGCAGACAAACATGCTCTGCCCGATCTCGATCAAGTCTCAACACTTGCCGGCAACCCATCCAGACTGACCCGGTTCTTCTCCGCTTGATACGCGGCCAGCCCGGCCACCCCCTTGCGAGCGGCCCACTTGAAGTGCTGGTCGCGCTCTCCGGCGTAGTCGTAGAGGGGCACGCCGAAGCCGCACGAGGTCTGCACGCGGGTAATATCAGCGACGATGATGTGCCGGGTGCTGGAGTAGACGGTGAAGGCGGCGGCCAGTTCGTCCCACTCAGCGTCGCCCGGCCGCACGGCGCGTCCCGTCCCGTAGAGGCGCAGGATGTTGGGCGGGCCGTCGAAGGCGCAGAACAGGAAGGTGATCCGGCCGTTCTCCAGCGTGTGGGCGGCCGTCTCGTTGCCGCTGCCGATCAGGTCCATGTAGCCGACCCGCGCCGGGCCCAGGACGCGGAAGCAGTCCGTGCCCTTCGGCGACAGGTTGACGTGACCCTCGGCGCTCAGCGGCGCGGTGGCGACGAAGAAGACGCGCTGCCGGGCGATCAAGGCGCGCAGGTCGTCGGTGATGTGGTCGTGGACTTTGGCCATTGCAGACTCCAGTTAGAATCGGTTCAACCACTGCCCCGACACGATGCTCATCCCGACCCCCTGCCGGCGGTAGCCCAACTGATGGTAGAACTTCTCGGCGTCATCGGTGAAGAGATAGATGTGCTGCCCTGGCAGGCGCTCAGCGATGGCATTCATCAGGTGGCTGGCAATGCCGCGGCGGCGGTAGTCGCTGTGGGTCCAGACGTCGACGACGTAGGCGTTGCAGACGCCATCAGACAGGGCGCGAGCCTTGCCAATGATCCGGTCGCCATCCCAGGCGAAGGCCACCACGGCGCTGGCCTCGAACGAGCGGCGCAGCTCGTCGGGCGTGCGGCCGTTGTCGAAGTCGTCGGCCATCAGGTCGTCTTTCAGCCGCGCCCAGTCCACCCCTGTTGTGTCATACGTGTACGTTATTTCCATCATGGTCACCTAATCAGAGAATCCACAGATTACACAGATTTCACAGATTACAGAAGAGTAATCCGCAGATTGGGCAGATTGGGCAGATTTTCAGAGAACAAGAGGATTCCTGTTTCTTTCTGAAATCTGCTGAATCTGCCCATTCTGCGGACGATCTCTCTTCAATCTGTGTAATCTGTGTAATCTGTGGTTACTCTTCTCCCGGCCGGTACTCCCGCTCCAGGTTGGCGCGGATGTCGGCCTCGTCGAACCACTCCGGCCGCATCTCTCCGCGGGCGAAGAGCGGGGCCTGGTCGGCGTAGTGGGGCGAGGTCGGGTCGTCGGTGGCGCTGCCATACTGGTGAATGGTGCGGCCGCTCACATTGCCCGCCGCGTCCCAGGCCACCAGCGTCACCACGCCGTCGCCTACGAAGCCGCGCAGCGTGCCGTCGTCCTGCAACTGGCCGTAGACGGCGCGGATGATGTCCGGCCCGCCACCGAGGCCGATATTCACGTCGCCGCGCACAAGCCGGTTGACCCGCTCCCATGGCACGGTGGCGCGGCCGAAGTGCCGCACCAGCGCGTCCACCGCCCGCCGGTAGCTCGCCACCAGGGTCGCCTCGGGCAGGTCGCGGCCGACTAGTTGCGACGGCTCTATTCCAGCGCCGCTGGCCAGCAGGTCGTTCAGCGTCAGCACCATCAGCGAGGCTCCGGCGCTGTCGGGCGCGGTGACAAGGTCCCAGTCGCGCAGCACGGCCAGCCCTTCCTGATAGGCCGGCTCGTCACCCACCGGCGCGGCCAGCAGCGCGTCGCGGTAGCGGGCCACGTCCGACTCGGTTGAGTAGGCCATATCCCACTTGATCGCCTCGAAGTCGTCGAAGGTCAGGTCGTCGGCCGCGCCGAACAGCTCCAGCCCGCGCAGCGCCCGGTTGGTCATGGCCGTCTCGATGCCGAACTCCGGCCCGTAGGCGGCCGGGTTGGGGTTGCCCGCGCCCGTGGTCGTCTGGAACGGCGTGCTGTTAGCGTTGAAGATGAAGCCCGACGGCGGGTTCAGCACCTGCGGCAGCCGGTCGAAGGGCAGCGTCTCGGTCCACAGGTTGGCCGAGGTGTCACCAGGCAAGAAGCGCGACCAGTCCCAACCGGGCTGGCGAACGGGTAGCAGGCCGTTGTAGGCGTAGTAGACGTTGCCCGCCCGGTCGGCGTAGCCGACGTTGAACATTGGCAGCCCGCCGCCGGCCAGCGCGCCGCGCCACTCGTCGAAGGTCGTGGCCTTGTTCATGCGGTAGAGCTGTTGGAAGATGTCAACGCGGCCCATGCCGGCGTAGCGGATGGCGTAAGTCCCGTGCGGCCGGCGCACGACAGGCCCGTAGACCGACCACAGGAACTCCTGCCGCACCGGCCAGACGAGGTTGCCGATGAGCTTGACGCGCAGCGGCGCGCCGCGCACCTCCAGGTCGCGCCACTCGCCGTCGAAGCGGTACTGGTTCTCGTTCTCCGGGTTGATGTCGAGGACGTAGACGTCGATCAGGTCGGGGTGGTTGACGGTGAAGCCCCAGCCCAGGTCGCGGTTGTGACCGTGGATGATGACCGGCGCGCCGGGGAAGAGCGCCCCGGTCATGTCCCAGCCCGCTTCGCTGTGGACGTGGGCCTCGTACCAGGCCACCGGCCCCTCCCACGGCTGGTGGGAGTTGACGGCCAGGAAGGTGCTGCCCTCGGCCGTCAGCGCCGGCCCGGCGGCAAAGACGTTGGAGCCGTACAACCCGCCCTCGCCCCAACTGCCGCCCCAGACGAAGCGCCGGCCGTCGGCCGCGGCGCTCGGCCGCGGCGACACGGCTTCGGGCCGCATCTCACCGAAGAGGTCGCCCAGCACGCCGTCGAGCCCGAAGAAGAGCGGCGAGCGGTGGACGGAGGCGGCGGCCAGGTCGATGCCCGACACCGGGAAGAGACCGGGCAACACCTCGTCGGGGTGCAGCGCGGCGTAATAGTTCAAGCCGTCGGCATAGCCCTGCAAAAGGGCGCGCGTCTCCGGCGTCAGGTCGCTCTCATACCGCGCCTCGGTCACCTCCCAGATGCGCAGCAGTTGCACCATGTAGTCGTTGGGCGCGGCGTCGGGGCCGTAGACCGTCGCCAGCCTACCCCGCGCCGCCAACCCGATCTGCTGGATGGTCAGAAAGTCGTCCTCGGCGTGGGCGTAAGCCAGCCCAAAGGCGGCGTCGGCGTCGGTTGTGCCGAAGACGTGGGGCACGCCCCACGTGTCGCGCAAAATGCGAACGTCGTACTGCCCGCCCAGGGTCCGCAGGCCGGACAGGTCGCGCCGCGGCCGCGGCAGGTAGATGATGGCGGCGATGACCAGGGCGACGACGGCCAGGACGAGGAGGATACGGCTGAGTTGGCGCATGGCGGCATTGTAGAGCGATTTGCCAAATCGCTCCACGAGAGGGCCGAGTGATTCAGCGCCGGCCCGTCCAGGCCCTCAGCCAATGGCCGGGTCGATTTCCGGCTTCCTCCGCAAAAAATAGACGGCCAGCAGCGACCCGGCGGCGAAAAGCAGGACGCTGCCGCCGATGAGGCCAATTTGTCCTAGCCGGCCGAGCTCCTCGTAGCTGAGCCGGGCCACGTAGCCCTGCGCCGCGCTGAGCAACAGGAGAGTAGCCGCGGCGGCGCGGCCGTTGGCGTGCGTCAGACCCCGGTCAGTGAGAAACGCCGCCGGGATGAAGACGCCGGGAAAACCGAAGCCGAGCATGCGCGACCAGTCGGTCGCGACGACGCACAGGCCGACACTGACGGCGACCAGGTAGAGGCAAACCATTCGCGTCGTCCGCACGGGCACAAACCGCCAGCCGAGCGCGGCGAACGCCCAGAAGAAGCCATAGGAGCGCAGGAACTCGCGGCCGAGGCGCGGCACAAAACCATAGCCAGTGAAGTTGTAGTCGCGGATAAAGGCCCACAGCGCGCGCAGGTCGGCTGCGCCGCCAACGTCATAGACGCTGGGTGTCACCGGGATGCGCGCCCGCAGGACGGCCAGCAACAGCAGCGGCGGGGCCACGGCCAGCGCCGCGTAGCCAAGCCGCACAATGACCGGCCC
>CAZSOD010000145.1:4962-8416 GCA_964608255.1 uncultured Ardenticatenaceae bacterium
CCAGCCAGAGGAGGCGCGCCCGCGCCGCAAGGGTGTTTCCGGAAGCGACAGTCATGGCGTTTAACGACTTGCTACACTTTCCGCGCCCGCATGTAGGCCACGGCCGAGCGCTCCGTGCCGACGCGGGCCTCGACCAGCGGCCGCAGGTGGGCAACGAACGCCATCCGCTCTTCAGCCGTCAATACCTGCGCCATCGCTTGTTCGCTCATCAGCAGTCCTTTCACCCATCTCCACAGGAGCGAGGTTAGCGAGAGGGATCGGTCGCAAGTAACGAACCCACCTGCGGCCCAAGGTAAGTCAGCAACCGAGCCTGCGAGGTCAAGTTCCGCGCCAGGGTCTCCAATTCCTCCGCGGTCAGCGCGTCCGGCCCGGCGGCCACCGGCCCGCCGAGGAAAAAGACCAGCATAAAGGTGAGCCGGAACACTGTCGCCGCGACAAAGCCAAAGGTCACCGCCGACTCGTCGCCATCCCAGCCTGTGTCGCGCAACCCGCGCACGTAGTTGTCCAGCGCCAGGCGCTGGGCCGCGGCCGGGTTGACGTCGCCGCCAGTCTCGATCAGACCGATGAAGAGTTGTGCCAGGTCGCTGCCAATGGGGGCAACGCCCGCCAGCGCCCAGTCGAGCGCCACGGTGATAGGGTCGCCATTCGCGTCCCGGCGAGACATCAGGTTCGTCGGGTAGGCGTCCTGGTGGCCGAGCGTCGCCGGCAGCCGGTCGAGCGCGTCGAGCAGGCCGGGATAGCCGCGCAGGCAGGCGGCGAAGGCCTCGCGCCCAGCGTCGGTGAAGAGGCGGCGGCAGAGGGGATGCTCCAGCGCGACCGCCGTCTGCCCGGCGTCGGCCGACCACGGAGCAAAGGTGGTTAAGTCAGCGGCGAACTGCCGCAGCAGCGCGCGACCGAGCCAGGGGTACGCCTCCGGCCGCCAGTTGGAAAGGTACGCCCCGCCCAGTCGCCCGAGGTGGCGCGCCGCGAGGCCGTAGCGCTCGGCCGGCCATTGCCCGCCAAACTCGTCGGCGATCTCCTCCAGCCACAGCCAGCAGACGTCTCCGGGGCGCTCGCTCAGGCCATAGAAGCGCGGCGCAGCCAGCCCGGCGGGCAACCGAGCCAGCAAATCAGACTGGTAGAGGCGGGCTTCGCGCCGCCAGAAGTTCCAGTGCGTGGCATCATCTCCGCCGCCGAGATGAGCCATGCCCACGTTGGCCGGCGACTGGGCCGCCTTGAGGACCAGCGACCAGTCAAAGCGGCGCGCGCCGTCGCGCCCTTCGCCGCTGACGCGGTAGAGGCCGAGACTGACCGGGTTGCCAAAACCGCCGCCCAGTTGCTCGACGCGCCACGCGAGCGGTTCGGCCGTCGAGCTACCCGCCAGCCGGCGGAAGGGAGCAAGCAACTCGCTGCGATCAATGCTGGGAAGCCCACGCGCTGTTTCATTCATATCCATATCCGTTGTGTCCTGCTATGCTAGGTGGTTGAAGGACTGAGCCACTTGCCACGTCCGGATTTTAAGCCATGAGAGAGGTTTGGACATGAACCCACTTGACCAGGTTGCCCCCGCCTTCGTCGAAATGGCCCACCGCATCGTCTGGGCCACTGTCGCCACGGTGAACAGCCACGGCCGCCCCCGCTCGCGCATCCTCCACCCCATCTGGCAGTGGGACGGCGAACGCCTCACCGGCTGGATCGCCACCAGCCCCACGCCGACCAAGCGCGCCCACTTGACGGCCAGCCCCTACGTCTCGGTCAACTACTGGGAGCCAACCCACGATACCTGCGCCGCCGAGTGCCGCGCGACGCTGGTTTTCGATCTAGAAACGCGGCAGATGGTTTGGGACCTGTTCCGCAACGGCCCGCCGCCGGTCGGCTACGATCCGGCCATCGTCCCGGCCTGGACCAGCCCGGCGGCCGACGCCTTCGCCGCGCTGCGGCTGGAACCGTGGCGGCTGCGGGTGTTTCCGGGCAGCGTGCTGCTGGGCAAAGGCGGTGACGTGCTGCGCTGGCGGGAAACCGAGTGAAACCGCCGGGCGTTCGCTACGTAGCGGTCATCGCTCCGGTTCGCGAGGTAATCCTTGCCGGGTCGGCCGACTTGGCGTGGTGGCGCGAGCGCCTCGGTCGCGAGGCGCTTCACCCCTATGACGACGGCGGCCGCGCGTCGCTGCTTCTCAGCGCCACGGCGTCCTCATTTCGCGGCCTGCCGTTCCGCGAGTTCTCCGTGTCGGTGGCCGTCAGCGAGCGGGCGGACGGTGCGACGCATGACGGTGTCTACCTGGCCCAGGCCTACAACTCATCCCGGCTGCTGGCTTTCACCGAGCAGTTGTTCTTTCGGACGCCTTACGTTCCGGCCGGCATCCAGGTGACGGAACGGCCGCCGGTCACAATGGCCGTCAGCCGCGGCGGGGTGGGGCTCTTCGCGGCCTCGCTGGCGGAGGGGACACCGCGCGCGAACGTCGAGGCGCAGGAGTGGGAGGGGCCAATCTTTCTACCAGGCGGAAAAGCGGTGTTCTACGCGCGGCTGGCCGGGGCGACCGACGTCTATCCGTTTACCACGGCCGATACGGTGTCGATCCACCCGGACGAGAACGATGAAGCGCTGCGGCAACTGGTGGAATGTGGCTTCGTCGGGCGCGAGTGGCGCGTTCGGGCGACAGCGACGCATGCCCGGACAAGGACGCACCGGCGCAACACACTGCCGTTCTAGCCCGCCATTGCTTCATACATCTCCGCCAGCCGAAACGCCGGCTCCCACCCCCGGCCGTGGTCCTCATAGCTCCACCAGCCGGACAGCACGGCGTGGGCCTCAGCCCAGGCCAGGATAGCCTCGGGCGGCGCGGGCAGCGCTTCGGCGAACAGACCGACGCGCCGCGCTTGCAGGCGGCGCAGCTCGTCTGTGACCAGCCCGGGCGGCGGGTCGTTCAGGAACGTCGCCACGTCGAACAACGGGTCGCCGGCATAGCCCTTGGGGTCGATCGCCAACCAGGGCTCCCGCGTCGCCCGCAGGACGTTGCCGGGGTTGAGGTCGCCGTGGATGAGCTGCGCCTCTGGTATGCCGTCGATCAGTTCGCGCAGCAGCGCCGCCCCGCGCTCCACCTGGCGCGGCGGGAAGGGGCCATAGCCACCATCGAACGTCTCCCGCAGCCGGTTGAAGCCGCGGGCCAGATGGGCCATGTCGCGGAAGGGGTGCTCAGCGGGCAGCGGCCGGGGCAAGCGACTGACGATACCCACTACCGTCCGCAGCCGCTCCTCGTCATCGACTACCGTCGCCAGCGAATCGCCGGGCAGGACGCGCTCCAGCAGCAGCAAGCCCGCATCCACGTCAGCGGCAACAAGGCGGGCGATGCCGCGGCCGGCGAACAGCCGCAACGCCGCCGCCTCGTCCGTCAATTCACGGTGGGGCACGCCCGCCTTCAGCACCCACGCCTCGCCGCCCGGCCCGACCACCGGCGCGACGTAGTTGTAGGACAGC
>CAZSOD010000146.1:0-8279 GCA_964608255.1 uncultured Ardenticatenaceae bacterium
GGCCGCGCCCCCGCCCGTGCCCTATGCCCGCCCGGCTGCGGCCCTGCCCGCTCCGGTTGCGCCGCCCGCCCAACCACTCGTCGCCGTGCCCGCGCCGCTGACCGGGCTCATCGGCCGCGAGGCCGACGTGGCCGCTGTGGCGGCCTTGGTGCGCGAGCCGGGCGTGCGCGTGGTGACGCTGACTGGACCGGGCGGCACGGGCAAGACGCGCCTGGCGTTGGAGGTCGGCCGCCGGTTGGCCGGCGATGCGACGCCCTTCGCGGCGATCGTCTTCGTTGACCTGACGCCGGTGGATGACGCCGCCCTGGTCATGCCGGCCATCGCCGGGGCCCTCGACGCGAAGGACGCGCCCGGCCGCACGCCGGCCCAGGCGGTCGCCGCCCAGCTAGGGGAGCGGCCGGCGCTGCTCATCCTCGACAACTTTGAGCAGGTGATCGATGCCGCCGATGACCTGGTTGACCTGCTACGTTCGGCCGCCGGCCTGACCTTGCTGGTCACCAGCCGGACGGTGCTGCGCCTCTATGGCGAGTATGAGTATCCCGTGCCGGTGCTGCCGCTGCCGCCGCCGGGCGTTATGTCGCCGGTCGAGGCGCTGACCGCGCCGGCGGTGGCCCTCTTTGTCGAGCGCAGCCGGGCGGCCAATCCGCGCTTTACGCTGACGCCGGACAACGTCGCCGCGGTCATCCAGATCTGCGCCCGGCTCGACGGCCTGCCGCTGGCAATTGAGCTGGCGGCGGCGCGCAGCCGGCTGCTGGCGCCCGCGGCGCTGGCGTCGCAACTCGCCAGCGCGCTCGACCTGGCCGGACAGGTGCGCCACGTCAGCGAGCGCCAGCGCACGTTGCGCGGGGCCATTGACTGGAGCTACCGGCTGCTCTCGGCCGGGGAGCAGCGCCTTTTCGCCTGGCTAGGCGTATTCCAGGGCAGCTTCAATGCCGCCGCGGCGGCCGCGATTGCCGGCAACACACCGCTGCCGGACGAGCCGGCGACCCCGCCATCGACGACATGGCTGGAGGTTATCGCTTCGCTCGCGGACAAAAGCATGATCCAGACGGCGGGCGTGGCGGACGACGAGCCGCGCTACCGGTTGCTGGTGGTACTACGCGAGTACGCGCTTGAGCAGCTTGAGCGGCGCGGCGAGCGCGACGAGGCCGCGGCCCGCCACCTGGCTTGGTACTGCGCCCTGGTCGAGCGCATCGCCCCGCTGCTGGAGCAGAAGGAGCAGGCGGAGTGGTTGCGCCGGCTGGCGGCCGACTACGACAATATGCGGGCGGCCATGACCCTGGGCATCGAGCGGCCGGAGCACCGCGTGGCGGCGTTGCGGCTGGCGAGCGCCCTGCGCGGTTTCTGGCGCTTTCGCGGCCTCTTCAGCGAAGGACGCCAGTGGATGGCTCAACTGCTGGCTGACCCGCCCGCCGACGCGCCACTGGACGTGCTGGCCGGCGCCTACAGCACCGCCGGGATGCTGGCGCGCTACCAGGATCGGCACGACGAGGCGCTGCCCCTGCTCCACAAGAGCCTGGACGCGCTGCACCGGCTCGGCGCGGCGGCCGACCGCCGTCAGATGGCGATCACGCTCCGCAACATCGCCGCCATCTACTACTGGCGCGAGGAACTTGAACTTGTCGAGCGCTACACGCAGGACATCCTGGCCATTGAGCGCGAACTGGGCAACCTGCCCGCCGTGGCGACCATGCTCAACAACCTGGCCTCGGTCAACAAGCTGCTCGGCCGGTTTGACCTGACCCGCGCCTACGGCGAGGAGGCGCTGGCGCTGCATCGTCAGGTGTCGGGCACGGGGGCCATCATCAGCAGCCTCAACGGCCTGGGGCTGCTGGAGTTTCACGAGGGCAACATCAGGGAGTCGCAGCAGTTGTTCAACGAGGCCCTGGGATTGGCGCGGCAAATGGAAGACCCCTACCACCAGTCCATGCTCCTGGCGAACCTGGCCGAGGGCAAAATGGTGCAGGGGCGACTGGCTGAGGCGCGCGCCGATCTGGACGAGGCGCTGGAGATGGCGCGGACCGGGGGATTCAACCGCCTGGAGATGACGGCCGTCTTCAACCTCGGCTTGTTGCGGCTGCTGGAAGGGGGCGGCCCGGCCGAGGCGTGGCCGCCGATGCGCGAGGCGCTCTGCTTCTGGCGCGACGCGGGCATCCGCGTCATGGTCGACGTCAGCCTCTATCCCATCGCCCTCCTGCTGAGCCGCGCGGGCCGCGACGAGGCGGCGCTTCACCTGGTCAGCTACGTCGATTCGCGCACGCGTAACCCGGTGCGCGCCCCCGACTTTGCGATGATGCTGGCCGAGATACGACCGGCGGCCGAGGCGCGGCTGGGCGCGGCGTTCGCGGCGGCCGAGGCCGCCGGGCGCGTCCTGACGACCGAGGAGGCCACGGCGTTGGCCCTGCGTGAAGGCGATGCGCTGCTGGCCGGCGCGCCGGCGGCCGCGCCGGTGGCGAGCGCAACGCCGCTACTGGCCGGAGATTTCACTTTTACCCGTCTGCTGGCCGTCGGCGGCATGGGCGAGGTCTATCTGGGTCAGGACGCCCGCGGCGAACCGGTGGCAATCAAGCGGCTGCGCGGCGAGGTGACCGCGCAGGAGCCGCAACAGGTGCGGCGCTTCCTGCGCGAGGGTGAAATCCTGGCGCAACTGAACCACCCCAACATCGTCCGCATGCTGGCGGCGCGGGAAGAGCCCGACGGCGGCTATGCCATCCTGATGGAATACGTGCCCGGCGGCACGCTGCGGGCGCTGCTGGAGCGTGAAGAGCGGCTGGACGCCGCGCGGGCCGTGGATATCGCCCTGGAACTGGCCGACGCGCTGGCCCGCGCCCACCACCTGGGCATCATCCACCGCGACCTGAAGCCGGAGAACGTGCTGCTGGCCGCGGACGGCACACCCCGGCTAACCGACTTTGGCCTGGCCTTCCATGCCGCCGCCTCGCGACTGACGCAGCCCGGCTCTGTTCTGGGCACGCTGGCCTATCTCAGCCCGGAGGCGTGTCGTGGCGAGGAAGCTGGCGCGGCCGGCGACGTGTGGGCGCTGGGCGTCATACTCGTTGAGATGCTGACCGGCCGCCACCCTTTCCTGCGCGACAACGCCGCGGCGACGCTGCTGGCGATCATGGCCGGTCAGTTACCGCCAGTTGATGCCGCCCCGCCCCGGCTGGCCGACCTCCTGCGCCGGATGCTGGCCGTCGTCCCCCAGCGCCGCATCTCGGGCATGCGCCAGGTCGCGGCCGAACTGGAGCGGGTCCGGAGTGAATTCAGCACGGCTGGACACGGATTGGATGAATAAACCCGGACAAGAGAATTTTCCGTGTTCGGTCGTCAAATCCGTGGCTATCCGCGATCAATTCATTCGCCCCTCGCCGACTTATATCTTTTGGTAGACGACGCTGCGGGTCGTTGCCCTTAAGCTGTCGTCAGACGCACGAAAGACCCGTTGTAACCGAGGAGAGTGGATGGCTGCCTACACCGAACAACCTTCGCCCGATGTTACCGCGCCCGATGGGGCACGCATCGCCCCGGCCCTGCCGCCGCTGTTGCTGGCCCTCGGCCGCGGCTTTACGCTAGCCGGTTGGGCGGCCGTCGTGCTGGTCAACGGCTTCTACGGCGTTAGCGCCGGCTGGGGACTGGGTGCGGTGGGTGATTTCCTGGTCACAGCTTTGGCCGGTTTCCTGTTCATCTTCCTGTTCGAGGGCGTGGCCGTGCTGCTCTGGAAGATCCTCAACTTCCTGCTAACGCGGCTGCGACTCATTCGGCTCAATGCCTACATCCAGGCCGTGCCGGCGGCCATGCTCGGCCGCCTCGTCGGTATCTTGCTGATGGTGTTTGGCGATCTGCTCTGGCCGGACTCCGTGTTCAAGTTCGCCACGCTGGCCGCGCCGGGCAAGTTCATCGTCCTGGCGGCGGCCGTGGCCGGGGCCATCTACCTGGGGGCGCGCCGGGCGCGGCGGCCGGCCGTGCAGTGGGCCGGGGCCTTCGCCGCCGCCGCCCTGCTGGCGGCTGTCGCCCTGTGGCTGCTCCTGCCCGGCACAGACGGATACGTGGCGAAGGCGGCGCCTGCCGCCGCTTCCGTTCCGGCGCTTAATCTGGAGAACCCGGGCTTGCCCGGCCCGTTTGCCGTCGCCTCGCTCAGCTATGGCCGCGGCGACAGCGAGCGCCGGCCGGAGTTCGGTCGCGACGCCGCGCTGATCACACCAGCGGTGGATGGCTCGCCCATCTTTGCCGGCTACTCCGGCTTCCCCGGCGGCTACTTTCAGTGGTACAACGGCTTCGACTTCACCCACCTGCCGCTGAACGGGCTGGCCTGGTACCCGGAGGGCAATGGGCCGTTCCCGCTGGTGCTCATCGTCCACGGCAACCACGCCATGACCGAGCCGTCCGACCCCGGCTACGCCTGGCTGGGCGAGCACCTCGCCAGCCAGGGGATGATCGCTGTCTCGATCGACGAGAACTTCCTCAATGGGTTTGGTTTCGCCGATGGCGAGATGGCCGAGATGCCGTTGCGGGCGTGGCTGCTATTGAAGCATCTGGAGCAGTGGCGCGCGTGGAATGCGACGCCCGGCAACCCGTTCTACGGCCGCGTTGACCTGGAGCGCGTCGGCCTGATCGGCCACTCGCGCGGCGGCGAGGCGGTGGCCCACGCCGCGGCAATGAACGAGCGGCCGGTCGAGGCCGCGGCCGAAATATCTCCGGCCGGCGGATTTGGCTTTGGCATCCGGGGCGTGGTGGCGCTGGCTCCGTGCGACAACCGCTACAAACCGCGCGGCCGCGCGTTGCGCCTGAGCAACGCCGACTACCTGCTGCTGGCCGCCGGCCACGATAGCGATATGTACTACCTCGATGGTCTGGGTCAATATAGCCGGGCGACCTTTGACGAGAACCCCGACGGCTTCAAGGCGCTGGCCTATCTCTATCGCGGCAACCATGGCAACTTCAACACCGTCTGGGGCGACGCCGACCAGGGAGCGTTTGAGTCGCTGCTGCTGAACCGCAAGCCGTTGCTGTCGGCCGAGGAGCAACAGACCGCGGCGAAAGTCTTTATCACCGGCTTTCTGGAGGCCAGCCTGAACGGCCGCGACGAGTACCGCGCCCTCTTTTACGACACGGACGCCGCCGGCGACTGGCTCCCCGAAGATGTCATCGTCACCCAATACCTGGATGCCGGTTTCATCCCTGTCGCCACGCACACCAGCGGCAGCCGCGAGGCGCTTGACGTGCCCGGCGGGCGCGCCGCGGCGACCGGCGTGACTGATTGGCGCTCCGCGCCTCTCGAACTGCGCGACGGGAAGACGAACGTGCCCAACCGGGGACTGATGTTGACCTGGACCGCGGGCAGCGCGCCTGCCTACCGCCTGACGCTGCCCGACGGTGCGGCGGCGAAATGGGCGCTGACGCCCGATGACGCGCTGTCGTTCGTCCTCATCAACGTGCTTGAAACGGGTACGCCGGGTGCGGTGACGATGGAACTCGTCACCACCGATGGGACGGCCGTCCGCCTGCCGCTGGAGCACTTCGGGCCGCTCCAGCCCGCGCTGCCGGCGCGCCTTACCAAAACGGCATGGATCGCGGACATGCCCGGCTACCAGATCGCCACCGCCCGACCGGCGGAGCAGGTGGGACAAACCTATGACCTGCCGCTGTCGGCCTTCGTCGCCGCCAATCCAGCCTTCGCGCCCGGTGAGCTGCTTGAGATTCGCTTTCTGTTCGATGGCGCGACCGCCGGCGAGATCGTCGTGGACCAGGTCGGCTTTCGGCGTGCCGCCCTCGCTCTGCCCTAAAAAGGGAGTGCACCCATCTCTGATCCCCTCCCTAAGGTGAGGGAACGCCGCTCCACTTGTTACCCGCCGTGAGCCTTGCTACAATCCCGCGGGTCGCCGGACGGGCGGCTGGGCGTGGGTGTAGTCAATTCGGAGCGGGTATGTCACTATCGAAGGCAACGGAGCAACCGTTCGAGAGCCGGGTGGCGGTTGCGGGCTGGCGCAGCACATTTCAGACACTGGTTGTCCTGTTCAAGCTGCGGATCGTTTTCCTGCTGCTGGTCGCCGCGACGGGCGGCGCGTTCCTGGCGGCGGGCGGCTGGCCGGGCTGGGGCGTCATGCTGCTGACGTGGATGACGGGCGGCATGGCCGCCGCCGGCGCGTCGTCGCTGAACCAGTACTGGGAGCGCAACAAGGACGGCCTGATGGGCCGGACGCGCAAGCGGCCGCTCGTCAACGGCGACATCACCGACCCGCGCTGGGTGCCGGTCGTCGGGGTCGCGCTGGTGCTCATCCCGGTGCTGGCCGTGCTGCCTTTCAACCGGCCGCTGGCCTTTTTCCTGCTACTCGGGGCCTTCATCTACGTCGGCATCTACACCATCTGGCTCAAACCCCGGACTCTGCTCAATATCGTTATCGGCGGCGCGGCGGGCAGCGCCGCCGTGCTGAGCGGCAGCGCCGCGGCCGGCCAATGGAACGCGGTGGGCGCGCTCGTCCTGGCGGCCATCCTGTTCCTCTGGACGCCGTTCCACTTCTGGAGCCTGGCCATCCTCTATCGCGACGAGTATGCGCGCGCCGACGTGCCTATGTTGCCGACGCAGACCACGCCCCGCAAGGCCGCCTGGTGGGTCATGTCTCACACGTTGCCAACCGGGCTCCTGAGCCTGCTGCTCGTGGTGTTGCCGGGCCTGGGCTGGATCTACTTTCTCCCTGTGCTGGCGATTACGGTTGATTTGCTCCACCGGAACATCCAACTCATCCGCGACCCGTCGCCGTTGAACGCCCGGCGGTTGTTCATGTCGTCTAACTACTACCTGTTGGTGCTGCTCCTGGCGATTTGCGTCGACATGGCCTTGCCCTGGTAAGGATCAGCCTCTGCCACAACAGAAGGAACTTGGGCCGCGCCGCGGCCCAAGTTTGCTTTTTGGTCTTTTTCCCCTATAGTTAGCGCCCGATTGCAGCCCAAGCAGCCCGGCCCGCAGGTGTCACTTCCAGGCGACCTCGCGGGTTGGGTTCGCGCAAACTGCGATCGCGTTGGCCGCGTCATTGCCGCAGCGAGCCACAGGCTGTTCTTCAGCCGGCATTGTTGCCACCGCGCCGGTTTGCCCGCCGGCGTCCATCGCATTTCCGCCACCCATGTGGTCCGTCGCTTAACTGAGTAGGACAACCGAATATCTTGCGTGGAGCGGCGTGCGGTACGCCGTTATTCCAGGCAGGAAGGAGCGCCTAGCGGGCAGGAAAGTGAATGAGACCTTCATGTGTTGCACCTTAAGAATGACCCATATTGAGTTGTACGGAGGAGTATGACGGAGATGAAGACCCGGCTATATGTTCTATTCTCGTTACTGGTACTGATCCTCGCTCTGGCTGCTTGCGGGGGCGCGGATGAGGCGTCGCAGATAACGCCTGTGGCGAGCGGCGAGACGGCCGCCGCACCGGCCGCGACCGAAGCGCCGGCCGCTACCGCCGACACCGCTCCAGCGGAGGCGACAACTGCCCCGACCGAAGCGCCGGCGGTCGAAGAGCCGACCGCGGCCCCGACCGAAGCTGCGGCCGCCACCGAAGCGCCGGCTGCGACGGCCGACCCGGCGGCCCAGCCCACGACCCAGACCTTTGTGGGTGGCGGCGCGACCCTGGAAGCCGTGCGCGCGCGCGGTACGCTGCGCTGCGCCGGCAATCAATCGGTCCCCGGCTTTGGCTATATCAACCCCGACACTAACGAGTTCGAAGGGTTTGACATTGATTTCTGCCGCGCTGTCGCCGCCGCCGTGCTGGGCGATGCCTCGGCAGTTGAAATCCGGCCGACCACGGCCAATGAGCGCTTCCCCGTGCTGCAGTCGGGCGAGGTGGACGCGCTTTTCCGCAACACAACTTGGACTATCAGCCGCGATACCTCGCTAGGCCTCGACTTTGCCCCGACGACTTTCTATGATGGCCAGGGCATGATGGTGCGGGCCGATAGCGGCATCGCGACGCTAGAAGACCTGGATGGCGGCACAATCTGTGTTCAGTCGGGCACGACCACGGAAAAGAATCTGGCCGATGTCTTCCGGGCCCGCGGCATTGAATTCACGCCGCTCGTCTTTGACGGCGCCGACGCCACCCGCGAGGCTTATGATCAGGGCCAGTGCGACGGTTTCACAACCGACAAGTCGGGCCTTGTCTCGCAGCAGATTCTAATGGCCGATCCCACCGCCCATATCATCCTGGACGAAACCATGTCGAAGGAGCCGCTGGCGCCCGCCGTTCGCCACGGCGACGACAACTGGTTTGACATTGTCAAGTGGACGGTCTTCT
>CAZSOD010000147.1:0-7846 GCA_964608255.1 uncultured Ardenticatenaceae bacterium
TACGTCGCATAGTCGATAGGCGTGCGGCGGGCGATATAGGTCTCGGTGCTGGGGGCCAGTCCGCGCACTTCCGCCAGCCGGTCGGTGGTCACCAGGTCGAAGGCGTCGGAGCCCGCGCCGGAGCCGTAGCTGACCATCAGGATACGGTCGCCCGGTTCGGCCACGTCGAGGATGGCTGTCAGGCCGATCATCGTCGAGCCGGAATAGGTGTTGCCGATGCGCGGGCTGAGCAGCCCGGGAGCGATCTGCTTGTCGCTGAAGCCGAGCAGCTTGGCCGCGCGCTGCGGGAACTTGGCGTTGGGCTGGTGGAAGACGGCCCAGCGGTAGTCGGCCGCCGTCGTGCCCAGCAGTTCCATCAGCCGCTCGGCCGCGCCGGTGACGTGCTTGAAGTAAGCCGGTTCGCCGGTGAAGCGGTCGCCGTGGGAGGGGTAGTTGGCGTGCTCGCGCCGCCAGAAGTCGGGCGTATCGGTAACGTAGGAAAAGGAGCCGTTAATGACCGCCACCGCCTCGTCGCCGGGGCCGATGAGCACGGCCGCGCCGCCGGCGGCGGCCGTGTACTCCAGCGCGTCGCCCGGCCGCCCCTGCGCCGTGTCCATGCCGATGCTCAGGGCGTACTTGGCCATGCCGGAGCCGACGAAGCCCATCGCCGCCTGCATCGCCTCGGTGCCCGCCTTGCAGGCGAACTCCCAGTCGGCCGCCTGCGTCGTCGGCACCGCGCCGATGGCTTCGGCGACGATGGTGCTGCTCGGCTTGACGGCATAGGGGTGGCTTTCGCTGCCCACCCACACGGCGCGGATCTCGCGCGGGTCGATTCGCGCCCGCTGCAGCGCGTCGCGCGCCGCCTCGATGGACATGGTCACCACGTCCTCGTCCAGGCCGTTGACCGCCTTCTCGTCGATGGGCGTGCCGCCCGTGCCGCCCTTCCACATGCGCGACACCTCGGTCGCCGGCAGGCGATAGCGCGGCACGTAAGCGCCGTAGCCGACGATGCCCACCGGCCGGTCGGGCCGCAGCAGTCCATTCTTGGGGTCGTAATCAGACATAACTTCCTCAGAAGAGTGACGAATGACGAGTTACGAGTTACGAATTCAGAGTTGGCTCGCGCCCGGCGTTCTTCATTCGTAATTCGTATTCGTAATTCCTAATTCGTAATCAGCTCTTTCGCTCTTTCCACACGAATATTGCCCTCAGCGACCAGCCGGTCGGCGATGGCCTGTACCTGGGTCTCGTCGGCCCCGGCGGCCAGCGCCACCTGCCGGGCGTGGAGACGCATATGCCCCTTCTGGATGCCATGGGTGGACAAGGCGCGGATGGCGGCGAGGTTCTGGGCCAGCCCCACGCAGGCCATTACCTGCGCCAGTTCGGCCGCCGACTGCACGCCCAGGATCTTCATCGCCACGCGAGCCGTCGGATGCACCTTTGTCGCCCCGCCGACCGTGCCCACGGCCAGCGGCAGGGTGATCTCGCCATAGAGGTCGCCGTTGCCGTCCACGTGCCAGTCGGTCAGCGCCGTGTAGCGGCCGTTGCGCGCCGCGTAGGAGTGGGCTCCGGCTTCGATGGCCCGCCAGTCGTTGCCCGTGGCGATGCACACGGCGTCGATGCCGTTCATAATGCCCTTGTTGTGGGTCGCCGCGCGATAGGGATCAACGACGGCGAAGGCGTTGGCCTCGGCGATGAGCCGGGCCACGTCGCGGCCGGGAATGTCGGACATATCCAGCGCGGCGGCGGGGATGGTGCAGCGGGCGGTGGCTGTGCGCCGGTCGGCCAGGTTCGACAGGATACGCAGATTTGTCCGCCCGCGGGTCAGTTCGGCGATGCGCGGCGAAATGGCCTCGGCGGCGGTGTTGATGGTGTTGGCCCCCATCGCGTCGCGGCTGTCGAAGAGCAGGTGGACGACCAGCATCGGGCCGGCGGGCGTCGTGGGGAAAGGGCGGGCTTCGATGCCGCGCGCGCCGCCGCCGTACTGGACAATACTCTCGCTGACCGCGTTGGCGGCGTCCATCAGTTCGGCGCTGTGGGCCAGCACCGCTCGCCGCGCGGCTTCCAGGTCGGGCACGTCGAGCACCTGAATCTGGCCGATCATCACCGGATCGGTCGCCGTAGCTTCGAAGCCGCCGCCGGCGCGGATGAGCTTGGCGGCGTGGCTGATGGCCGCCAGCACGCTCGGCTCCTCAACAGTCATCGGAATCAGATAGTCACGACCGTTAATGAGGAAGTTGGCGGCGATGCCCAGCGGCAGGGCGTAAGTGCCGACGACGTTTTCGATCATCAGGTCGGCCTGCGCTGGCTGCAACCCTTGTCCCGCCAGCACTTGCCGCTCGCTCTCGTCCAGCCCAACCCAATCGCCCACGACCGCCACCCGCTCGGCCAGCGACAGCTTGTAGAAGCCGGGCAAGCGCGATGATTTGTCTTTCACAACCGCATCCAATGCCATTGTCCCTTTCCCTGTTTGGTGTCTGTAGTTGAAAACCGACTCTGGGGCTTATCGTTGCGGAATATATCGCCGCATTGCTGTCAAAATCTATCACCTTGACCGATGATAGTTGGTGTTGGGCGATTGCCATTTCCCGCTACCTCGGGTAGCATTTCGACCATACCGATGCTATGAGATCATCCGCCACCGCCGTCATCCTGTTCCTGATTATGCTCTTGCTGGTCGCCGTGGCCGGCTTCGTCTTCCTGTTTCAGGCCGAACTGCGGCTGCGCGACCAGTCGCGGGCGCTGGTAACGGAAAATGAGACCCTCCGCGCGGAAGTGGCGGCCGGTGAACTGGAGTTGGGCAGCGCCGAGGCCACGCGCGAGGCCGGGGACGGCGCCCTGGCGACGGCGCAGCACGACAATCTGCTGCTGGAAGGGCAGCTTGTCGATAGCCAGCAAACGACCGATGAGCTGACCGCGCAGATGGAACAATTGACGGGCACCGTTGAAGCGCTGCGGGCCGAGCTGGCCCAGGTGGAGGGCGAAGCGCAGGCGCAGCCGCCTGTGGCCCGCATCGTCACCCCGATTGACCAGGCGGCGCTGCCCATCGGCCGCCCGGTGCAGATCGTCCTCGTCGCCAGTGACGCGGCGGGGCTGGGCAGCCTGACGCTCGAAGTGGACGGACGACGCTTCTCCACCTATAGCCTAGACGGCGATCGCCTCTACGCCCGGACGCTGAACTGGAGCGCCCCAGCCCAGGAAGGTGAGCACACCTTCACCGTCACCGCCGAGAACCTCAACGGCGTCAGCAGCGAGCCGCAGACCATCACTATTCAGTTGCGCGACACGGAGGCGGGCAACGCCGCCATTCGCGCCGAGGTCGAGGCCAATGTCACCGAGTTGCGCGGCCTGTCGCTGCTGGAACCGATCACGCCCGTTGTGCTGACCCGCGACCAGTTGCGCGACCGCGTCTCGGCCGACTTCGCCGCCGAGGTGACGCCGCAGGAGGCGCGCGACGACGTGCTGGAACTGAGCGCCTTCGATTTCATGGCCCGCGACTACGATCTTTACACCGCTCAGGTGGAGTTGCAGAGTGAGGGTATCCTCGGCTTTTACGACCCGGAGACAGCCGAGTTCGTCGTCGTCAACGACGGCGCGCTGCTCGACCCGGCGGCCCAATGGACCCACGCCCACGAGTTTGTCCACGCCCTGCAAGACCAGCATTACGACCTGGAGGCGCTGACCGACGATTCGCTTGATTCGGAGGCTCAGGCCGCCGTGCGCGCGCTGGCTGAAGGCGAAGCCGAGCTCGTGCAATACCTCTACCTGTTCGATGGCGACTACTTCACCGCGCGCGAGGTCGACGCGATTCTTAACGATCCGGCGCAGAACGACGCCAGCTACCTGCGGGACTTCCCGCCCATCCTCGTCAGCAGCCTGTCTTTCCCCTACACAAGCGGCGTGGACTTTGTCACCGATCTCTACCGGCAGGACGGCTTCGCCGCCATCGACGCGGCGTGGGCCAACCCGCCGCGTTCCACGGAGCAGATTCTGCACCCGGAGCGCTACCTCGCTGGCGACGCGCCGCAGGTGGTGGCGATGGTCCCGCTGACGGACACGCTCGGCGCGGGCTGGCGGCAGGTAGACGAAGACGTGATGGGCGAGTTCTACCTGCGCGAGTACCTGGACCAGCAGTTACCCGCGGTGACGGTTGACCGCATGGCGACCGGCTGGGGCGGCGATCGTTACGTGATCTTCTGGAACGAGGCGACGCGCGACCTGGTGATGGGGCTGCGCTTGGTGTGGGACGACCCGGCCGACGCGGCCGAATTTGCCGCGGAGTACCCCGCCTATCCAGCGGCGCTCTACGGCGTCGCGGGCGCACCTGGGCCGGACGGCAGTACCTGCTGGAGCGGCGGTGACGTTATTTGCTTTATGCAGAACGGTGGCGAGTCGTTTATCGTGCGTGGTCCCGACTTGACGACCGCTACGGCCGTCCTGACAGCGCTTCGCTCGTAGTCGCACCCTTGAGGGCGCATTCGGGGAGGGGACGCCCTAACAGGCGTTACTACGAACCTGGCGCCGCTTAGCGCCGCTGGCGGGCAGCGGACACCGGCCGGGCTTCGGGCTGGCCGACCGGCTGGCGCTTGCGTTTGCGTCGTTGCGAGTCGTCGACTGCCTGCCGGATCAGATAGTGCAGCGAGTCGAGGAAGCGGTCGTCGAAACAGCGATACCCGCAGACGTCGCACACGTAGGCCGGCGCGTCGGGCATGACCAGCATCTGGCGGCCCAGCTTCAGCAGGTAGGGGGTGGCATGTTCCCGGTAGCGGCCGACACCGCACTCGTCGCACTTCAATGTCGTCACGGCGCTATCTCCTGGCTTCATCGACGATCCCCACCCCCGCGCTGGCGCCGATGCGGGTTGCTCCGGCGGCAATCATCGCCCGGGCGTCGGCGTAGGTTTTGATGCCTCCGGCGGCCTTCACGCCAATATCCGGCCCTACCACGCGGCGCATAAGCGCCACGTCCGCGACTGTAGCTCCACCCGGACCGAACCCGGTGGAGGTCTTCACGTAATCCGCCCCGGCCGCGACCGCGAGCAGGCAACTAGCAACCTTCTCCGCGTCAGTCAGCAGCGCGGCCTCGATGATAACCTTGACCAGCGCGTCAGCGGCGTGGGCCTCGTCGACGACGGCGATCATGTCATCGTAAACGGCCTGATAGTCGCCACTCTTCAGCGCGCCGACGTTGATCACCATGTCGATTTCAGTCGCGCCGTCCTTAATCGTTTGGCGCGTCTCATAGGCTTTGACCGCGGGCGGCGTCGCGCCGAGCGGGAAGCCAACAACGGTGCAGACCGGCACGTCGGAATCGCGCAGCGCTTCGGCGGCCAGCGCGACGTAACTCGGGTTGATGCAAACGGAGGCGAAGTGGTGCCGGGCGGCCTCGGCGCATAGCTTGCGTATCTGGTCGGCGGTGGCTTCGGGCTTGAGGAGGGTATGGTCAATGGCCGCGGCGATGGCCGCCGGGTCATTCAGGTCGACGGGGGGAACCGCGCCGGCCATATCGTCGCGGCGGTGCAAATCCACCTGCCGGCTCACCTGTTGCGTCACTTCAGCGATGAGCTGATCGGCAGTCACGGTCGCTTCAGAAGTCGTCATCATTGCTGTTCCCGGCCAGACGCCTACCGCTTGCGCCCTGCCCACGGCGCCGATAATAGCACAACGCCCGCAAGTTACGAGGCCTATTTGGGTGTCATTTTGGGGGTCGCGGCGCGAGGGTGGCCGCTAGCTCGACGGGTAGTCGTGGTGCGGCACGCGCGTCCAATCGCTGGGCGGCCAGTAGACAAGCAGCGCCTTGCCCAGAATGTGATCCAGCGGCAAAAATCCCCAGGCATGGGAATCGCTGGAATTGTTGCGGTTGTCGCCAAGGACGAAGTACTGGCCCTCGGGCACGACCCAACTACTGCTATAGGTGGGTGGCGCCTGAATGTAGGGCTCATCGAGCGCGTTGCCGTTGACGCGCACTACGCCGTTCTGAATCTCAACCGTGTCCCCCGGGAGGCCGATGACGCGCTTGATGAGGTTCAACTCGCTCCGCGGGTGGCGAAAGACGATGATGTCGCCTCGTTCCGGCTCGTCTAGCTGATAGGCGAAGTTGCTGATAATCAGATATTCGCCGTTGAGCAGGGTGGGGTTCATGCTGTTGCCGTCGATACGGTAGCGGCCGATCAGGCTGTTGACGATCCAGAAGATGAAGAAAGTCAGCAGCAACGTCTCGATTACTTCGCGGACGAAGGCGGACGTTGGCCGGCGGTACGCCACGGGCGCAATTGGCGGCTCAGCGCGCCCGGCCGGTTCCGATGCCGAAGAGGTTGTCTGTTCCACAACTGACATGGATGCCTTCTTTAGCTGCTACCCGTCGCGGGCACCGTGTGGATGATAGCCCTCCTCGTTTCCGGGTGCAACACCTGCGCCTTTTGCTAAACGCGCTATAATCTGCTCATCTATGGGCTTTCCAACGTGGACTCTGTGGGGGATGGGTCTATCCGCCTTCGGCGCGCTACTGGCCATCGCCCTGGCCTTCATGGCCCAGTCCCCTCGAATGCTGACCCGGTTCAAGCTAAACAGCCAGCGCCTCGACTTGCGCGCCCGCGCCTTCACCGGTTATGGCCTGGCGCTGTTACTGCTGGCGTTCGGCTTTTTCATCGCCGGTGTGCCGCTCGATTCCAGCGCGCCAACGGCCGAGATTCTGGCTGAAAACGGCGGGGCGGGCGAAGAGCCGGCTGTGGCCGGAACCGCCGACGTTACGGAGACGCTGACGGAGGCGCAGACCACCGGGGGCAATTCCGGGGCAATGGTCGGTCTGCCGACTTCCTCTTCAAGCGGGGGAGCGATGGTCGGGTTGGAGACGCCCGCGCCGGCGCTGACCGGCACGCTGCCGATCAGCGGGACGGCCGAGTTGTCGCTGCCGCCGGGCGCGGCCACGGGCGAACCTTCGCCCGCGCCGTCGCTGGCGGCCGAGGCGACTGTCGAACCAACCGCCACCCGCTTCCCTACGGCCACCCCGACCCCCACCCCCGTGCCGACCCTCACGCCCACACCCATCCTCGGCCCCACCGCCCGCGTCGGCGACAACACCAGCACCTTGCCCGTGCGGCAGTTGCCGGGCGGCGCGGTGCTCGTCGTCCTGGTCCGCGGCGATACCCTGCTGCCCCTCTCCGGCCACGCCTTCCACACCGGCGAAGTATGGCGGGAGATCAGCACGGTCAATGGGGTGATCGGGTGGGTGCCAGAGAGATTTTTAGAGTATCCCGAGAACTAGTAGTTGTTGCGAGAGTCGAAAAGCACTAACCAATTTGAGCGGCACAACTGATCCTAAGAAGCTGCGTGTCTTGCAGTTTGAGACTGCCTGATCACACTACCTCGCCAGATACGCCTCCAGCGCCGCCAGCTTGGCCGGCAGCGTGACCGGTGCGGCGGCCTGCTCCACCGCCGTCCCCGGGTCCTTCAGCCCGTGGCCGGTCAGCACGATGACCGCTGTCCGGCCGCTCGGGTCGATCTCCCCCCGCTCGATCTGCTGCTTCAGTGCCGCCAGCCCGGTAGCCGAGGCCGGCTCCACCCACACCCCTTCCTGCTTCGCCAGCATGTGCCACGCGGCCAGGATGTCGTCGTCGCTAACGGCGGTGATGATGCCATCCGACTCGTCCAGCGCCTCGACCGCCTGGCGCCAGCGCGCGGGATTGCCGATGCGGATGGCGGTGGCGAGCGTCTCCGGCTTTTCCACCACACGGCCGAGAACGATGGGCGCGCTGCCCGCCGCCTGTCCGCCCAGCAGTCGCGGCAGCCCCTTGCCATACTGCTTGTAGCCCATCCAGTAGGCGCTGATGTTGCCGGCGTTGCCCACGGGCAGGCAGTGCCAGTCGGGC
>CAZSOD010000148.1:0-7825 GCA_964608255.1 uncultured Ardenticatenaceae bacterium
CCCCCGACTTCTTCGGTGTAAACGAAGCGCTCTAACCAACTGAGCTAAGCGCCCTCCACTCCGCAGTGTTCATTATAGCGACGCGGAGGGAAAGCGGCAATTCGCGGGGCAACCGCGAAGAGCCCGTTTGCGCCTGACGCTAGATGCGCGGCAGCATGATGCTTTGCTGCCCCTGATACTTGCCTTTGCGGTCGGCGTAGGAGACTTCGCAGACCTGATCGGATTGGAAGAACAACACCTGCGCAATGCCTTCGTTGGCGTAGATGCGCGCCGGCAATGGCGTGGTGTTGGAGATTTCCAGCGTGACGAAGCCCTCCCATTCCGGCTCAAACGGCGTGACGTTGACGATCAAACCGCAGCGGGCATAAGTGCTCTTCCCGACGCAGACGGTGATCACGTCGCGCGGGATGCGAAAGTACTCAACCGTCTGCGCCAGCACGAAGGAGTTGGGCGGAATCACGCAGATGTCGCCGTGGTAATCCACGAATGATAGCGGGTTGAAGTGTTTCGGATCGACGACGGCCGAGTGGACGTTGGTGAAAATCTTGAACTCGTTGCTGACCCGGATGTCGTAGCCGTAGGACGACAGGCCATAGGAGATGACGCCGTCGCGCACCTGACCATCGACGAACGGCTCGATCATCTTGCGTTCCAGCGCCATCTGGCGGATCCAGGTATCGGACTTGACTGACATTGCATGCTCCTCTTAGGTTACCGTTACAAGCGGAGGAAGAATAAACGCAAGGACGCCAGGACGCAAAGAAGAAGGGACCAGGTTCTAGGGAAGAGCGATCTTCCCTAGAACCTGGCCCCCGGCCACTTTGGATGCGACTACGCGTTGGATGCTGGCCTACTGGGGGGCGAAGGAGGCGATGAGCGCGCCGTCGGCCGCGCGCAGTTCCAGCGTTGTCCCGCTGATGCGCCAGCTGGCCGCCGACGGCAACAGGCTAAAATAGGCCGCCTCCTGGGCCATCACCGCTTCGTCCGGGCATAGCTTGCGGGTCGAAGCCGGCGGTTCGATGGCGATGGCCTGGCCGTCAAGGGTATAGCCGGTCATGTAGCTGTTGCAGCCGGCCGAACCGTTCAGCTGGCCGTCCTCGGTGAAGGTGGCGGTGACCACGCCGCCTTCGGCTATCGACACCACGGCTTGCCGGCCGTTGTTGAGGCTTGTCGCTACCCAGGTGGCGCCCGTCAGCGAGGCGGGCTGCGTCGCCCGCAGGGTGAGCGCGGTGTCGCCGGCGGCGTCACTGAGGGTCAGCGTATCGCCAGCAATGGCGTAGGTAGCGGCCGACTGCAAAGCGGCCAGGAAGCCGGCTTCCTGCTGCATCACCGTTTCGGGCATGCAGGCCATCATCGTCGAGCCAGCCTGGCCAATGGTCAGCGCGCGGCCGTCAACGGTGTAAGCGGCGAAGTAGCTATTGCAGCCGGCGTTGCCGCCCATCTGGCCGTCTGCTCCAAACTCGGCCGTCACTTCCCGATCGGCCAGCGCGTCGGCGATTTCGCCCGCGGCGTCGCGATAGGACACCAGAACCCAGCGCGTCCCCTGAAGGGCGCTCGCCCCGTTCCCCGTCGCTTCGCCTTCTCCCTGGCCCGGCGCGGTGGGCTCGGCGGCCTGTTCCTGCCCGCCCGTCGGGCTGCAAGCCACAAGCGCCAACAGCAATGCAACCAGCGCGAACCATGCGTACTTGTTCATCGACTCCTCTTCGCAATTTCGTTAGGCGGCCCCCGCCGCATCCCGGCGCGGGGCGTACGCCTTCAGCGGCGTTCTCTTATGGGACGCCGCTGGCCGCGCAGAAGTTCCCCTTCTCCGGAAAGCGGCCCCGGACAAAGTCGCTGTCCGGGGCCGTTATCATCGCCAGTCGTTTCGGGTACTTACTTGTTGGGGCTGATGGGGACGTAGACGCGGGGGGTGATGAACGGTGGGGCGGTATCGACGGCTATCCGGTTGGCCGGGCCTTCGGCCCAGTCGCTGACGCGGCCGGCGTTGTCGCGGGCGCGCACGCGGAAGGAGTAGACGCCATCGCCCTGAATGGCGGTGAACTGGGCGCTGGCGGCGGCGAAGCTGTCGTGCCAGGGCGTCCAGGGGCCATTGTTGAAGCGGGACTCGACGTCGTAATTCATGATGGCCGCCCCCGGCGCGGCCGTGCCCGTCCACTGGACGAGGAAGGTCGCCTGCCGGGAGATGCCGTTGATGAACGGGATGATCCGCGCGGTCGGATTGCCGAGCGAGAGGGTCGTTTGCGCCTGGGCAGTGGCGCTGAACGCCTGCTGGTTGCCGACGAGGTCGCGGGCGCGAGCGCGGAACCCGTAGGTCGCGCCGGGGGCCGCCTGCGTCACCTGGCCCGACGTGTCGGTCGTGTTCGTCTTGAACGGCTGCCACGCGCCGCCATTGACCTGATACTCCACATCGTAGCGAACGATGCCGCTGCCCGGCTGGCCGTTGGCGCCGATGTCGGCGCCGCCCCAGCGGACGGTGAAGGCGTCGCTGTAGGTGTATTGCGGCAGCGCGGTGACGGTGGCGATGGGCGGTGTCGCGTCGACGCGCGTATTGGCCTGCGGGTTGTTGGGGAATGCCTGGACGTTATTGGCCCGGTCGACGGCGCGCACCCGAAACTCGTACAACACGCCGTCCTGGCCGTTGAAATCGGCCGCGGTCACGGTCGCGGCGTTGAGCCACGCCTGCCACGGCCCGCCGTTGGCCCGCGCTTGCAGGTCATAATGTTTGATTCCCGAACCGCCCTGGTTGTCCTGGCCCGTCCACGAGACGTTAAAGGTGGCCCGCGACCAGACCGGCAGCGGGTTGACAATCGAGGTGGGCGGCATGGTGTCGATCTGGTAGGTGACGACCAGGCGCGGATAGAGTCCATTCTGGGCATTCAGCGCGAAGAAAACGCGCTCGCGGCCGGCGGCCGGCGACTCATCACCCTGGAGCATCATGCCGAAGTTCGGCCGGACGCCGGACACCCAATCCTGGACGGGTCCGGTGACGTCGCCCTCCACCCACCCGGTGGACGCCGGGACCTGCCCTAAGCCGATCTCCGCGCCCCACTGCGGGTTGGTGTTACTCCAGGTGATGGTCGGGGGGTTCCACGAGGTGATCAGAAAGCGGGCCAGCAGGCCCATCGGCGCGTCGTTGTTGGGCGAAAAACCGGCCACGTTGGCGCGCAGAACGGCGCTCTGGATCGTCGCGTTGGCCGGAATCTTGTCCAGGGGGAAGTACAGGAAAATTCGCTCCGCGCCGTTACCGGATTTGTTGAAACCAACGCGCAGAAAACTGTCGGTCGAGAAGTTGGTGGTGGGGCGGTCCGATGCGGTGAAGGTATCGGCCCCAATGGGGACTTCAATGGTGACGGTTTTGGCGTCGCCCGCGCGCGATTCGCTGAGGACGACCGGTTCCATGGCCAGCGCCGCATCGGGCGGGTTGGGTTCATCGCCCGAAGTTTCCTGCGCCCAGGCAGCCGGCAGGACGGCGAGAGACAGCAGAAGAAGAAAAAGCGGAACGAGGCGCGGCCAAATGCGGCGGCCACGCGTGCGGGATACGACCAGGGGGGACATACGGCTTTGCGCTCCTTGCTTCAACGATCTTTGCGCCGAGTGGGTTCCCGGGCACTTCGCTTGCACTGCAAGCATTATAGGGCTAACGAAATAACCGGCACAAGCGACAGATGCCTTGTATTTACCCCGGAAGCCCGCTCGGGGAGCGGCCGGTTTGGAGAATCAGTTTCGTCCAATAGTGCGGCCTGGTTGCAAAAAACGCTATACTACAGTTAAGGAAAGTCTGTCGCGGGAGGTGCTGCATGAACTTCTGGACCGGTCTCATTCTGGGGATCATTGTCGGCTGGCTGGTCGAATGGCTCATTGATTGGCTTTTCTGGCGGCGCGAGGCCAGCGAAGAGGGCGAGCTAAACGGGGCGGCCAGGGCGACCGTTGAAGCTGAGTGGCACGGCCGGCTGGCCGCGGCCGAGCAGGACTATCAGGCGCGCCTGGCGGCCGTCGAAGAGGAGTGGCAGGGGCGGCTGAATCTGAACGAACAGCAGTGGCAAGCGCAGTTCGCCGCGCTCGACGACGACCGCGCCGCGCTTCGCGAGCAATTGGCCGCCGCGGGGAGTGGCCCTGAGGGGGCCGTTGTCGCCGCGGCCGAGGGCGGCTGGGATGCCGCACCCGCCCAACCCGCCGAAGAGTTCGCTCTGGTTGGCGACCGCGAGATGGCCATCGCCCTGGACGAGTTCGCGGCCGGGACCGCGACCGGCGGGGAAGCCAGTGGCGGCGCGGGCGGCATGACTGTCGCCGAGGCGCCGGCCGGCGAAAGTGAACTCATGAGCCTCGAGGGGATGGATGCCGATATGGTGGAGCGCCTTCACCTGGCCGGCGTCCGCACAACCGCCGATCTGGCCGCGGCTGAGCCAACGGCTCTGGCTGTTACAGTCGGCGTCGAGCCGACGCTGGTCGAGGCGTGGGCCAGACGAGCGAGGGCCGATGGCGGCGAGATCACGCAACAACTCGACGTGTTCGACACACGCGAGCTGACGCCTATCCTGCCGGCGACCATGGGCGCGGCTTTGGTGGCCGAGGCGGCCCGGCAAGCAGAACCCGTTGTCACCCACCACGACGACCTGACTCGTGTTCGCGGCATCGGTCCGAAGTATGCCAGGCTGTTGAACGAGAACGGCATCCACGACTTCGCGGGCCTGGCAGCGGCCGACGCCGGGCGTTTGCAGGCAATCGTTAACCCGGGGCCCATGCAGCAGATCAACTTCGAAAGCTGGAAAGCTCAGGCCGTCGCCCTGGCCGGCGCGCCTGTCGCTGCCGGAAATGACCTGACGGTGCTGGAAGGCATCGGTCCCGTCTATGCCGGCAAGCTGCGCGAGCGGGGCATCGCCACCTTTGCCGACCTGGCGGCGACGGACGAGGCGACGCTGGCGGACATCATCAGCGCCCCGGCCTGGCGGCGCATTAACTATGGCGAGTGGATTGACCAGGCGCGGCTGGCCGCCGCTGGCGACCAGGCCGGACTGAGCGACTTGCAGAGCCGCCTTTTCCGGCGCGAGGGGGATAACCTCAACCTGATTCGCGGCCTGGGCGAGCGCTCGTCGGCGGCGTTGCGAGGGGCCGGCATCGCCACCTTTGCTGATCTGGCCGCGGCCGCCCCGGACCGCGTGGAAGCGATCGTGCGCGGCGCAGGCGCGCGCGGCGGCGACTACGCCGCCTGGATCGAAGAAGCCCAATTGCGCGCCACCGGCAAGCGCGTGCCGAGCCGCAGCCGTCGGACCGTGGCAGCCTACGTTGTGTCCTGCCCGCAAGACCTGTCCGCCGTGCCCGGCATCGGCTCCGTTCTGGAGCAACGGCTTTATGCCGCAGGTATTGGCAGCTATTGGGAGCTGGCCGAGCTGGCCGCGGAGGAACTGGAGCGCATCCTCGACGCTCCGGCCTTTGGCGTCGACGTCCCCGCGATCCGCGCCGCGGCTATGAAACTGGCCGTCGAGTCCAACTCGCAAGGCCGCGCCTGGGACGGCACGCCGCCCGATGACTTCGAGGCCCTCGGCGGCATTGGCGAGATCTACGAGCGGCGGTTGTATGAGGCCGGTATCTGCACCTACGCCGCGCTGGCGGCCACGCCGGCCGAGCGACTGGCCGAGATCTGCCGCGCTCCGGCTATGCGCACGCCCGACTACGCCGGCTGGATCGCGCGGGCGGCGGAACTGGCGGCCGGGATGGGAACCACAGCGCCATGACGCCCGAGTACTCGCCCGATGAAGTGCGGCGCTATGACTTGATGAAGCTGGGCGTGCTGCTATTGCTGCTCGTTCTGCTCTTTCTGGCCTGGGTTGTGACCCGCGCGGGTGCGCCACCCGGCGGGGTCGTCGCGCCGGAAAGCACAGTCTCGGCCGAGACAGGCGGCGCGGCCGGCGGGGTGGAAAGCCTGCCCGCGCCGACCCTGGTTGCGCCGGCGCTTGTCGCGCCGTCCGGGCCATTGTTGCCCGGCCTCATCACCCTCAGCGGCACGGCCGGACCGCGCGCGCGTGTGGCCGTGGTCGGCGACGACCAGCCGCTCGGCACAACCAGCGCTGATAGTGCGGGCAACTGGTCGCTCCAGGTAGCCCTGCCAAGCGGCGTGTACGCCATCGTGGTGCAAACGCTTGACAATGTTGGCGCGGTCGTTAGCGAGTCCGCGCCGTTGACGCTCACGGTGGGCGGGGCAGCCGCCGGGGCTACGCCGGCCCCAACCGGCCCGCTCGGCCAGCCGTCCTTTGACCCCGTCGGCGGCGTCTGGCAACTTGGCGGCCTGGTTGGCCCCAATGAAACCGTCACCGTCCTGTCGAACGGCGCGCCGGTGGGCACGGCGACGGCCGACGCCAGCGGCGCGTGGGCGCTGCCCGTGCCCGCCGCGGCCGTTACCGGCGACCTCGTTGTGGAGACAACGGACGCCGCGGGGACAACGACCCGTTCCGAGCCGGTGTCCCCCGGCCCGCGCCCGGCCAGCCTTACCACGCCCGGGGGCGGCGTCCCGTCTTCATCCGGCGCGACGGCCGTCGCGATCCCCGCCGGCGGCTTCACCTGGGCCGGGCAGGGCGCGCCGGAAACGCGGGTCGAGGTCGTGGTAGACGGCCAGCCGGTGGGTACGACGGTCGTCGACGCCGCGGGCAACTGGTCGCTGGCGACGGATTTGCCGGCCGGAGAATACGCCGTCCAGTTGAACAGCTATGATGCCGCCGGCGACCTGCTGAGCAGCGGGCGACCCTTTGTTGTCGTGGCCGGCGTTACGGCAGAAGCGGCCGCGACGCCCGACAACTCGCTGGCCGGCTTGCTGGCCGCGACGCCCGGACTGGCTTCGTTCCGCGCCGCGTTGGACGCAGCCGGGTTGTTGCCGGGGCTGAGCGGAGCGGAGACCTACACCCTGTTCGCCCCCAATGACGACGCGTTTGCCGCCATTCCGCAGGGCATACGCGATCGCCTGTCCGCCAACCCGCAGGCGCTGGCGACTATCCTCCAGTACCACATGATGCGCGGCCGCTACACGGCGGCCGAACTGGCGGTTGTGCAGCCGAGCACCGTTAACGGCCCGCCGCTGACGATTGTGCCGCAGGGGCAGGGCCTGACTGTCAACGGGGCGAATGTCCTCCTCGCGGACGTGGCCGCCGCCAATGGCCTCATCCACGTGATCGACAGCCTCCTGCTGCCCCCGCCGGCGGGTGGCGTGCGCCCCCCGGTCATTGACGCATCGGGCGCGGCGACGTTCGTCGGCCCGAGCCTGACCGTCGTCGGCACGGGCGAGCCGGGGCGGACGATTATCGTGTCTCTGAGCGGCCAGGCCTTTGGCGCGCCGGCGGTGGTGGACGTCGGCGGCCGCTGGCAGGTGGCCGGCGATGTGGCGCCGGGCGAGTATCGCCTCGTCGCTTTCATGCTAAACGGTGAGACGCTGGAGGCGGCGTCGGCGGTTGTCCAACTGACGGCGCGCTAGGGGATCAGAGGCGTTCGAATCTTAACCGGTTACGATCTGACCAATCCACCAGGAGTGTAACGCGATGGCAGACGATTTCATGGATATGTTGTCGCCCCAGGGCGAGCCAAATGACGAAGGCTCCGATGCGCAGCGCGAAGGCGCGGCTGATCTGCTCGGCAGCCTGTTGGGCGGCGGTGGCGGTGGCGGCGGGCTAGGCGCGCTCTTAGGCGGTCTAATGGGCGGCGGCGAAACACCGGCCGCGCAAGACGAAGGCGACCTCGCCGGGATGCTCGGCGGTCTGATGGGCAGCGGCGGCGCGCCAGCCAGCCCGGCAGGCGGCGGCGATCTGGGCGGTCTGCTCGGCGGCCTGTTGGGCGGTGGCGG
>CAZSOD010000149.1:0-7812 GCA_964608255.1 uncultured Ardenticatenaceae bacterium
AAAAACTATTACGACATTGATAATGAAGGATTTATAGTAGCTTGGAAGGGAATTAGATCGGACAGATACAGTAAATATAATTTTCAATTCAAGTACGAAAAGGGTCAGACCTACGAAGATCGCTGTGATTGTACAGCAGAAGAAAACAGTTTTGGCTTGTCAGCGTGGACTAAAGAAAAAGCCTCAAAGTACTGCGACGAACTGGTAGTCCGTGTTAAAATCCATGTTTCTGACATTGGACGTATTGTCCACAACGGAGGTAAAATTAGATGTTTTAAACAAACTTTTTTAGATTAATAAATAACTATCATGCAAAAAACAACAAGTAAAAAAACAACAACTAAAGGAACTAAAAAACCTTCTTCTTCAAAAGTATCTTCCGAAAAGAAAGCGGAAAAGAAAACTGTTAGAAAAACTAAAGGAGAAAAATTAAAACTGGAAAAAATCCCTAAAATGCCTCCTAAAGTAAAAGCTCTATTGCCAAAATCGAACGAAATAATAAAATCTCTTAAAAAAGATAAGGAAAACTTACTCGACGCTATTAAGTTGCTTAATAATAGATTAACCGAATGCAATGTTTCAGAAAGTCACATGAAAAACATACTAAAAAACGTTAAGTATAACTTAGAAGCTTCCGAAACAGCTAACTTTCATCTAAGAACTGAAATTGATCAATTAGAAGCTAATATCCAAGAATTGCGAAAACAAAGGGCTATATGGGAAAGAGCAGCAGAAAGAAGTATGCTTGAAAACAAAGATATAAGATCTAAAATTGAAGAGTTTAAAAATCTTAATTGGTTTCAACGTTTATTTTGGAAAAAAGACTAACATGGAAACTACTACTCAACCTACAATTGGAGAACTTTTAACTCCTACTTTAGTCAAAATAGAAGACACATTATTAGAGTGTAACGTTAAGGGTTTAGGACCTTTACATTTTCCTGTAGAAGCCTTACGTGCATCTTGTATGATTTTTGATACTATACTTATGGACTTTATGTTCGAATTACAGCAAAAAGAGAAAATGTCACTTGAAGATTGTTGCAAAATGGCTGAAAATGCAGGAAAAGAATTACGACTCTTAGTTAAAAAATATACGAATATAGATACTCACGACTTCTACAAATAAGGCTTCGTTCACAATTTTTTTCATATATTTTGGTTTCCCCCTTTAAGTGCTAGCTTGAAGGGGGTTTTTAATTAAATAAAAAAGCTGCCTGATGCGAACACCAGACAGCCAATCGGAAAGAAGAAGGGGTATCTTAATAACTCTTTACATGCCCTGTAGGAGTTGGAAATATCGTTTTTGTTACATCCTGTACTGGTATGTTACATCCTGTCTTCCCGCAAGAAAAATAGGTAGCGTTCATATTTTGGTTGTGTCAGTTGCAGTACTATCTACAGCAGGAACTTCTATTGGAGAAGTCTCCGTTTTTCCTACTATATCTTTGAAATCAGGACCAAAAAAATATAATCCTAATATAGCCACAATAGTTGCTATAATGTATTTCAATTTTCCTTTTAATGCGCTTGGTGAGGGATCTAACTCTGTTCCAGTTAAGTTACTCATGATCTGGGTCTATTTGTTGTTGTTTGTAAATATTAATTAAATAAAGACTGTCGTACCTAGTTAATTTAGTATTCTCCCCATCAAATTCCTCATACATCAAACTAAATGGGTCTAAAGAATGAGGTAATCCTAAGAAATGACCTACCTCATGGGTTAATACATAAACTAAAGATTTATCTAAAACTCTGGGGTTCAATCTAATATTTGGAATTCCATAAACTTTAGGATTTCTTAAATAAGTTCCGTAAGTTACTCCTAAAAGATCCGTATAATAAAGATTGAAATCTCTAGGATACAGTATTAAATCGGACTTTTCATAATTTGCTACTAACTGATAATCTATATCCAAAAAGCAGTACTGCTGCATAGCTTCATTGATAGCTTCATTGTACTTTTGAATATCTTTTATGTCATTAGATGGATAAAAGATCTTTATTAAGATGAATATCGTAGCTAGCAGTTGCATAAACCTCTAATTTACTATGGGATTCTTGTTTTTTTTACGAATTTCGCAATTTTAACATTTTATTGACTAATACCTCCCTTGTTTTAGAATATCTTTGACCTATGGAAAACTTTGACTTTTTAATTAGCGACTGTTCATCCCTTTATAATTGGATCTCTAAGCTAGAATCCGATATGTTAGAAGACCTTATTGGGAGACCCGATCCTCAGACTAAAGACTTACTTGTAGAAAACGGTTGTGAAATAATAGCTAATACAGATAACATTGAATCTATACCTTTAACTAAGGATATTGAAGAAAGAATCTACCAAATCATGTTAAAAGAGATAGAAATTGAATATTTAGTACGAAAAAGAGTAATTATAGACCATTTTACTTCTCAATCTCGTGATTTGACGCTTTCTGTAGCTATTGGAAGATCTAATTTAACGTATGACGTATTTATAAGCGATTTACAGCGACTTGATAGAATCAAGCAGGAAGTTAACCTGTCTTATTTTTAATTCGTTATAGGGCTTTTAAATGCTATTTTTCGTCCTCGTATTCTTCTGCTTGCTTTTTATACTCTTCTAAGCTCTTAGTTGTGATCTTTGCGTATCTATGTAAAATATCCTTTACTCGACCTTCTCCCATTTCTTCTTGTTCAGTGTAGATAGCTTTTCTTTCTTCCGCAGCTATTTCTTCAAACTTTTTTTGAATCTCTGTTATTGGCTTTTTATTCCTAGTTTCTACTATTGAAGTAGCTTTATCTATATCTCCTTCCATTTCTTCATTAAACCAAATATTCAGTCTAATAGTGACTCTTTCCCTTAGATCATCTCTTAGAGGATTGTTGTTTTGAGTTTTGAATACCCATTCTAGCGGATTAGTATTTTTACCTTTAGGGTTAATATCTAATTTTATACCTGTTTCGCTCAACCAGTTTTTAATCTTTGGGTCATAAGACTTTCTATAATCAAATTTAGACTTGATTCCTAAAGAGTTAGCCATTAAATTTGTAACGTAGTGCATAGGATGTCTTAATGGAACGTTCCAATTTCCATCAGGCGGAAGAGCTGATTGTAACGGTAAAGGAGAAAAATGTTCTAAGGCTGCTTTTGCATAAGCTTTTAATCTAGGATTCTCAGGTTCTTTTAGGTCGTATCTACGTTTGCCCCCAAAATCAGATCCTGAGGCTGACTCCAAAATAAACTGAGGAGCTACCCCCATCCATCTTTGGATTTCATTCATGAAGACCGCTACTGGAGAACCTTCTTTTGTCATAGCATCCCCGAAACGATCTCCTAACTTAGCTTGATATTCATCAGTCCCCCAACCCATTGAGTAATTCGTAATATGAATAAAACTTAAAATAAAGCGTAACGCAGGACCAAATATAAATGACGGATCTTTCTCATCGGTTAATCCTTCTCCGTTTTTTACATACTTTACTAGTTTAAGAAAGTTTTTATCAGTCCAGTCCCATTCCCCATCATATCCTCCCATCATAGCTAAAGCTATTCCGTATAGAGCTGCCGTAACTAAGAACGGAAATATGTATTTAGCAGCAATACTTTTAGCTACAGGATCTGGAGAGATTCCTGCAACATCTCCTAAAGCTCCTAATAGATAAAAAGGAGAAGCCAACAAATTTCTAAAAATAGCTAGTTTATATCTAGGAGCTAATGTTAAAAATCTCCAAGCTGTCCCACTAAATGTTGTAACTTTTGGAGAAAAATACATCCAATTAACATGCTCCGCATAACGTTTTCTCTCTTCAGGTGTAGCGTTAGGATTAGCATCATTCCATCGTTTATTATCTAACGCCATTAATTGAGATCTATATAAAGCTAAAGCTGCATTTGATCTAGCCAAGGCTGCTGTAAGTCTAGTTTTCTCATTAGTTGCAAAATTACGAAACATACTCAAATCGTCTTCTTTTGCAAAATCAAATGGTCTTTTTACTCCCCATTCGTGAAGCTGGTCTTCTGTTATCCCGTAGGCTGCAATAAATTCATCAAACTGGTGATTTACAAAATCTGCAAAAGTAGGTACTAACTCGTCTGTAGTCCCATCTAGATTTTCTACAGTTTGTTTATTTGCTTCTTGATACGCTTTAAATTCTTCTGTGTCATGATTTACTGCTAACTTAGACCACGCATTTCCCGCATGTTTAAGATTTTGGAAAAATGCTTCTCTTGTTACAGGGTCAGTAAATATTCTGTACATAGATAAAGCAGTAAAAGTACCGTATACGGACATGTCAAAAGCTAATAAAAGACTGTTTAATAAATTATTTAGCTTGTCTACTCCTTTTGCTAATTTATGCGCTCCTCTTACCCATTTAGAATCAGAATTAGATTTTTCATAATCTTCCAGTCTCTTTTTAATATTAGCTCTAATACCAATATTATGTTGCATTTGACGCTGTATAGCAACTCCTTTTGCTGGAGAAGCTGGTTTATAGTATTTCTTAAATAAAGCGTCTATTTGTTCTGAGGATACTACTTCTTTTTTATCTCGTAATAAATGAAGATCCTTTTCTAAATCCTCCGCTTGCTTTTCAAGTTTGGCTAACTCTTCTAAAGCTTCCTTGTTTTTATCTCTAACAGCTTCTTTCAAAGCCTTCCTCATAGCTATATTCTTAGCTAAAGCCTCCTCTGTCTTTTTACTTTTATATGTTTGAGCTTTTCCTTTTTGCTTATTGCGAATATCTTCTATGGCAGTTTCTAAGTCCCCTCCTGTAGAAGATGCTAACAAAGCTAAATCTTTCTCTAATTGCTCTGCTTCTTTCTGGAGCTTGGACAATCTTGTATTGTCCATCAACTCTGCAAAAGCTTGTTTAGCTTCATCAAAAGCTATCTCCGCAGGATCAGTAATACCTAAATGGTCGGCTAAATTTAAATTAGCAATTAAGTTTTGTAAAGTAACTTTATCTTCTTCTGTAAGATTATTTTTATCAAAAGCTTTTTTTAGATTATCTACTAAATTAATTAGATCCTGAGTCCTGTTACTGATTTCACGTTTTTTAACTTTAGGATTAGGACTAAATTCTCCATTCAACAACTTTTCAATCTTATCTACTAAAGCTGCCTGTCTTCTTAATTCTTTAGCTGCTTTAGCTCCTTCTGATAATACCTGCTTTTTAGAATCAGGATGAGATTGACTTAATGTATCTATTAATTCAGATTCAGTGACTTCCGTAATAGGATGCTCGCCTTGATTAAGTTCGTTTTCTTTTACAAACTCGTTCATCTTTTTAGCTAGTTCCGCCAAATCTAATTTATCTTGAGGTAATTCCGCAGCAACAATAGATGTAAGATCATGGATAATGCGTCTGCGATCCATGTTCATTTGACGTATTTCCTCTTCCGAAGCTTCATTAATAGGCGTATCTCTGGAAGCTTGTTTGAATGATCCTGTTTGAGAATATCTTTTTAAAGCTTCTATTTTAGCTTTAACTGACTTGGTAGGTGTTTTAGATAAAGCTTTTACCATTTCTGTGGCTCTAGTCTTGGTAATAGCTAAAGTACCATCTACTAAAGACTGCAATAAAGAATCTAAGTTTAACCCTTGCTTGGCTAAATACTCGTTCATTTTAATTAACTCCTGAATCTCTTTTTTATTAGATTCTTTATCAGTTTTATTTAATAAGGCTTGAAGCTCTTCTCTACGAGCTTCGATTTCTTGTTTAAATAACAATTCTTTGCGATAAGCTAAAACTCTAGCTGCCTCCCTGCCTGTTTTAATTAATGCTGAAGCAATTACTTCATATCTAACTGAAGCATTACTTACTTGTTGCATTATGGTTCTGTATAACTCTTCATTAGAATTAGCTGAGCCTGATAATCCATTAAGTTGCTCATTAAACTGATTAATATTAGATAGAATATTAGAAGCCGTCATGCTTAGAAGGGCTGCGTAATCCTCGTCTATATTAACATCTGTGTCTCCATTTAGATACTTTTGAGCTAATACTAATACGTTTTCCTCTAATGACGCAGGATGATCTAATAAGTTAGGAATCTTGCGAAGACCTCTTTCTAAAGCTTGCTCAAAAGTTTTTCTTTTTAAATCATCTTGAAAAGCTGCTTCTGTTACTTCTGAAAACTGACGTAAATGTTGAGATATGTTTTTTTGTACTGATTTGAAATCTGCATAAGCTTCATCAAATTCGTTTGCGTCATAACCTAATTCTAAAGCATACGCTTTCAGCTCGTCTTTAGACGGCATTTCGTTTTTGTACTGCTCCTCGATAGCTCTTAACGTAATAACTAAATCTTTATATGATCTAGTTATAGGATTGTGTCTTGAGGCTTGAATAGAATTCTTAGGAGAAGAAGATTTGTCGGACTTTCCTTCATTATCAGAGGGTTTTACTTTGGAATCAACTTCCTGTATTTTAAAACCGTTCTCAATTCCTTCTGCTAAGTTTTTAGCAAAGGTCTCTAAGGTAGATAAATCTTTAGATAGGATGTTACCATAAGAAAATATTCCTAATTTGCCTAATATAGCTTTAATTCCTTTTACAAAACCTTTTATTAAAGAAGTATTAGTGTTTCCTAATTGTATCTCATTAGCTACTTTATTTGCAAGATATTGGACTACCATTTCGTCCATCTTTTGCGATTCTCCTTTGTAGTTCTCTGAAAAACCTTGCGCTTTTAAAGCGTCTTTATCTCCTTGTGTTAAAAGATGTTTTACTTGATTTGCTAAACTTTTATACAGCTCTGGAGAGTTTTCCAGTATTTTATTTAATATAGGATGTATTATCTCATGGATAGGAACTTCTGAAGAAGCAGAACTTAAATCTAAATGTATTTCGTTGTTATCGAAAAACGCACTCTCGTTTTCATAGGTATATCCTTTTTGTTCCATAGCTTGAGCCATAGCTTCTTTAGAAGGATATACGTAAAGTTTAATGTCAGAAGCTAACAAAGAAGGAATCAACTTCTTAATTATATCCACTAACCTGTTAAAGTTAGGATCTGATCTGTTAGTTTGTTCAGCTACGCTACTTAATCTAGTTTGCCCTTTTCCTACTGCATTAAATCCTTTTTCTGTAAGTAATTTCCCTTGAGGTTCTTTTGCTGTTGAAGTTTTAGCTTTACTTTTAGCAGAAGGTTGTTGAGTAGTATGTTTTGGTTTAAATAAATTTTTCCATCCTTTTGAAGACTGATCAGAAGACACTTCTACGGGAGGAAGAACTTCCCCTATGTTTGAAGCTACCATCTGGTTATAAATGTCAATCATGTCTTGATTTAATTCATTTATATCCCCAAAATAAGCAATGGCATCTTTAATTAAAGTTTTTAAATAAAATGCAAATCTTTCAAATACGTTTTGCATTTCTTTGGATGATACCTTTCCTTCGTATAGAAATTTTTCGAAACCTTTTGCAAAAGCTTCAGATACATCTGCTGACCATTTTGTTTTTTCAACCCACTGTAATATTTTAGTTTTTTCTTCCTTTGTTAAAACTCTTTCGTATTCATGAGTAATTTCGTGTAATCTTGTTGTTTCATCTGATTTTTTACCTAAAACAATAAAACTTTTATTTTGAGTTTTAACTATAGCTCCTCTTTTGTCTTGCTTTAATACATCTATTATTTTAATCTTATCTCTATCTTTAATGTTAGAGAAATTATATTCTAGGTCTGAATTTTGTTGTATTAGACGTCTATAAATGCTAGTTCCTCTTATAATAGTTAAGCCTTCTGCCGAGGTTAAACTTCTCAAGTCCAAAGACCCCCCTATTGTCGTAGGGAGCGTTAAGCCTTCTGCCGAGGTTAAACTA
>CAZSOD010000150.1:0-3714 GCA_964608255.1 uncultured Ardenticatenaceae bacterium
CGCGGCCTGTGCGGCGCAGCCGGCCGCTCCGCCCCCTGCGCCGCCGCTTTCATGAGTGGCAGGCGCGCGGTGAGGCGACTGTGGGGCGGTGGCAGGCGCGCGGCCGGCGCGAGGAAGCGCGCAGCCGCGCGATGGCCGAAGCGTCGCTCGGTTCGTTTGTCCAGCGTTCGGTCAGCGACCTGACGGAAAGCGAGCAAGTTCAGGTGCTGGTGCAGCAGGTCGTTCAAAGCCAAAGCGCCGGCTTGCTGGAAGAGATTCTGGAGGAAATCCGCGAGCGCATGGTCAGCATCGACGTTCTTCTGGGCCGGCGCTTTGGTCGCGCGCCGGTGGCTGGCCCTCCTTTCCGCGCCGCCTACTTGCGCGGCCGTCCGCCGCTGCTACTGGTTGCCGGGGTCGACCGGACCATGGCCGGCCAATACGCGGGGTTTGCCAGCCGGGCCGTAGCCGTGCTCATCGACCTGACGCTGCTGATGGTCGCGCTGTCGCTGGCCACGAACTTCGCCAATGCGCTCGTCGGGCTGTTCAACGTGGACGCACTGCTCGGCCGCTTATTTCTGGCCGACAGCGTCCGCGGTCTGGTGAACGCTGGGTTGGCCGGGCTGATTGGCATGATCTTGATCGTTACCTATGGCGTGACCACCTGGAGCATCAACGGTCAGACGCTGGGCGATTTCCTGATGGGCGTGCGGGTAGTGCGGGCCGATGGGCGGCGGTTGTCCTTTGGCCGGGCCTTCATCCGCATGGTCGGCAGCTACGTCGCCGGGCTATTCTTATTCACCGGATTTCTCTGGGCGCTGGTCGATGCGCGCCGGCAGGGCTGGCACGACAAGCTGGCCGGGACGGTGGTCGTTTACGACTGGCCGGCCTTGCCCGACGAGGAGTTTCTGCGCGAGGAGTTGCAGGTCAGTGCGGTGCTGCCGTGGCAGCAGCGGGGGCCGTAGTTTTCCAACGACCCCCGACCGCGAGAGGGGATGTGATGAAAAACCTCGCCATTTTAACCCTGTCCGTTGCCGTCGCGCTGGTTGCCTGCCAGGCCGCAGCGAAGGCCCCCGCGCCGGAGCCGGCGCGGGCCGACGCTACCAACGTGGTCACGCCCTTGGTTCCCGTCGCCGCTGGCTTGCCCTGTGATCTCTTTCCGGCCGACCATATCTGGAACACGCGGGTCGATCACCTGCCGCTTGATTCTCGCTCCGATGACTATATAGACGCGATCGGCCGCGACGAGCCGTTCCATGCTGACTTCGGCTCCGGCATCTGGCCGCCGGAGGATGGCGGGCCGATCGGCATCCCCTATGTCGTTGTCCCGGCGGAGCAGCCGGGCGTGCCGGTCAGCTTCTACTACCCCGACGAGAGCGATGCTGGCCCTTATCCCATCCCGCCCGGCGCGCCCATCGAGGGCGGCCCGCAAAGCGATGGCGACCGCCACGTTCTCGTGGTTCAGGCGCAGACATGCCGCCTCTACGAGTTGTACGACGCCCGGCCGCGTCCGGATGGCGGCTGGGATGCCGGTTCGGGTGCGGTCTACGACCTGCGCGGCTATGACCTGCGGCCGGCGGGCTGGACGTCGGCCGACGCCGCCGGGCTGCCCATCCTGCCGGGGCTGGTGCGCTACGAGGAGGTTGCCACGGGCGAAATCCGCCACGCGCTGCGCTTCACCGCGCCGCAAACGCAGCGCGCCTACGTCTGGCCGGCGCGCCACTTTGCTTCCGACCTGACCGATGCTCGTTTTCCGCCGATGGGCCAGCGCTTTCGGCTGCGCGCCGACTATGATATGAACGGTTTCGCGTCCGAGGTGCAGGTCATTCTGCGGGCCATGCAACGCTACGGCATCATCCTGGCCGACAATGGCTCGCCGTGGTACGTCTCCGGCGCGCCGGACGAGCGCTGGGACAATGACGTGCTGCACCAGCTCGACCAACTGACGGGCGACGATTTTGAGGCCGTGGACGTATCGGCGCTGATGGTCGACCCCGATTCGGGGCGCGCGGCGGCGCTGGACGAAGCTTTGTACCTGCCGGCGGTTGTCGCCCGGCGTTGAATGGTAGGGGCGCGCACGCGTGCGCGCCCTCGGGTATGGTGGTCGTGCTTTCCGATACTGCATGTCCGCCCTGCCGCCTGCGCCGCGCGGCGAAAGAGGGGCCGACACGGAGGTCTGCCCCTACGTTTCCTCCACGGCGGGAATTGGCTAGAATCGCAACTATAGCCACGACGGAGGCCCTATGCAGACCGACCCCGTTCCCCGACCTTCGTATTTCCTTGCGGCGGCGCGTTGGGCGGCCGGATTACCGGCTAAATACGTGCCCTCAGCCCACGCGATCAAGACCGTTCTTGCTGCAGCACGGCGCTTGGGGCACAGGGTGATCGGCCTATGAGCGTCCTAAGCCCGGCCGCTGAGGCGACGGCCGTCCCGCCCGCTGTCACGGTTCAGTTGCTGCCGACGCGCATCCCGGAGATTCAACGGGACCCGCTGCGTTTCTTGATGACCCATGCGGCAGCGCACGGCGACTTCATCCACTACCCCTTGCGGCTGTGGGAGGTGTTCCAAGTCACGCACCCGGCGGTCATCAAGCACATCCTGCAGGACAATAACCGTAATTACACCAAGAACACCATCCAGTACAACACGCTGGCCCAGGTGACCGGGCGCGGCTTGCTGACGAGCGACGGTCCGCTGTGGCTGCGGCAGCGGCGGCTCATGCAGCCCGCTTTCCACCGCAAGCGCATCCACGCCTTCGGCGACGACATCAGCGCGGCGGCCGCGGCCATGCTCATCCGCTGGGATGCCCGGCCCGACGGCGCGACGATCGATGTGGACGCGGAGATGATGCAGGTCGCGCTGGAGATCGTCGGCAAGACATTGTTTAACCTTGACCTGCGGCACGAAGCGCCGGAGATGACCGAGGGCGTGCTGGAGATGCTGGCTTACGTCGTCTACCGGGCCAAGGCGATGGTCGCGCCGCCCATTTCCTGGCCGACCGGCCGCAACCGCCGCTACCGCGCCGCGATGGCCAAGCTGGAAGGCGTCCTCTATGACGCCATCGGCGCACGGCGGGCCGAGGGAAGCGACCAGGGTGATATCCTGTCGATGTTGCTGGCGGCGCGGGACGAGGACACCGGCGAGGGTATGTCGGACACGCAAATCCGCGACGAGATGGCGACGCTGATCATTGCCGGACACGAGACGGTGGCCAGCGCGCTGACGTGGGCCTGGCATTTGCTGGCGCAGCACCCGGCGGCGCGCGCGGAGTTGGAGGCCGAAGTAGACGAGGCACTGGGCGGCCGGATGCCCACGGCCGACGACCTGCCGGCGCTGCCCTACACGCGCATGGTCTTTGAAGAGACGCTGCGGCTTTATCCGCCGGCGTGGCTCATCACGCGCCGGGCATTGGCCGCGGACCGCATCGGCGACGCGACTATCCCGGCTAACGCGATCATTATCATGAGCCCCTACGTGACGCACCGCCACCCGCTGTTTTGGCCCGACCCGCAAACATTCGAGCCGCGCCGCTTTGCGCCGGAGGCAACGGCGGCGCGGCCGCGGTTCGCCTACATCCCCTTCGGCGGCGGGCCGCGCCTGTGCATCGGCGACAGCTTCGCGCTGATGGAGGGGCCGCTTATCCTGGCCGCGGTCGCCCAGCGCTACCGGCTGGACGGCGACGCGACCCAACCGCCGCAGATGGACGCCCTCGTCACCCTCCGGCCGCGCGGGGGACT
>CAZSOD010000150.1:3814-7792 GCA_964608255.1 uncultured Ardenticatenaceae bacterium
CGCAGGACGTAGTTCCAGCCGTCGTCCGGACCGTGCCAGTAAGGGAGGATGTTGTAGCCCCCGCCGCCGTTCGGTCTCAAGATGATGATGTCGGAGGAGCCGCCGGACACGCCGCCGACGTTGAACGGCCCCAGGATGGTGATGTGTAGGTCGCCGTTGAGCGGATTGTAGTAGATGCCGGTCAGGTCCTCGGTGCCCAGTCCGGGCACGGTCGAGCCGTCGAGATAGCGGGCGAAGCTGCCGCTGGTGTTCGGGCCGAGCGTCGTCGGCGTGAATACCAGGATGTCTTCGTCTTCGCCGGACAGGTCGTTATTGGCCGCGTCCTTCACCTTGTAGTCGCCCTTGGTGCTGAGGAGCAGGCGGCCGTCAGGCAGCAGTTCCAGCGCGTCCAGCTTCTCGCCCGCCGCCTTCATATTCACGTCGCGGCCGTCGAAGTAGACGCTCCACGTGCCCGCCGTCGTGTCGCCTAACGACGTGGGGCAGAACTTCAGCACCGTCTGCGGCTTGATGATCCCCAGCCCCGGCAGCTTCTTCTCGTTGCCGTCGAAGCTGATCAGGAGGCAGCCGCCCGGCTCAAAGGCGAAGCCGGTCAGGTTGGTCACCACGCCGACGTCGCCGCCGTCGAAGAACATCGACCACGTGCCGGTGTCGTGGTCGAGGGCCAGGATGTCGACGTCGTCGAAGGGGATGCCGTCGATGGTCCCTTTCTTGTTGGTGCCGACGAAAAGGTCATTGACGCCGCCGCACAGGCTGCTTTGCAGGTCGGCCGTCGCCAGCCAGGGGGCGAAGAGGACGTTCGCGCTGACCGCATCGCCCGCGCCGGGACCGGCGCCGCTCGGCCCGGTAGCCGACCCCCACCAGTTGCAGATGGCGGTGGTGGGGTTGGCCGGGCCGGAACGCGCGCCGAAGTCGTCGTTGCCGGCAAGGCTGTTGCGGACGATGCTGACGCTGTTGGCCGCCGGCAGACCGCCGAAGGCCGCGCCCGCCTCGTCGTAGACGCTGACGCCGTTGACGAAGCCGGTGATCTCGTTGAGCGTCGCCTCCACCGCGTCGTCCGCGTCGATTGGCCCATACGTGGCTGACGTCGAGGCGAGATAGAGGCCGCTGCTGGCCGGTTCGCCGCCACCGCCGCCCATGCCGCCGCCGTCCAGCGCGTTGCCGGTCACGGCCACATCGTCCAGCCCGCCGGCCAGGCGGACGCCGTGCAGCGGGGCGGGGGCCAGGCCGCTATAGGTGACGGAGTTGTCGCTGATCTCCACCGCCGCGTTCGTCGGCGCGCCGGCCAGGCCGATATCAATCGCCGCGCCGCCCGCGACCACCAAATTGGCGGCCTGGGTGATAGTGTTGCCAGAGATAGTTACCGCTGCGTCGAGGGCGGTGTTGGTGATGTCGACGAGGACGGCCGGCCCGGCAAAGTCGCTCATCGTGTTGCCTTCGATAGTCACGCCGCCGATGGCGTCGGGCGTGTCCAGGTTGTCGATGAAGGCGATGCCCCGACCGCTGCCGGTGAAGGTTGAGTTCTCGATGACCACGTTCCGGGCGTCGCCGAACTGCACGTCGCCGACGGTGTTGCCGTCGAAGGTGCTGCCGGCGATGTGGAGGCCGTCGATGTAGCTGGCCGGCCCGGCTGTGGGCGGGCTCCACATAGACTCGAGCAAGCCGGTGTGGCCGTTATGGCGGAAGGTCGTGCCGGTGATGGTGAAATTGCTGACGCGCGCGTTGCTGGCCAGCCGGATGCCGTGGCCGCCGTTATCCTCAAAGAGGCAGTTGGTGATGGTCAGGCCGGTAACCGTGGTCAGGTTGTGGATTTCGAGGCCGCGGGCGGCGTTGTTGAGAAAGCGAACGTTCTCGAAGGCCACGTTGGCGACGCTGCCGCCGTTTTTCCAGACGCGAACGCCCCAGACGGCTACGGCGTCCTCTGTCGGCGCGTCGCGGATAGTCAGGTCGCGCACGGTCACGTCGCTGGCGCGGATCTCCAGCACGCCGTTGCGGCCGCCGGCCAGCCACTTGACCGCCGGGTTATAGGCCAGGATGGTTGTCGCCGGGCCGTCGCCGTCGAGCGTCAGGGCCTTGTCAATGACGACGTGCTGGTTGCCCGCGCCGGTGTAGGTTCCGGCGGCGACGTGGACAGTATCGCCGGCGATGGCCTGGGCCACGCCATAGGCGAGGGTGAGGCAGGGGCTGGCGATGTTGGTACAGTCGCCGGTGTCGACCCCGACCGGACTGACGTAGCGGTTGCCCGCCGCGAGCACCGGCGCGCCATGGAATAGGGCCGCGGCCAGGGCGGTCAGACATGCCAGCGCCGCGAGGGATAAGAGAAGCCGTGCAGCTCTCGCGTTCATAAATCCGTTACCTCTCAATTGACTACCAATACCCGAAGCCCCGCGGCCGTGCGCGCTGCCGCGGCGCATGGCCGATCAAGGCGAGGATGGATATCCCCTCTCTAAAGGATAGAGAGAATGACTTACAAAGCGGATTACGGTTAAGGTAAATTGACGGGAGAGCGAGCCGCCCAGACCTGTCAGGTCTGGGCGGGCAGGGTAGGACTCGGGAGAATCGCGCTACGGAGCGGCCACGTAGGGGAGATGCCAGACGACCTCGGGCTCGCGCGTCGGCGTGGGCGAGGGGCCGCGAGTAGGCCGGGTGGTTGGCGTGGCGCTGGGCGCGGTGGTGGCTGTGGCCGTGGGCGACGACGTGGCCGTCGCGGTCATCGTTGGCGTATTCGTCGCCGTCGCGGTCGGCTCGGGCGTGTCGGTGGGCGTGGGCGTCCTGGTTGGCCTGGGCGTCGCCGTCGGCTCGTCAGTGGGCGAAGGGGAGGGCGTGGGTGTGACCGGGCTGACCTCGGGCGCGCCGACGGTAATGCCCAGGGGCGCATAGGCGGCGCGGATAGCCGCCTCGACCGCCGCCGGCTCCGTCGCATCCACCAGGCCGATGGTCATGGCCGGGCCGGCGCTCTGCAAGAAGCGCGAGTTGCCGCTGCGGCCGAAGCCGAAGATGGTCATCTGCCCTAACTCGTCCGGCGTGTAGGAGTCGACGATCTCGTCCTGCTCGTGGTGCGCGGCGAAAAGGGAGCGGCCGAGCGCCGGGTCGCTGAAGTAGACCCATTCCGCGCCGGGCAAATCGCCCGACCAGCTCTCGCCAGCGGTCGTCGTCGTGCCGTCGGGGCGGGTGACGGTATCGGTCGCCAGGTCCAGCTTGCCGCCCGGCGTGCCCTCGTAGAGCAGCCAGTAGCGCTTGGCGGCGGGGTACTTCAGGACGGTCAACTTGGCGGCGTCGGGGGTGATCTCCCATTGCGTGATCCACAGCCCGTCGCTGCTGGTGGAGCGAATCGTGACCTTCAGCGGGCCGCGGCGGGAGATGGCGCTATCGACGCTGGTTCGGCCGGGGTGGAAGTAGCCGCCGTCGGCCGGATGAACCATGTTGGGGATGCCGCGGAAATCGCCCGCGCCGCGCGCGGCCGGGTTCCAGCTAATCCAGTCTTGCTCGTCGGCGTCGAAGAGGGAGGCGAAGCCGCCGCCCGTCCTGTGATAGTGGTAGACGCCGTCGCGGTTGGCCACGCGAAAGGTCTCGTAACCGTAGAGGTCGGTGATGGTGCTGACCGCGACGCGGGCGGGGAAGTCCGGTTCTTCGAAGAAGGCGCCGACGACGTCGAAGTAGACGTGGTAGCGCCGCGTTTCGTCCGCGCCCGTCGGGCCGGTCAACAGGATGGTCAGCGTGCCGGCGGCGTTCTCGTTCGGGTCGTAGTCGGTGGCGCGGTCGAATTGAAAGGGCACGGCGGCGTCGATCACTGCGCCGCCGCCGTCGACCTCGACGACGCGGATAGAGGCGGGGTTGAAGCGGCTATCCTCACCGGCGGCGGTGAGGAGTTCGGTGAAGTTCAGGGCCACGTCGGCCGTCTTATCCCGCCGCGCCGCGCCGCCGGCGGCCACCTCCACGGCCACGCGGAAGGTCCAGCGCGGGTCCCACCAGTCGCCGGCG
>CAZSOD010000151.1:0-7738 GCA_964608255.1 uncultured Ardenticatenaceae bacterium
GAAAAGGACGGCATCCGTGGCAAACGTCGGCGGGTTCGCCGGGCCGGCGCGCGCCGGGTCGAGGACGCGCCAGACGGTCAGCAGTTCGGCCGTCTCGCCCGGCCGGACGCTCTCCGCCAGCCAGTGCGCGCCGACCAGCTCCACCGCATCGTTGAAGTTCGCCAGCGCCGGGCCGCCGGCGTTCAGGTCGGCCGCGGCCCGATCACCGTTCAGGGTGTAGAGCGTGAAGCGCGGGTCGAGGTCATCGGGTCGCAAGTCGATGGTCTCGTTTGCCTCCAGCCAGGGAATGAAGGCCGGGTGGGGCGGCGTCGAGTAGGGGATGGCGGCCAGCGAGCGGCCGGGCGGGATGACGAGGGCGGCGCGGGCGTCGGTCCAGCGCGCCGTCTGACTCAGGGCAGCGTTGTCGGCGGCAAGGACGAGGGCGATGGACGGGTCGTGGGCCGCGCCAGGGTAGACGCTGGAGAAGAGTACCGCCGCGGCGTCGGGATAGCGGGCCTGAATCGCGGCCAGTTCTTCGGTCAGCGTGTGCTGGTAGGCCCCGCGCACGCCGGCCGCGTCGCCCCAGCGCCCGAAGTAGTCGCGAGCGGAAACGACCGCGGCAAAGGCGAGCCAGAGAGCGGCAAAGACAGTGACGAGCGACGAGCGACGAGCGACGAGTGAAGAAAACTCACGCCAGGAACGCAAAGCGGGCCAAGACCGCCAAGAAGATTGTGCCTTGGCGTCCTTGGCTTCCTTTGCGTGAGCCCCTTCCTCTTCATTCCTAATTCTTCCCGCCGCGGCGACGAAGCCCACCGCGGGAATGAGGAACACCGCCGGCAGCGCGGCCAGATTGCGCGTGGTGTTGGCTGTGGGGCCGGTGACGAGCGAGGGCAGGATGCCGGCGGCAAACCACAGCAGCAGGAAGGCGTAGACCGGCCGCCGCCAGCGCCGCAGGCACACCAGCAGGCCGGCGACGAAGAAGACGGCCGAAACCGCGTCGAATACCGGCCGGCCAGGGATGTTATAGGCCAGGAACTGGTCGCCGCGGCCGGGCCAGACAAAGGCCAGCAGCGCGTCGCGCACGTTGGCCAGCACCGGCCGCCACGCCCCGGCGGCGATGGCCTGGAGCGGCCCGTCGAGCATGTCCAGCCGCGTCTGCATCTCCGGGTGGGCGCGCAGGTAGAGGAAGAGCGGCGCGGACAGCAGCGCCCCAAGCAGCAGGCCGGCCAGCGCCGGCCGCCACGCCCGCCGGAACGCCGCTCGGTGGGCCAGCGCCAGATAGCCCAGGAACAGCGGGAACACCAGCCAGCTCACGCGCGCGGCCAGATAGAGGTGGAGGGTGACGGCGAGAGAGAGGCCGAAGAGGACCACCGACCACCGACCACCGACCGCCGAAGGTGGCGTGTGGCGCGTGGCGCGTGGCTCTTCCTCTTCATTCGTAATTCGTAATTCGTAATTCCTAATTCCCCAGAACGCCCACACCGCCAGCGTCATAAAGAACGGCAGCATCCCCGCCCGCAGCGCTTCGCGGCTGCTGGCCAGGGGCCAGAAGGAGACGGCCATGAGCCCCGCGCCGAGGAGGGCGGCGGCCCGCCCGAGGCGCGGGGCGGCCCAGCCATAGGTCGCGGCGACGGCCAGCACGCTGAAGACGACGTTGACCAGCCGCAGCGCGAACAGACCGCGGCCGAGCAGGGCCATGCTGCCGGCGACGGTGTAGCTGTAGATCGGCTCGCTGCCGTAGTTGAGCGGGAAGAAGTAGCGGTAGACGCCGTCGAGGATGCCGATGGCCTCGCGGCCGTGGTTGGCCTCATCGTGGGTCAACCCGGGAGGGATACCGGTCAGGTTCCAGACGCGGAGGGCGAAGGCGAGGAGGAGAACGACGGGTACGAGATACGAGATACGAAATACGAGTTCAGAGCGTTCCGAACTCGTATCTCGTATCTCGTATCTCGTATCTTCACTTGTCACTCGTCGTTCGTCACTCGTCACTTCTTGACCGGTTCGGCCACGGCGAAGACCTCACGCTCGAAGAACCAGCGGAACGGGGGCGCGCCGAAGGCGACGCGGCGCAGCCCGGCCAGCACCGGCGACTCGCTGCGGTTTTGCGGCGGCGAGTCGAGCCAGACCTTGACGCGGGTGTAGCCGCCCTGCTTCAGCGCCCGGCGCATGCTCAGCAAGTCCTGCTCGTTCACGTGGACGTCCTGGTTGACCGGGGTGATGGCGCGGGGGTCTTTGGGGTAATTGTCGCCCTGGCCCAGTAGCGTGCGCACGCGCCGCACCCAGGGGTAGGCATAGGCGTCGTACCAGCGGTTGGGCGCGGTATGGATGACCAGGCGGCCGCCCGGCTTCAGCACGCGGCCGATCTCGATGAACGCCCGTTGCAACTCCCATGGGAAGAGATGCTCGACCACGTCGAACATCAGCGCCCGGTCGAAGTAGTTACTGGGGAAGGGCAGCGTCTTGGCGTCGGCCTGGCAGACACCGGGTATGTTGCGCGTCGTCGCTTGCTCTTCGGCCGCCTTCTGGATTTCCGCCGCCACAACCTCGCGCGACATCCGCGTCGCCGCCGCGGCGTAGTCCATGCCGTGGGCCTCGATGCCGAGTCTCAGGCAGTGGCGCAGGATTTCGCCGCGGCCGCAACCGACATCCAGCACGCGCATCCCCGGCCGCACATCGGCCAGGGCGAACGCGTCGCGCAGCCGCCGCGACAGGTGCGCCCCTTCCGATTCCAGGAAAACGTCGTACCCCTCACAGGCCGTCAGGAAGTACTCTTCCGTATAGAGGGTGGAAGGCAGCGACTTGCGCTCCGGTTCGGCAATGTTGGCTTGCTTACTCATATATAATGCGCTGGGGGCACAATGGCGGATGGCTACCACGGTGGCACCAATCCATGTGCATCAGGCGCATTATAATGCAGCCTGCCCGCGCGGCAAACGGTAGGGGCAGACCCACGTGTCTGCCCTTCCAAGTGGCAAACCGTAGGGGCGGACCTACGTGTCTGCCCCCCAACACGTAGGGGCAGACCTACGTGTCTGCCCTTCCAAGCGGCAAGGGCGGACACGGCGGTCTGCCCGGCGCGAAACCTTCGGCCGCCCGGCGCGTATAGGTGGGTAAGCAGACAGGAGATTGGCGCGTTGAACGACGAGCAGGTCTGGCTTGAGAAAGCCAGACGCGGCGACAAAGTTGCTTTTGGGCAATTGATCGAGGCGTACCAGGGGCCGGTCTATAACCTTGCCTACCGGATGCTGGGTAACAGCGGCGAGGCGGAAGAAGCGGCGCAAGAGGCGTTTATTCGCGCCTACACCCGGCTCGACAGCTATGACCCGACCCACAAATTCAGCACGTGGCTGCTATCGATCACGTCGAACTACTGTATCGACCTGATCCGCAAGCGGCGGGCGGTGCTGCTGTCGCTCGATGAGCCATTGCCGCCCCACCCGGCGCTGCACAGCGACAACAACAAGGGGCCGGAGGGCGAATACCTGAACCAGGAGCGCGAGGCGTTGGTGCAGGGGATGTTAAAAGAGTTGCCGGACGAGTATCGCGAGGCGGTTGTACTGCGCTACTGGTACGACATGTCGTACGAAGAGATCGCCGTGGCGCAGAAGACAACGGTCAGCGCCGTGAAGTCGCGCCTTTTTCGAGCCCGGCGACAGCTGGCCGACGGCGCGCAGGAGCGGGGCATGATCCCCGCGCTGGAGACTGAGGTCGAAGCGATGGTCTGAACGACGAGCCGGGCGGGGAGCCTGCTCGCGGGAGAGATGCGATGGAGCATGAAGAGAGATACTACCTGATGATGATGGACGCGCTCGATGGTGAGCTTCGCGAACCGGATCGCGACGAGTTGGAGGCTCACCTGCGGGCGTGTCCGGCGTGCAGCCGCGAATGGCAGGCGCTGCTGGCGATCGACATGCTGTTCCGCCAGACGCCGGTCCTGATGCCGGCGGTCAACTTCGCCGAACGCACCCTGGCGCGCCTGCCCGACCGCCGGGCGCGCGCCTGGGCATTGGGGGCGATCTACGTCCTCTTGCTAGCCAGCGGCATCCTGCCACTGCTGGTGGCCCTTTTCCTGGCCGGCCGCTACGCGCCGGTTCTGAGGCAGCCCGCGCTGTTGGAAGGCATCGGCGCGTCGCTGGCGAACCTCGGCCGCGTGGCTGCCACAGTGGTCGACGCCTTACTGACGGCCGCCGGGCGCGCGGTCATCGAGCAGCCGGCGGTCGTCGGCTGGCTAATCATCCTCGCCGGCCTCGTCTTTCTGTGGGGCGGCGTTTTCCAGCGCCTGCTCGCGCAACCCGCGCGGGCCGGATCACGTAACTAGGGTTACAGGACGCAGGAGTATTGGAAACGCTCCATAGGAGTCATGAGATGAAGAGACGTGTCCTTATTCCAATTGCGCTGGCGCTGCTGCTGATGCTGGCGCTGGCGCCGGCCACTTTCGCCGCGCCGGGCCTCGACGATACCGTCGTCGAAGCCAACGAGGTCGTCAACAATGACGTCGTCGTCCTCGATGGCGACCTGACGGTGCGCGAGGGCGCGGTGGTCAACGGCGACGTCATCGTGTTCAACGGCGACGCAGTGGTGGACGGCCGCGTCAACGGCAGCCTGACGCTGTTCAACGGCGATCTGGAAGCCGGCGAGTCCGCCGTGGTCACCGGCGAGTGCGTCCTGCTCAACGGCGCGCTTGACGGGCACGAGGGTATCGGCAAATGCACCGCCGTGAAGAACCTGGAGCTGCCGCCGTTTGCTATTCCACCCCTACCGGCGATTCCGCAGGTACCGGAGATAGCGCCAGTACCCACGATGCCGGCCATGCCCGAAATCCCGGCCGCGCCGGCGGTCCCGGCCATCCCCGGCGTGCCGCGCGTGCCCGACGGCCGAGATGGCGGCCCCAGCACATGGGCGCGCATGGTGGGACTGATCAGCAGTACCCTCATGTTTGGCCTTCTGGCCCTGCTGGCCGGGGCGATTATGCCCAACCAGTTGCGCCAGATCGTGGGCACGGCCCGCGCCAAGCCGCTGGTCAGCGGTCTGGCCGGGGTGCTGACGGCCGTCGCGGTGCCGTCGCTCATCGTCCTGCTCATCCCGCTGTCGATCCTGCTGACGCTGGTCTGCATCGGCCTGCTCGGCTTCCCGATTATGCTGCTGTTGGCGGTCGGGCTGGTGCTTGGCGGGCTGCTGGGCTGGGTCGCCGCCGGGACGTGGCTGGGCGCGCGCCTCTTCGCCCGCGGCAAGGACGATCACGTGGTGCGCTCGGCGGCGCTGGGCACGATGGCCCTGACCTTCGGCGTGGGGCTACTGAGCTTCATCCCGTTCGTCTTCGGCGAGTCGCTGCTGGCTTTCGTTATCGCCTCGATTGGCCTGGGCGCGGTGGCCCTGACGCAGTTCGGCCTGAAGCCGTTCCCGCGCCGGCCCGAAGCGTCGAGTGGCGGCCCGGACGCGGGCAAGGTGGAGTCGGTCATCAATACCCTTCCACCCGAAGAGCGGCCCGCCGGGGCATAGAAAGAAGCTCACGCAAAGGCGCGAAAGACCCAGAGGACGCAAAGGAGGATTTCTTCCTTTGCGTCCTTTGCATTTTCGCGCCTGTACGTGAGCTTCCTCCGCTCTATCCCAAGAGATCGTCGCCGGAAAGTTCGCGCTCGAGGGCGTCGTAAAGGGCGTTGAAGGCGGCCAGGCGCGCGACCGCGGCGCGGCGGGCCGGGGCAGTGTGCATGCTGGCGACCGTGCGCGGCTGCCAGTCGTTGGCCCGGGCGCGGCGGATGAGCGCCTCCAGCGCGTGCATCCGGCTGCCGGCCAGCGCCCCGCCCGTCCAGTGGAAGACGGCCGTCAGCCCGATCTTGGCCAGCTTATCCGCGTCCCACAGCACCTGCGACTCCAGCACCGTCAGCGGCTCCTCGCGCCAGAGGCCCATGTGGTCGGCGATGGCCTCGGCCACGGCGGCGATCTTCTGCGGCGGGAAGTCGGTCGTTGGCAGGAAGTCGCGGGCGAAGGCGGCTCCGGCGATGGGGTGCTGCTCGCCGTGGCTGAACTTGCACACGTCGTGGAGCCACGCCGCGGCTTCGGCCGTCTCGCCGTCCGCGCCGGTCAGCGCCGCCAGCCGCAACGCCAGCGCAACAACGGTCGTCACGTGCTCCCAGCGGTAATTGAAGGAGACCTCGGTTGTGCCGTAGCGGCCGCGCAGTTCGGCCAGGGTGGCCTCGTGCATGGCGGCGCGGGCGGCCTCGCGCCAGGGGGGATTGGGTGCGTCGGTCATGGATTACCTTCCGAGGGGAATTTAGCGCAAGGATGCCAGGACGCAAAGATGCCAGAGAAAAGTTCAACAGGGTATCGGCCAGTTCCTGCCTAGAGGTTCTCGAAACAGGATGTTTGTCATGCCCGGCACATGCCCTTTGTCACTATCGCCGCGCCTCGCGATTGGCTAATCTCTTGTGGAGGCATGCAGGCTTGTCTGACTAGGCCGCGTCTATAAGCGGCTCCCTCGCAGTAACGCCCGTCCCCCTTGCGGAAGCAGGTGAAGAACCCCTGTCAGGTAGAGGCCGCCTGCATACAAAGCCTTAAGGAAAATGGCTATGTATTATGAAGACACGCCAGTGACCTGGCTGGAAAACAAACACGCCGATAGCGCGGCCGGCAGAGCGGCTGTGGACCGGCTGCTACCCAATGGCATCACCCACGAGGCCCGCGCGTTCCACGCGCAACTACCGCGCTACGAGATGACCCCCCTCAAGCGCCTGGGCCAACTGGCGTCGCGCCTGGGAGTGGGCAGTATCTGGGTCAAAGATGAATCGGCGCGGTTCCGCCTCAATGCTTTCAAAGCGCTGGGTGGCTCCTTTGCCATTTACCGGCTTATCTGTGAAAAGGTCAACCGGCCCAACCTGTCCTATGCCGACCTGATGTCCGAGGAGATCCGCGCCGAGTTGGGCGATATCACCTTCACCAGCGCCACGGACGGCAACCACGGCAAGGGCCTGGCCTGGGCCACGCGCAAGCTGGGCTTCCCCTGCGTGATCTACGTCCACAAGCTCACGTCAGCGGCGCGGATCGCGGCCATTGCCGAGTATGGGGCCGAGGTGCGCGTGGTGGACGGCAACTACGACGACGCCGTGCGCCAGTGCGAGCGGGACGCGCGGGCCAACGGCTGGCAGGTGGTCTCCGACACCTCCTGGCCCGGCTACGAGGACATTCCGCGGGCGGTGATGCAGGGTTACACGACCCTGTTGAGCGAGACGCAGGAGCAGCTGGCCGCGCAAGGGATCGTCAAGCCGACGCACATCTTCCTACAGGCGGGCGTGGGCGCGTTCGCCGCGGCCATGATCGCTTTCTACGAGAAGTTGTTTGGGCCGGATGCGCCCATCACCGTTGTCGTGGAGCCGCGCGCGGCCGCCTGCCTCTATCACTCGCTGGAGGTCGGCGACGGCCAGCCCCACTCCGTTGGCGGCGATCTGGATACCATCATGGCCGGTCTGGCCTGCGGCGAGCCCAGCCCGCTGGCCTGGGAAATCCTCTGGAGTTGCGCCGACTACATCGTCACCGCGCCCGATTACGTGGCGGCCAAGGGGATGCGCATGTACGGCGTGCCCCTGCGGGGCGATCCGTACGTGATCTCCGGCGAGTCCGGGGCGGTCACGTTGGGCGCGCTGGCGTTCATCATGCAGTACGAGGGCGCGGCCGAACTCCGCGAGCGACTGGGGCTGGGCGAAACCTCGCGCGTGCTGCTGATCAACACCGAGGGCAACACCGACCCCGACTACTTCCGCAATGT
>CAZSOD010000152.1:0-6399 GCA_964608255.1 uncultured Ardenticatenaceae bacterium
GGGCGGCCTGCCTGCTCCGGGCGCGAGCCGACCTCGTCGCCGGGCCGGCCCTGGCGGACCAGCCGGCCGCCGCGGGCGACCTGCTGCTGGCTGCCCTGGCCGACGTCGGACGTCGGATGCGCCGCAACGTGTTCCACTGCCTGGCTTTTCTCTACGACCCGGCGCTAATCGACGCCATCCAGAGTAACCTGGAGCGGCCGGGCGACGACCGCGCCGCGCGCGAGGGGCGAGCCTATGCCCGCGAGACGTGCGAGACGCAGATCGCTCCCCCGGCGCGTAACTGGGTGCGGCCGCTACTGGATGAATCCCCGCCCGTCGAGGCGTTCGGGCCCAACTGCCCCGAGCAACCGCTGGAGCGCGCCGAACGGCTGCAACAGTTGTGTGACGAAACGAACTGGACGCTGCCCTGGGTTCAGGCGTGCGCGCTCTACACCCTGGCCGCGCTCCGCCGGCGCGACGCCGCCGCCTGCGTTCGCGGAGCGCTCGCGTCGCCGGAGCCGGTCGTGCGCGAGATGGCCGTATGGGCCGAATCGTGTCTGGAGCCGGACCACCCGGAGGCGCTGGTCGGGCTTGTGGACGACCCTAGCCCCCAGTGCGCGGCCCTCGTCCGCCACATCCTGGACGAAGGAGACGATAGCGTTATGCTGACGACCGTGGAGAAGGTAATCGCGCTGAAAGGGGCCGCCCTCTTCGCCGGAACGCCCGACGACGTGCTGGCCGATCTGGTCAGGCTGCTCAGGCAGGTCGAGACGCCCGCGGGCACCGAGGTCTTCAGCAAAGGGGACGCCGGCAACTCGATGTACATCATCGCCGAGGGAACCGTCCGCATCCACGACGGCGCGATGGAGTTCCAGCGCCTGGAAGAGGGCGACGTGTTCGGCGAGATGTCGCTCCTCGACCCCGCGCCGCGCTCGGCCAGCGCCACGGCCGTCACCGACTGCGTGCTGCTGGAACTGCCGGGCGCGCCGTTCTTCGAGTTACTGGAGGACTATAGCGTCGTCAGCCGGCAGATCATGCAGATGCTGACCCGCCGGCTGCGCCAGACGATGGTCCGGGCCAGCGAGCGGTTAGGTTAACGCCGCGCCCGGCCCGCGACGACCAGAGCCAGCCCAGCCCCGGCCAGCGCCCCCGCGCCGGCCCACAGGGGCGCCTGTTGCCACACCCACGCCACCTCGGCCGCCGTGTATTCCGGCCCGTGGGCGTGAATACCCGTCTTGAGGGCCATCAAGAAGAGCGTGCCCAGGCTCACTCCCGCACCAAAGACCAGCCCGGCGCCCGCGCCCAGCGCCACTGTCTGCTGTATGGAGAGCGACCGGCCGCCAAACCACCGCGCTATGCCCCCCGGCACGACCAGCGCCAGCGCCGCCGCGGCCAGCGCCATATCGTGGCCCACGCTGCCCTCCAGCGCCATCCAGAGGACAGCTAAGACGCCAACCAGCGCGACCAACGGCCGCCAGAACGGAACGCGGCGCGGGATCAACACGGCCGCGGCTGGAATCCCGCGCCCGTTCTGCTAGAATGGCGCGAACTAGCGCGCCCGCAAGGCGCAATCCCACCAAGAGGAGAATTCATGACCGCTGATCCTATCAAAGAGGCGCTCCACCGTCTCCCCTACGGTTTCTACAGCATCACCTCGCGCAACGGCGACGAGGTCAACGCGATGGTCGGCAACTGGCTAACGCAATCGTCGTTCGAGCCGCGGCTGATAACGTTCGCCCTGTCGAAGACCGCCTACAGCCACGAAGTGATCGCCGCGGGCGGCGTGTTCGCCGTTAACGTCTTCAACAAAGACGACACGGAGACGATCCGCAAGCTGACCAAGTCGCGGGCTAAAAAGCCAGACAAGCTGGAAGCGGTGGCCTGGACACCCGGCCCGGCGACGGGATGCCCGATGCTAGAAGGAGCGGCGGCGGTCATTGAGTGCCGTGTGGTGCAGCTTATCGACGTAGGCGGCGACCACGACCTGCTGGTGGGCGAAGTCGTCAACGCCGTTATCCTTAAGCCGGGCGACGCGCACACGTCGCTGACGCTGCCGGAGATTGGCTGGAATTACGCGGGGTGAGAAAGAGGCGGGGGTGCAGGGGGGCGGGGGAGCAAGGGAGGAAGTTCTCGCCCCTGCTCCCCCGCTCCCCTGCACCGCTGCGGGTTCACACAGACCGGATTACGGCTCCGGCGTCCCTGTCGGCAGCAAGTAATACCCCTTCGGCACTTCCTGCTCATAGGCCGCCGCCGGAGGGGGAGTGTCGGGCGTGAAAATCACATCGGTGAAGCCCAAGCCCGCTAGAAAATTGCGCATGTACGCCTGGGCGTTGGTGTTGGCTCGACCCAGAATATCGCTCGACACCGCCGCCTCGCGGATGGAAGCCTCGGCCGCCTGCCTCACCTGCGTCTCCAGCACCGGGTCGGCCTGGGTCAGCAGCCCGGTATCGCGGTCGGCCACGTAAGAGCGCTCGTTGTCCAGCACCGGAATGTCCTCAAAGATCTCCACGTCTGGCAAGTGGATCATGACCGTATCGGGATCGACCACCACCATGTCAGCGGCCGTCATCTTGCTGAAGTCCACACCAGCATAGACCTTGCCGTAGCCGACAAAGACCATCGACTCGCCCAGGAGGAGACCCAACAGCCCGTCTCGCTCGGAATCAGCCGTAACGACCTTCTCCATCTCGTAAGATGCCGTCTCCAGACGAGACAGGTCGTTGATCTGGCGTACAATGGTCGCCGGATTGGGCAGGATCACCGGCGTGGCCGGCACCAGCAGTTGCCGCACCCGATCGCCAATCGGCTCAACAATGCCGGCGGCCCCCTGAGCCGCGTCGTTGGCAGTCATGGCCAGCCGCGCCACGGCGAAGCACAGAAACGCCAGCGTCACAAAGAACACGGCCACCAGCGCGTAGAGCACAGTGCGTTGCTTCGGCCGGCGGTTCGGCTCAACCATCTCTTCCTTCGTCATCTCCCTCACTTGCTGCTCGTCCTATGTAACCGTAACGATCGCTCATAATAGCGACTATAACCCGCGTTTGTATGTATAACCTTAACACATTACGGACGTTGCTGCGCCCGGTCGTGTCGCGCCCACAGCGCTCACCTTCCCCTCACTTGCCGCGCCGCGCGAACCAAGGACAATTGCGCCATGATCGTCGCTACGTGCGTCATCATTCTCGAGCTAGCGGGCGTTCGCTCGCTTAAGGAGAAGCGCAGCATCCTCAAGTCCATCATTGCCCGGTTGCGGCAAGAGTTCAACCTGTCGGTGGCCGAGGTAGACGACCAGGACACCTGGGGTACAGCGGTCATCGGCCTCGCGGCCGTCGGTAACGACCGGGCCTACTTGCATGGTATGATGGAAAAGTCTGTCGCCTGGATCGAAGACCACCGCCCCGATGTGCCGATAGCCAGCTACCGCATCGAGTTCGTCTAGGTCATGATGAACTCGCGCTTCTTTCTGCTCTGGCTGGCGGCCTTGCTGCTGCGGCCCGCCGCCCAGTCGGACGGCCTGACGCTCAGCGCCCGCGCGGGTTTCGACGGCCTTTACCGCGAATCGGCCGCCGTGCCCGTCATCGTCAGCGCCCGTAACGAAGGCCCACCCCTGGAGGGCGAAATCCGGGTGACTGTCGGCAGCGCCGCCGCTGGCAATGTCACCGTCTACAGCGCGCCTATTTCCTTGCCGACCCAGTCCGATAAGCGCGTGGCCCTCTACGTTCACCTGCCGCCCTTTGCCGGCGATTTGAACGTGCAACTGGTCAGCGACGAGCGAGTGGCGGCGCGGGCCAATACCAACGCGCTGACAGTTGCGCCGCGCGACGACCTGCTCTACGGCGTCGTCACTCCTGAGCCCGGCGGGCTGGCCTTCCTGGAAACGGTGGCCGTCGGGCGGCCGGGCGCGGACGTGGCCTTTCTCGACCTGGCCGACCTGCCCGACGTGTCCATCGCCTGGAACGCGCTCGACGTGCTGGTGCTGGACGATACCGACACCAGCCGGCTGTCGGCCCGGCAACTGTCCGCGCTGCGCGCCTGGGTGGAAAACGGCGGCCAGCTGGTGGTAACGGGCGGGCCGGGCGGCCCCAAAACGGCGGCGGGCGTGGCCGATCTGCTGCCGGTAACGCTGGCGGGCGTTGAAACGGTGGGCGATCTGCCGGCGCTGAGCGACTTTGCCGGGGAAGCTCTGGCTGCCCCCGGCCCCTACACGGTTGCCGGCAGCGCCTTGCGCCAGGGCGAGCTACTCATCCGCCAGGAGGACTTGCCGCTGCTGGCCCGCGCCAAAGCGGGCCTCGGCGCGGTCACGTTTCTGGCCCTCGATCCGAAGCTGGCCCCGCTGGCCGGTTGGGCGGGGCACGACGCGCTGTGGAGCGCAATCGCCGGGGCCGCGCCCGACCGCGCGCCGTGGGGCAACGGCGTGCAGGATGGCTATGCGGCAGCCCAGGCCGTCTCGTCCATCGCCGGTCTGCGACTGCCCTCGGTGGGGCAGTTGCTGCTCTTTCTTTTTGTCTATACGCTGGTCATCGGGCCGGTCAACTTCCTTGTCTTGCGCCGGCTAAAGCGGCCGGAACTGGCCTGGGTGACAATCCCGGCCCTGGTGCTGCTCTTCGGCGCGGCCACCTACTTCACCAGTTTCGGCACACGCGGCGACACAGCCGTCCTCAACGAAATGTCGGTCGCTTACGGCTCGATCGAGGCCGGGCGCGTGCGAACGCAGACTGTTGCCGGCCTCTATTCCCCACGACGCGGCCAGTACGACCTGGCGCTCCCCTATGACGCCACTGCCTATCCTTTCGCCGAAGGCTTCGGCGCGATCCTCGGCGAGACCAACCTGGAGGCCATCGTCCGCGCCGGCGACCTGACCCTGCGCGGCGTGCGCACCGACACCAGCCAGATCGCTACCTTCATCACGGATGCCCATTTGCCGCGACCGCCGCTCTCCGGGACGGCGCGACTGGTGGATGACGGCGCGGCGGTCGCCGTCACCGTCCGCAATGACGGGCCGGCGACGCTGGAAAACGCTGTCCTGGTTTACGGCCAGCAGCAGCAGGCGCTGGGCAACGTGGCCCCCGGCGAAGAGCGCGCCGTGCAGCTAGCGCTGGCTCCGGCCACAGCCCCTGCTGGCCCGGGCGGGATCGCGCCAGCGCCGCCCGACCCGCTCTTCGCGGCCGGTAGCATCGCTCCTAACCCTCTCGTCAACGACCCAACGGCCATATTAGGCACACCGGACTACTACAACGATCCGGACGCCTATCCGCGCTGGCAGCTCATTCAATCTCTCTACTATAGCGCGGAGTCGGGCGTGGTGCGGCCGCCGGAGCCAACAGAAGCCATCACGCTTGGAGGCTGGCTACCGGGCAGCGCGCAGGCCATCGCAACCGACGCGACGGCCAACGCTGCGGCGGTGACGCTGGTGCTGCTGGAGATTCCGGTGAGGTAAATGGCGGCAATCATCGAACTGCAAGGCGTGACGAAGCGCTACGGCGATCTGATGGCCGTGGACGACCTGACCCTGAGCATCGAGCAAGGGGCGGTCTTCGGCTTCATCGGTCCCAATGGCGCGGGCAAGACGACGACCATGCGCATCCTGACGACGCTGCTGCGGCCGACGGCCGGCGACGCCTGGGTGGCCGGCCACTCCGTCAGCGACGAGCCGGTCGCCGTGCGCAGGGCCATCGGCTACATGCCCGACTTCTTCGGCGTCTATGAGGACATGAAAGTCTGGGAGTATCTCGATTTCTTCGCCGCCTGCTACGGCGTGCCGCCGGCGCAGCGGTCCGGGATGATCGACGACCTGCTGGCGCTGGTCGACCTGGCCCCCAGGCGCGACGCTTATGTGGAGACGCTCAGCCGGGGGATGAAGCAGCGCCTTTGCCTGGCGCGGACGCTGGCCCATGACCCGCAGGTGCTCATTCTCGACGAGCCGGCCAGCGGCCTGGACCCGCGGGCGCGGCTCGAGATTCGTGAGTTACTGCGCGAGCTTCAAGCGCTGGGCAAAACTATCTTCTTTTCGTCCCACATTCTGGCTGAAGTGGCGGACGTTTGCACCAGCATTGGCATCATCGACAACGGCCGTCTGGTGGCCGCGGGCAACGTGGACGAGATGATGCGCCAGTTGCGCGCCCACCGGCCCGTGCTCGTGCGCCTGGTTAGCGGCGCGGCCGATCTGGACGAGGCAGCCGCGTGGCTACGCGGCCAGCCGGAGGTGCACTCGGTGGTCGCCGGAGCAAGCGCGGACGCGGGCGGCCCCACGCTGCGCTTCGATTTCGGCGGCGACGACGCGGCGTTAAGCGCGCTGCTGGGGCATATGGTCGGCCGCGGCCTCCCGGTCGTCAGTTTCAGCGAGGAACACGGCGATCTGGAGGACGTGTTTATGCAGGTGACGAGGCGGGAGTGAGAAGTGGGCAGTGGGCAGTGGGCAGT
>CAZSOD010000152.1:6499-7667 GCA_964608255.1 uncultured Ardenticatenaceae bacterium
CAGTAGGTCAGTGGGGCAGTGTGGTTGGGTCGCAGGTTTCTTCCCTGGAACCTGGCCCCTAGAATCTGGAACCTAGCCCCTGGCTCCTTTCGAGTGACGCATGGCAGAGACACAGACCACGACAGCAACGACCGGGCGCCTGACGGCGTGGCTGAGCAATCCGGTGACGGTGAAGGAACTGCGCGGCCGGATGCGCGGCCGGCGGGCCTTTGCCGTGCTAACGCTCTATCTCGCCCTCCTCAGCGGCGTCATTGCCCTGGTCTACCTGGTCTACGCCTCCGGGGCCAACGGCGTCGGCAGCACGGCGGCGCGCACCGCCGGCAAGGGCCTCTTCGCGGCGGTGCTGGCCGTGCAGGTCTTCCTCGTCGTTTTCATCGGCCCGGCCTTCACTGCCGGGGCCATCAGCGGCGAGCGGGAGCGGCAGACGCTCGATCTGCTCAAGACGACGCTGCTCTCGGCCGAGTCAGTCGTCCTGGGCAAACTCATCTCCGCCCTCAGCTACGTTTTTCTGCTGGTTCTCGTCTCCATTCCGTTGCAGAGCATCGCCTTCCTGCTGGGTGGTTTGTCGCTGACGGAGTTACTTTTGTCACAACTGCTCATTCTGATCGCCGCGGTCACTTATGCGCTCTATGGGCTGTGGTGTTCGGCCACAATGCGCACCACGCTCGCGGCCACAGTAGCGACCTTCGGCGGGATGCTGTTTGCAGTTTTCGGCGTGCCGTTGCTGGCCGGCATGGCCGCCGTCCTATCCAGCTCCCTGCAACTGTCCGGCCCCGTCATCGAAGCGACCCTGCTCTATACCGGTTTGGCTCTGGCGGCCACCAACCTGCCTGCCACGCTTATCGTCAGCGAGGTTCTTTTTCTGGAACAAAACACCCTATTCTTCTTCAGCCAGTTCCTCTATGGAACGCGCGTCTGGCTTTTCTCGCCCTGGACGCTTTTCATCGTTCTCCACATCCTGGCCGCTGCCGTCCTGTACGGGCTGACCGTGCGGCGCGTCCGGCGCGTAAGTGACATCTAGGGATGACGCCTGACTTTCGTCCGCTCGCCGCGCACCTGCGCGCCTGGGATATTCGCCGCCGGCGGCAGGCGCTGCTGGTCTGGCTGCCGCGCGCCCTGGCCCTGGGCCTGCTGCCCGCGCTGGCGGTCGCCCTGCTGGCCCGCGCAC
>CAZSOD010000153.1:0-7530 GCA_964608255.1 uncultured Ardenticatenaceae bacterium
CAACTCTGTAACCGACCTGTCCGCATCGACCAACCGGAAGTGGGCGAGCAACTCCTGCACGCGCTGCTGTAGTTCCTCCTGGGCCACTACTTGCTCCTCGAGCAGCGCCATCTGTTCGCGCAGTTCTATCTCGTACGTTTCCAACTGGCGGACAGCCAGCCGGTTAAACTCGTTCTGCTGGACGACGACGTGATGGACGTACCAGCGCGAGGCCACATTGTTCCAGGCCGCGCGAAACCGGGCGATGAGCGGCCCCAGAAGCGGCACGTTCGATGTAAACGGTCGCTCGACCACCACGGCCGCCGCGGCCAGCGCCGCCAGCCCGCCGTCGCCCACAGTGTGTCGCAGGGCCTGGTCGCGCAGCGCCATCAGCCCGGCGGCAACGGCCGCCCGTTCATCGGCTGAGAGCGGCGCTTTGGCCCCCCGCGCCAGCCAGATGCCCGGCAGTGCGTGGCCGGTGGCCAGATAGGCCAGGGACGCCGCCCGGCGCTCGTCGTCGGCGATTTGTTCCAGCCAGGCTGCTTCAGCCGGCAGCGTCTCGTTCAGAATCTCCGCGGCCGGGAAGTGCTTGAGAAGATAGCGCCAGCGGCCGGTGTGGAAGCGCTGGAAGTAGCTAAAGCTGCCCTTTACAGCTACGGCGGACTCGACGTGGACGGCCGTGGCCCGTGGCTCGTAAACAACCCGATAGCCGGCGTCCCGCGCCCGGGCGCAGTAGTCGGCATCCTCGAAATACAGGAAGAAGCCCTCGTCCAGCAACCCAACCGTCTCCAGAACCTCGCGCCGGACGGCCGCCGCGCCGCCGATCACGTAGTCCACGTCGCGCGCAGCATCGTGCTGGCCGGAGTCGCGCTCCCCAAAACCATAGTGGCCCGGCATGGCTTGGGGATGGCGAACGGTGCCGCCCGCGTGCTGAATCGTCTTCCGGTCCGGATACCATAGCTTCGCGCCGGCAATGCCGATGCGCGGGTCGCCGGCCAGCGCGGCCGCCAGCGCGGCTAGGCAGTCGGGCGACAGGACCACATCGGGGTTGAGCAGCACCGCCGCATTCGACTCCAGCCCCGCCAGGGCGGTGTTGTTGCCGGCAGCGAAACCCAGATTGCCGCCGTTCTCGCGCAACTCCACCTGGGGAAAGCGGTCGCGCACGAAGGCGAGCGAGTCGTCGGTCGAGCCGTTGTCGATGAGCACCACCCGCTCCGGCTGGAGGGTCTGTGCCTCCAGGGCAGCAAGGCACGCCTCCAGATAGGCGCGGCTGTTCCAGTTCAGGATGAGAACGGTGAGAGTGAAAGGTGCGTCGGGCATCATGGCTCAGTTGGCCGGCTTTTCGCGCAGCGTGACAGCTTCGGGCCGGGCGGCGCGCGCGGTGCGCAGGCGGGCAATCGTCCAGGCGACAACGATGCCCCACGCCGGCAGGGCGCTAAGGCGGATCAGCCAATCAGCGGCCGGCGCGGCCAGCCATTCCGACAGGAAGGGAACCATGTGCAAGCCATAGAGGTGAACGGCCAGCATGAATGCCGCCGCCAGAGAGTAGGCGCGCAGCCAGCGGTCTTCGGCGGCCAGCGAGGCAAAAGGCACCAGCCAGACCAGCCACTGAATACCAAAGCCGACGGTGACGACGAACATGCTCAGGAGCAGCGTCAGGAACGCATCCAGCGCCGGCTGGCGGCGCGTCCACCAGAGGGCAGCCAGCACGGCCGCCAGCAGCAGCCAGTTGCGCAGGGCAAACAGGGCGTCGACGAGGGCCTGGAGCGGCGTCCAGATTGCCGCCGCCGGGTTGAGGATCGCGCCGGGGCCCCAGTAGCCGGCCACGCCGCGATGGGTCAACGCGCGGCGCAGCATCGGCATGGGATCGGCCGAGAAGATGATGAGGTAGGCGGTGGCGAAGACGACCGGTATCGCCAGGGCCAGCAGGGCATAGGCAATGCGCCGCCGGTTACCCAGCCGGATAAAGATGACCGGCAGGAAGACGACGGGCCACGTTTTGTTCAAGATGGCAAAGCCGAGAGCCGCGGCCGATGACCTCGTGCGCCGTTGCTCCCCTAACCACCACGCCGTCACGAGCAGCAGCAGCGTCACTGCCTCAAACTGGCCGTGGTAGGCCGTGACGAGCAGGCTTACGGGGTTAAGAGCGTAAAGGAGCGCTAGGTAGGCGGCCCAGTCGCGGCCGCGGGTCCCGGAGGCGATGCGGTAGATTACGCCTGTCAGGGCGACGTCGGCCACCACCGCCGGTAGCTTGATGGCCACGACATACGGCAACCCGGTCGCCTGGGAGAGCCAGGCCATCGCGCCCATGATGTACATCTGGAATGGCAGGTATGGATGGCGGCCGAGGGCGGACGTGTAAACTTCGCGGCCGTTCAGCAGCGCGTCCGTTACGAGCCGGTAAGACTCGATGTCGTAGCCCGCGCCCACCGGCAGCCATAGGGCCGGCAAGAGCCGCGCCAGACCCGCGAGCGCCAAGATCAGCAGCCACCCGGACGCCGCGCGCTGGCCCGCGCCCGGCCGTCTGACAAGCAGGAAGCCGGCTGTCACGAGGAGCAGCCAGCCAAATGCCCATGCCGTCGCCTGTCGCGCGTCTGTCCACATAGAGAAGTTCCGCAATCGCGGCAATTGTGCCCAACCGCGCCGGCTTCGTCCAGCGGGCCGGGCGCGGCTACTGCTCGGCCGCCAGCGTGGCCTGTACCTCAAGCGGTTGGCCGTCGCGCAGGAGCGACAGCCGCGTGGGTTCGCCGACGCGCTTGTTCAATTCCAGATACTCGAGCAACGCGTTCCAGTCGGCGATGGCCTGCCCGTCGATGTGGGTCAGGATGTCGCCGCCGGCCAGCACCCGCCGGTTGCCAATAACAACCTCCCGCTGCGCCCCGCGCACGCCCGCCGCCTCAGCCGGGCCGCCGCGAGCCAGGCGCGCCACTAGCACGCCCCGCTCCACCGGCAGTTGCAGCGCTTCGGCCAGCGCGGCGTTAATCGAGTAGCCTAGCAGGCCCAGCGTCGGGTGGGGGTAGCGGCCGTCGCTGATGAGCACCGGCACAACGCGCTTCAGGGTATCGACCGGCACGGCAAAACCGATACCCTCCGCGCCCTGCTGAATGGCCGTATTGATGCCGATGACCTCACCGCGGGAATTGAGCAGCGGCCCGCCGGAGTTGCCGGGATTGATGGCCGCATCCGTTTGGATAACGTTGAAAATGTAATCGCCGGAGTCAGTCTCCAGCGGCCGGCCGAGCGCGCTGACGACGCCGGTAGTGAGCGTGCGGTCAAGTCCGAAAGGGTTGCCGATGGCGATGGCCCGCTGGCCGACGCGGATATCGGCCGTCGAGTCCAGTGTCAAAGGCTGGAGCGGCGCGGCCGAAGCGTCGACGGCCGCCGCCGGATCGACCTGCAACACGGCCAGGTCGTTGCGCTGGTCAGTGCCGACGACCTGCGCTTCGACCGTACTCTCGTCGGAGAAAATGACTTCGATCTGGCTGGCGTCCTTGACGACGTGGTAATTGGTGACGATGTGGCCGGCGTCGTCCCAAATGAAACCGGAGCCGGTGCCCTCGCTCGACATGGGACCGAAAAAGAAGTCCATCGTCACGAGTTGGGAGGCGATGTGGACCACCGACGGCCCAACGCGCTCATAAAGGTTAGTGACGAGTTGCTCCTCGATGTCGATGGGCGCCAGGTCGGCGGCCGAGAGGGGTGTCGGTGTGGCCACGACGACCTGCGGTGTGGGCGGGGAGATAGGTGTTGGCGACGGCGCTGGCGCGCTCTCCGGCCCAATCCGGCACCCGGCAAGAGCGACAAGCACAATCAGGCTAACACAGAGCTGGCGTTGGAACATGGCTCGCCTCATCAAATCCGCATGGGATCCACGGAACGCTACACGCCCCGACGATGGCTGTCCGCGCCCCCGCCCGATCCAGATTCAATCGGCTTCAGACGCGCTCGACGATGGACGCGCCGTCGGTGGCCGTGCAAATATAAACCTGCGGCTCCAGGCTGGTCGCGGCGCGATAGCCGGCGCGAACGGCATCTGCGAAGGCGTCGGCCTCGGCCGCGCGCACCAGGGCCACGGCCGCGCCGCCAAAGCCCCCGCCGGTCATCCTTGCGCCGAAACACGCCGGTTGCGCCTGCGCCAGTTCAACCATGACGTCCATCTCAGCGCGCGAGATTTCGAAGTCGTCGCGCATGCTGACGTGGCTGGCGTCCATCAGTTCGCCCATCGTCCCGGCGTCGCCGCGGCGCATGGCTTCGGCCGCGGCCAGGGTGCGCTCGTTCTCGCTGATGACGTGGCGGGCGCGGGCGCGCGTCACCGGGTCGAGCTCGGCCGCGCGAGCGCCGAACGTGGCCATGTCTACGTCGCGCAGGGCGGGCACGCCAAAAAAGCGCGCCGCGGCCTCGCACTGCGCCCGCCGTTCGTTGTAGGCGGAATCGACCAGACCGCGACGGGTCGCCGTGTCGAGGACGACGACGACCGTGCCCGGCGGCAATGGCACAGCCTGCGTCTCCAGCGTGCGGCAATCGATGAGCAGCGCATGGTCGCGCTCGCCCGCGGCGGAGATCATCTGGTCCATGATGCCGCAATTCATCCCCACCCACTCGTTTTCGGCGCGCTGCCCGGCGCGAGCCATCTCGGCCGGGTTCCAGGGCAAGTCTCCGGTCGCGGCGAAGGCCCGCGCCGTCGCCAGTTCAACCGCCGCCGACGAGGACAGCCCGGCCCCGATGGGTACGTCGCCAGCCAGCACCCCTTCCCAGCCGCCGAGGGCGTAGCGCTGCCCCAGCACATGGGCCACGCCCTTGACATACTCCCGCCAGCCCGCGTCCTGGTAGCTCAGGCTGTCAAGGTCGATCGTGGTGGCGTCATCGAAATTGAGCGAATGCAGGACGATCAGGCGGTCAGATCGCGGCCGCAGGGCGATCCATACCGCGCGGTTGATGGCCATCGGCAGCACAAAGCCGTCGTTGTAGTCGGTGTGCTCACCGATGAGGTTGACCCGGCCCGGGGCGCGGACAAGGAATGCCGGCGCTTCGCCGTACAACGCCTCGAAGTGGCGGGTGACGTCTTGTTCCACGGACATGCTTAACCTCACGCTCAGTTACAGGAGCCGATCGGCAAAGGCGGGCAGAGCGGCCGTGCCGCCGGTGTGCCAGAACAGGACGCGCTGGCGGCGAGTGAAGGCGCCCCAACGAATGAGGTCGATCAGCCCGCCCATGGCCCGGCCAGTGTATACCGGGTCGAGTAAGATGCCCTCGAGTTGAGCCGTGACCTTGATCGCTTCTCGTTCCGCCTCCCCCACGCGGGCGTACCCCTCGCCCAGATAATCATCGTTCACGTGAACGAGGTCGAGTAGGGACGGGGTGTCCAGACCGAGGTGGGTGGCCGTAGCCGTCGCCAGGGCCGCCGCCTGTGCCCGCAGCGCGTCGGCCGGGTGGTCGACGCTGATGCCCAGGGCCGTGCCGCGGAAGCCATAGACCCGCGCCCCTAGGGAGATACCTGCCTGGGTGCCGCCGCTGCTGCTGGCAAAGACAATAAAATCGACGTTCAAGTGTTCCGCGGCCAGTTGCTCCATCAACTCGCCCATGGCCAGCACGTAGCCTGTCGCGCCGATGACGTTGGAGCCGCCGAGCGGGATGAGGTAGGGCCGGCGGCCGATCGCCCGCAACTGCGCCAGGACCTCGGTCGTCGCTTCGTTGCAGTCTCGATCCTCGCTCCACGTGATGTGAGCCCCGAGAAGGTGGTCGAGGAGAAGATTGCCGGTGGCGGCTTCCGGCCGGCGACCGCGCAGCACGACGCTGCAACCCAGGCCGAAGCGGGCGGCGGCGGCGGCCGTCTGGCGGCAATGATTACTCTGCGGCGCGCCTGTCGTCACCAGATGATCGCAACTCTGGGCCAGGGCATCGGCGACGAGGAACTCCAGCTTGCGCGTCTTGTTGCCGCCGGTCGCCAGCCCGGTCTGGTCGTCGCGCTTGATCCAGATTTCCGGCCCGCCGAGGTGGCGACTCAGGCGATCGAGGCGCTCCAGCGGCGTCGGCAGATAGGCGATGGAGACTCTCTCGGGGAACTTAGGGTCCATAGGTGCGTTCGGCCGGGCGGGATGGGTTAGAACGGGCTGGGGGATATTGTAGCTCATTTGGTGTGCCTGTCGAAGTCCCCGCGTGCTAGAATGAACGCATGGCCCTGTCCGTCAGCGTCGGTGAGGCTCGCATCACTGTCTTCAACACCGGGCACCTGCAAGCCGACCTCGTCGACTGGCTGCGGCTGTTGCCGCCAGACTGGCCGCCGCAGTACAGAGCCAGTTTCGAGCGGCCGTTCCCTGTGCCCATCCAGTGCGTTCACCTCCAGCTGGGGCCATCGTCCGTCCTGGTAGACGCGCCCAAGTACGATCAGCCGCCGCGGCGATTGATGCTGGCCGGCTACCAACCCGCGCCCGACCTCGTTTCCCAACTGTGGAGTAGCGGTATCCCGCCCGGCGCGGTGGAGCACGTTGTCATTACCCACCTGCACTTCGACCATTATGGCGCGGTGGCGGCGCCGGAAGGCAAGCGCTTTGCGCCCGCTTTTGCCAACGCCAGCTACCACGTCGGCCGCGCGGACTGGGATCGGCCGCAGACGCAACGGGCGCTCCGCCGCCGCAACTCCGAGGATAGTCGCACGCTGGGCGTTCTGGAGAGCCACAAGGTCGTCGCGCCGGTCGACAGTCAACGCGAGCTCGCGCCGGGCATCACGATCGTGCCCGCGCCGGGCGAAACGCCCGGCCACCTCATCGTCCGCGTCCAGTCAGCCGGCGAAACGCTCTACTGCCTGGGCGACCTTTTCCACCACCCGGTCGAGGTCGAACGGCCGGAGTGGGGGCCGCACTGGGCGGACAAATTAGTTCTCCTAGCCAGTCGCCGGGCGCTTATCGACGCTGCCCTGACCGAAAACGCCCGTCTCATCGCCACCCACATCCCGGGCGTGGGGCGGCTCGAACGCACGGCCGATGGGGCAGCGTGGCGCGACGCCTGACGACGGATTACAGCCGGCCTCCGAGGGCCGACGGCCGCCGTAGCCAGAGAACAACCGACGATTAGCATCCAACCACAACCGCCCGCTGACCGCCAACCACTGCCCATGCACAGCTTCAACAGCCTCGATCCGGATGATACGCTGACCAAGAGCCTGTTCCACAAGGTGCTCGTAGCGTTCTACGCGCCGGCGGGCTGGCCGGATGGGCTGGTGGCGCTGGCGGGCGCGGCGCTGGCCGCGGGAGTAGCGGCGGTGTGGGGGTTGGTCGCCGGCGATGGGATGCTGGCAGCCATTGTCGCCGCCATCTTGCTGGCCTTCTTTGCCGCCGACGCCTACATCCTGTGGTTGTTGCCGCGCCGCCGCGTCTCCTTTGGCCCGTGGAAGGGGCAATTGTTCGCCCTGGCGCTGCCGCGGGCGGCCGTGGCGCTGGTTCTCGGCTTGCTCGGTCTCGGCGTGGGCTGGACGGCGGCGCTGCTGCTGGCCGTCGCCGCGCAATTCGCCGGCACGGCGGTTCTCTATCGGGCGGCGCTGATCGAGCCGCGGCG
>CAZSOD010000154.1:0-7443 GCA_964608255.1 uncultured Ardenticatenaceae bacterium
CCACACTCGCTTCTTCACCGGTCACTTCCCACACCCCCCTCAACGCCGCCACCGCCCCCTCCCACAGCAGCGCCTGCCGCTGCGCCTCCTCCGCCTTCTGCCGCCAGAATGCCAGCTGCTCCTCCGCCTGCCGCAACTTCGCCTCAATCGCGTTCATCTCCCCTCCAGCGCCGCCAGCCGGCTGTGCAACTGCCACACCGCGCCGGTCAGCAACCGCCCCAGCGCCGTCTGGTTCACCATCTCTCCCTCCAGAATCCCCGCCGCTTCCAGATCCGCCCGGTTGTACTCCACGAACCGGTCCCACTCGTTCCGCACTACATCCGCCGGGTTCAGCTCCCGGCTCAGCGCCCGCAGCAGCGCCGGGTCGTCGTACTCATCGAACACCGTCACGCTCGCCGACGAATTGCTGTAGATATCCCCGTTCCACTTCACCAGCATCTGCCCCGCCCCCGCGTTCATCACCGCCAGGATATTCCCGCTCGTCACCGACGACCCCGCCGTCCCGCTCTTCAGCAGCGCGTTCAGCGTCACCGGTGCCAGGTTCGTCGCCGCCCCGCTCACCGTCGTCGCGTACCCGTTCAGCTGCACGCCCGTGTACGCCTCCCCGAACCCCTGCACCAGCAACCCTCCGTTCGTCGAATTCGCCTTTCCCATCGCCCCGTACGTGGCCGTATCAACCACGCTCGTCATCCCATGTGCCACCGTCCCCACGTCCATCAGGATCATCGCGTTGTAACTGTGCTCGCTCGCAAAGTTGCTCACGATCTGCCCGCGATTGACCGTCCCCAGCGTATACCCGGCCCGGATTCCCCCATCTACCCACAGCTCCCCCGCCACCTTCACCTCGTTCTTCGCCGTCCCCGTGTTGTAATACGCCGACAGCACCAGCGCCGTCGTCACCCCGTTGTGCCCCAGCAGCTTCACCCCGTTGCTCAGCGTGTTCAACTCTACCGCCCCGAGCTGCACGCCCGAGGACGGATTGAACGACTTCAGCTGCACGTATCCCTCCCCCCCCACCGAATACCAGCCGTCCAGCGACCCGAACAACGCCCCGCCCGAACTCCGCCACTTGAACTCCCCGCCCCCGGACGCCGCCGACCCCGCCACCACATTCAGCCCCGTCGCGTCCAGCCGCACCGCCCCCGCCCCCGCCGTCAGCCGCCCGCTCGTGTCAATCGCCACCTGCGCCGTCCCGCCCGAGTACGTCGCCAGCCGCCCCACCCCCCCGTCATTCCAGATCTTCAATCCCGTCGTCGGACTGGCGAACGTCCCCGTGCCCTGCCAGATACCGCCGCTCGTCCCGATCGTCATCGCCCCCGCGAACCGGCTGTTCCCGCTCCCGTCCAGCTCAATCACCGCCGCGTTGGCCGAGTTCCGTATCTCCAGCGCCGAGCCCGTCCAGCGCAACCCCACCCCGCTCGCCGCCCCGATCCGCGCCTTATACGCCCCCGCGTCCCGCCCGAACCAGATGCCGTCCCCTGCGTTGTAGCCCGTCGGCACCCCCGCCCCCACCGCAATCGACGGCACTTGCGGGTCCAGCCGGATCGCCTCGTCCGCCGCGTTGATCGTGTACTCCCACCGGATTCGCAGCCGCGCCGCGTTCCACTGCGCCTGTGTCGCCGCCTGATCCGGCGTCGGAAAATTCGTCGTCACCGTCGCCGAACTGTTCCCGGCCAGCGACACCGCCAGCAACTCCCCCGTCAGCGGCGTAATCTCATCCGCCTGGAACACTTGTGCGTATACCCGCACCGTGTCGTTCGAAAACCCGTTCCCCGCATACGCCAGGCGCAGCGTCACCGCGTAGATCGCCCCCCACGTTGCCGGATTCGTCAGCCCCACGAACACAAACCCGCTCGTGTTCGTCCCGTTGGCCACGTAGTCGGCCGCCGTCGGCGACCCCACACCTTCGTCAATCTCCGTGTAATACGTCCCCGCCGTCGACGTCGCGTTCTCCGTCGAATGGTCCGCGTTCGGGGTCAGCGTCACAAAGTCCGTCGCGTTCCGGTACAGCCGCACCTCCGCCGCCGTCACCCGCGCCTGCGCCCCATCCCCCGCGTACAGACTCAGCCGCGTCCCGTGGATCTCCGCCGCCAGGTCACTGAACCGCAACCGCCGCGCCGCCGTCGCCCCCGCGTACAGTCCCCACTCATTGACCCCGCTCACCCCCTTCAACTGCCCCAGCCGCAGCCGGTGCGTCCGGTTCCCCTCCGTGTACGGGTCGCTCCCCGTCCAACTGCTGATTCCCGCGTACGGCGCTCCCGCCGGGTCCAGCGTCGTCACCCACCACCAGCCGTCCCCGCTCTTCCCGAAGTCCAGCGCCACCCCGCCCCGGCCGACCGGCTCCCCCGCCACCGTCGTGCTCCGGCACGTGAACGTCCAGTGCTGCTCCCCGTCCCCATCATCCGCGTACCCGCTCACCTGCCCCCACGCGTTCGCCACCACCAGCCCGCCCCCCGAGTGGTCCACCACCCGCAGCAGCACCCAGTCGCCGTTCTCAAACACCGGCAGCGCGTTCAGCCCCGGGGCGTCCTCCACGTACAGCGTCCCCGTCCCGCTCACCGCCGGAATCGTGAACGTCCGGCTGATCAGCGCCATCGAGGGCGTAATGTACTCCGCCCCCACCGCCACCCGCGCCGTGTCCGCAATGAACGCCGCCACGTGCAGCTCATCCGCGTAAATACTCCGGAAGTCGGCCGCCCCGTCGTACTCAATCCCCCAGCCCGTCCCCAGGAACCCGCTCGCCCAGTGCGCCGACCGCACCGTCGCCGCGCTCTGCACCTCCACCACATCCCCCCCGGGGTCCAGCGTCAGCTCATTCGCCGGCGCCAGCACCAGGTCGCTCGTCGTCGTGCCGACCGTCCGGCTCCCGCCCGTGAACGACATGTTCCCGTCCACGCTCACCGTCGCGTTCGCCGGGTCCAGCGTCAGCCCGCCGCTCGCCGTGTCGATCAGCGGCGTCCGCACCTTATCCCCCGTCAAATACCGCAGCGTCAGGTCCCCGTTCGCGTCCACCTTCAACAGCGCCGCCGGCGTCGCCTTCCCGTCGCTCACCGCCGTCACCGCGTGCGTGTGCCCCGATCCGCTCACCGCGTTCGTCGTCGCCGCCGTCAGCGTCGACGGCGACAAATACACCCCCGTCGAATCCCTCACCACCCCCGAATCCGTCGGCCGCTTCACCTGCAACCCGCTTGCCGTCAGCTCCAGCCCGCCCGCCGCCACCGGCAGCACCTGGACCGTATCCGCGCTGATCGTCGTCCCGCTCGCCGCGGCCGTATTCACGCTCAGCACCCCCGCGCTCAACCCCAGCCCCGCCCCGGCCGCCCCCGTCCCCACCCGGATCGCCTGCCCGCTCACCACCTCAATCCCGGTGTCATACCCCGTCACCGCCGCGTGGTGCGCGTTCGGATCCGCCGCATGGGCGCTGATATCCACCCCGTCAATCGTCACCCCCGCCCCCACCGCCATATTCCCCGCCAGCGCCCGCGTCCCGCTGGCCAGCAAATACTGCGGGTGGTCGTCATCCGTCAGCCCCGTCAGCAGCCCGTGGTCCGTCGGCGTCCCCTCCCCGCCCACAATCGTCGTCGTCGACCCGTCCCCATCCACCAGCAACTGCTGCCGGCGGAACGCCTGCTCCGTCGCCTTCAACTGCCGCCCCAGCGCCAGCATCGCCGTCGGCCGCATCTCCGGCTCCCGGCTCAGCAGCACCGACGTCATGATCACCCCCCGCTCCAGGTAGTCCCGCACCTCCAGCACGTAGTACGTGCCGCTCTTCGGACTGTCTATCCCCCCTTCCGCCAGCGTCACCGTCTGCCCCGGCTGCAACGGCCGGTGCGTGTGCAGCACCCCCCGCCAGTACTCCCGCTGCTGCCGCTCCTTCAGCGTCGTCATCGCCTGGAACAGCATCCCGTCCGCCGCCGCCTGCAACTCCGCCAGGCTCGCCTTCTTCGCCAGCGACACCGACCCGAACCGGAAGCTCCCCGCCAGCGCCCCATGCCGGCTTATCCCCGGCGAGTACTCCACGTAGTCCGGCACGTACAGGTCATTCGAAATCACCACCGCGAACCCGTCGGCCGCCGCCGCCGCCAGCGCGGTGGCGGTGCAGTACCCCAGCGAGATCCGCCCGTCGCTGGCCACCGGAAACACCCGGGTGATCAGGTCGTGCTCATACTCCCGCTCCAGCGAGTGGATCACCCCCGTGTCCACATCCTCCGTATCCGCCGCCACCTGCGCCGCCGTGTTCCGATAGCGCAGCGTCATCCCGCTCGCGTCGGCCGTCCGGTACCAATAAACCCGCTTGTAAGGGATATAGCCGCTCTGCGGCCCGCAGCGGAAGAAGTCCCCCGTCATCTCCGCCGTCGCCACCAGCAAGTCCCACGCGCTCTCCCCATACGGCTGATGCGCCGTCCCGTCCGTGCTCCCGTGCCACGTCCCGTTCTGGAAAACCGCCGACCAGCCCGTCGCGTGCGCGATGATCTTCTCCACGTCATCCGTCGCCGGCTCCGAATAGTCGTACGCCTGCACCGACTTCCCGATCGCCGCCGCGCCCGTCAGCCCGTCCCGCACCTCAATCGACAGCTCGGCCGTGTTCACGTCCTCAATCACCGTCGTGTGCGTCCCCGAGTTCAGCGCCACGATCACCCGCTGCCCCTGCGCCATCCCCGCCACCGACGCCACCACCAGCCGGCCCTTCCGCCCGCTCACCGCCTTCCCCACCCCCGCGTCATACGGAATCCGGGGGGAAAACTGCACCGTCTCCGGACTCGGCGCCCCCGGCGGGTCCACGCCCGTGATCGTCCCGACGAACGTGTCGCCGTTGTCCATCGCAATCCGAATCTCGTCCCCCACTTCGAAATTCGCGTTGTTGGCCAGGCTGACCGAATCGTTCCCGTGCGGCGCTCCCACCGCCACCGTCGTCGCCCACGGGGCGATCGCCGCCGTCGTCAGCGTCGTCGCGTAAATCGTCTCCGCCCCGATCGGCGTCCAGTGCCGGTACTTCGTCAGCAGGTGTTCCGCCCCCAGCCCCGACACCTCAATGACGTGCTGCCCGTTCAGCTGGTGCTTCTCCCGCACCTTCTGCACCTGGAACGTCCCCATGTGCCGGTCGCCGTTCAGCACCCGGTCGTACTGGTACAGCGAGCACAGCCGCCCCTCCACCACGAACTGCTCCCAGTTATCCCCCGCCGCCAGGGTAAACCGCGCCCGCGTCATCGTGCTCTTCTTCCGCGTCACCTCCGCGCTCAGAATCGCCGACAGCGCCGTGCTGCCCCCGTAGTTCACGACCGTGTACGTCGCGTCGTTCCACTCCCAAAAGCTGGCAAACAGTCGCCCGTATCGCTCAGTCATTCGTTATGCCACCGTCAGCAACGCCTTCAACTGCCACTCCGCCCGCACCGTAAACCAGTTCTGCACCCCCGCCCGGTACGGCGCCTCCCACTGCCCGTCCAGCGGCAGCAGCCGCGCCGCCACGCTCTGCGTCACTTCCCCGCTCGCCGTCGGAATCGTCAGCGTCAGCGTCCCGTGCTTCCCCACGCACTTCAGCAGGTTCCAGTACTGCGTGTGCCCGTTCGGGTGCGCCGCCTGGAACGTGATCTCCTGCCATATCACCGGCGGCACCAGCACCCCGTCCGCCGTCCCGTCCATATCGTGCACCACCCCCGCCCCCGTCACGACGATCCGGTCGACCACCCCCGGCCCGCCCGCGGCCCCTCGCTCCACGTACACTCCGTTCGCCGTGGAGCACGTGAACGTCACCGTCCCCGCCACAAACGTTTTCACCCGTGCGTTATAAGCCATCTCTTACCCGTCTACGGAATGGCCCCCACCGCCCGCAGCTCTTCCAGAATCTCCGTCCCCGTCGCCTGAAAATCGATCACCACCGTCTTCCGCTCCGGCAACCCGTCAATAATCCCCCGCACCACCTCGCCCTTCTCCTGCACCGCGGTGATGTCCAAATCCATCACCGCCTCATACGCCTCCTCCGGGCTCGCAAACCCCTCCACCACCCCCTTCGCCTCCGCCACTGCGTCCAGCACCGCCTGGTTATCCCCCTCCAGCCGCACCACCCACGCCGGCTGATCCTGCGTCGCCGCCTCAAACGACTCCTGGTATGCCTCCCGGAACCCCCTGTCCTCCATCTCCGGCGCCTGCCGCGGCCCCAAATCAATCAGGTACGCCCCGTTCGCCACCTCAATCGCGTGCTCCACCGCCGCCGCGTACTCATCCCACGGGATCTTCCCCGTCGCCGCAGCCCCGGCCAGGCTCTCCGCGATCGTCTGCTGCATCACCGCCGCCGTCGTCGCCTGCGCCGTCGCCTCATCCATCAGCCCCAGCTGCACCGCCAGCTCCCCCAGCGCCGCCGCCCCCGCCCCTTCCGCGTCCGCCGCCCCGTAAATCGCCGCCGCCAGGTTCCACGTCTCCGGCCCCGCGCTCGAAATCTGCGTGAAGTAATCCCCGCCCCGCGCCGTCGCCTCCGCCGTGTACTCCGCCCACGCCGCCGCCGCCGACGCCGCCAGCTCCTGCGCCGCCGCCAGGTCCGCCACCGACTGCGCCCGCGCGTAATCCGCCACCGCCGCCCGCTCGTTCGCCTCCCCCACCCACTCCGTCGCCCGCGCCAGCCATTCTTGGTCGGCCGCGTACCCCGCCGCCGCCACCTGCGCCATCTCCCCGGCCGTCGCCGCGGTCACGAACGCCTCCGCCTGCCCCTCCGTCGCCCGCTCCGCATCCTGCTGCGTCCGGTAGTAGTCCTCCCACGAGCTGCTGGCCAGTTGCCGCGCATACGCCTCGTTCTTCGCTGCCCGCTCCTGCTCCAGCGCCCACGCCATGATGTTCTGCACAAACGGCTGATTCATCGCCCACACGACAAAGTAGCTCTCCAGCTTCCCCAGCGCCGTGCCCGTCGCAAAGCCCAGCAACTCCATCCCCGAGGCCGCCGCCGGCGCCATCCCGGCAATGTCCGCCAGCGTGCCGGCAAAGGCTTCCGCGTTCCCGCGCGCGAACTCATCCTGCGTGTTCTGGACCGCCTTCTCCAGAATCTCGATTTGCCCCGCGCTCTCCTCGCTCCTGGCCCCCACCCGCGCGATCTTCTCCTCCCCCGCCTCAATAATCGACCACTGAAACGCCTGGTTCGTCGCCACCCCCTGCGCCTCCAGCTCCTCCGCCCGGGCCTTCACCTCGCTGATGTTCAGCCCCAATTCCTTCAGCCCCCGGCTGCTCCCCGTGTTCAGCGTGTCCACCAGCGTCTTCCAGTTCCAGTCCAGCTCCGCCGCCAGCCCCGTCAGCGTTACGATCTCGTCTTCCGTCAGCCCCAACCCCAGCGCCATCAACTCCGACGCCTGCCCCACCAGCTCCGCGTCCGTCTTCAATCCCGCCGCCGCTTCCCCCAGACGCCCCTCCAGCGCGTCGGCCGTCGTCCCGATGCTCGCCGCCAGCCCCTCAAAGTCCTCC
>CAZSOD010000155.1:0-3041 GCA_964608255.1 uncultured Ardenticatenaceae bacterium
CTCCGTCACGCCCGATCTGATGCGCGAGTCGGCGGCGCTGGCCCGCGCCTATGGCATCCGGCTGCACACTCACCTGGCGGAGACGATCGAGGAAGAAGCATTCTGCCTGGAGACGTTCGGCGCGCGCCCCGTGCCCTACGTAGAATCGCTGGGCTGGACGGGCGACGACGTGTGGCACGCCCACTGCGTCCACATGAGCCAGCCGGAGATCGCCCTCTTCGGCCGCACCGGAACCGGCGTGGCCCACTGCCCCAGCAGCAACATGCGCCTCGCCAGCGGCATCGCCCACGTGCTCGATTTGCGGCGGGCGGGCGCGCCGGTAGGGTTGGGCGTCGACGGCTCGGCCAGCAATGACGGCGGCCACCTGTTGGGCGAAGCGCGCCAGGCGATGCTGCTCCAGCGCGTGGCCCCCGACCGCTACCTGAGCGAAGCGCCGGGCGGCCGCGGCGGTTTCGCCGGCATTGCCTCGGCCCTGTCGGCCCGCGAGGCGCTGGAGATGGGCACGCGCGGTGGGGCGGGCGTGCTCGGCCGCGACGACATCGGCGCTCTGGCCCCGGGCATGAGCGCCGACTTCATCGCCCTGGACATGAATCGCGTCGAGTACGCCGGGGCGTGGCACGACCCGGTGGCGGCGGTCGTCTTCTGCCACGCGCCGCGGGTCGATTGGTCGGTCATCAACGGCCGCGTCGTCGTCCGGGAAGGCCAGCTGACGACAGTCGATCTGGAGCCGCACTTGCGCCGCCACAACGCTATCGCCCGGGCAATGGTGGACGGGAAGTAGGACGAGGTCTCAGGGGCGTGTGGCGAAACCGTTGTCGATGGCCCGCGCCGCGCCGAAGCAGTAGATGATTTTGGTCGCGTAGACGACCGGCAGGCTGCGCCAGTGGGGCCAGAGGGCGCGGTGGGCGTAGATGCCGGCGGTGATGCGCGCGGCGATGAGCGGCGACAGCAGCCGCCACCACCACGCCCGCCGCGCGCCGCCGGGCGTGCCGAACTCGGCCGCGTAGCGCAGCCGGACGCGCACGGCATTGTGGCCCAGATTGCGCCAGTGGCGCACCACGTCAGGCCAGGCCGTCCGCGCCGGGCTGTGGGCGACGACGGCCGCCGGGTCGAACCACAACCGGTAGCCGGCGCGCCGGATGCGGATCGTCCAGTCGGCGTCCTCGGCCGCCGCGCCGGGGAACGACTCATCCATGCCCCCGACGGCGGCAAAGACCTCGCGCCGCACGCTCAGGTTCAATGTGGGCAGCAGGAAACGCGGCCCGGCCGGGCGCTGCGGCACAAACTCGTGGAACATGGAGACGTTGTCGCTCTGCGCCCAGTAATTGCTGCCGGCCAGCGCCACCGCGCCGCCGACGACGCGCTCCCCGGCCGCGTGACGGGCGCGATGGGCGGTTAGCCAGTCGGGACGGGGCACACAGTCGGCGTCAAGGAGCAGCAGGAGGTCGCCCGTGGCGGCGGCCATGCCCAGGTTGCGGGCGCGGGCGGCGCAGACGGGCGCGCCGGTGTCGAGGAAGCGAACGGCGGGGAAGGCGGCCAGCACCCCGGCCTCATCGCGGCCGACGACGATGACCTCGGCCGGCGGCTCCGTCTGCGCGGCGACGGCCGCCAGCGCTCTCGCCAGCGTCGGCGCGTTCAGGCTTGGAATGATGACGGATACGCGCATATCGAAGATGGAACCACAGATGACACAGATTTCACAGATTTGGCAGAGTAATCTGTGGAATCTGTGTCATCTGTGGTTTCTCTTCTTCTTACCACACGCGACAGAGGAGCCCCTTGAGGTAGGCCGACTCGGGGAAGGAGAGCAGCACGGGGTGGTCGGCCGACTGGCCCAAATGGCGCAGGATCTGCACGTCGCGCCCGGCATCCACAGCCGCGCCGAAGACAACTTTCTGAAACAGGTCGGCCCCCACTAGCCCCGAACAGGAAAACGTAGCCAGCAGCCCGCCCGGCCGCAGCAGCCGCAGCGCCAGCCAATTGAGGTCCTTGTAGCCCCGGCAAGCGCGCTCCACCTGCCCCTGGCTATAGGCGAACTTGGGCGGGTCGAGCACCACTGCGTCGAACTGCTGTCCCTCCTCGCGGTAGTAGCGCAGCACCTCGAAGGCGTCGCCGGCGATATATTCGTCGTTGGGCCGGGCGAAGCCGTTGAGGGCCATGTTGCGCTCGGCTACTTCCAGCGCCGGGGTGGAGCTGTCCACCTGGACGACGCGCCCGGCCCCGGCGGCCGCGGCGTAGACGCCGAACGCGCCGGTGTAGGCAAAGACGTTGAGCACTTCCCGGCCGGCCAGCAGCGCCGGGTCGCCGAGCGCGGCCCGGTTGTCGCGCTGGTCGAGATAAAAGCCCGTCTTGTGCCCTTTCCACACGTCCACCAGGAACTGGCGGCCGTTCTCGTAAACGGTCAGCTCCGGCGGCGGAGCCTGGCCGTGGCGCATCTCCACCACCGGCCGCAGCCCTTCCTTGCCCCGCACGTCGGCATCCGACCGCTCCAGGATGCCCGCCGGTTGCAGCAATTCCACCAGCCGGTTGGTCAGCATCCCCTTGCGCCGGTCGATGCCCAGCGTCAGGCATTGCATGACCAGGTAGTCGCCGTAGCGGTCGACGACGAGGCCGGGGAGGAGGTCGCTTTCGGCGTTGACCAATCGGTAGGCGGTCGTCTCGGCCTGTGGCGCAGGAAAGCTGGGGAGCGAGGAAGCAGGGGAGGCAGGTTCCCCGCTCGTCGCTCGTCGCTCGTCACTCGTCGCTAACCCAATCATGGCCCGCCCCTCAATCGCCCGCCGCAGCCGGCGCAGCCAGAAATCGTGGTCGACCGGCTCGGACGGATCCCAGGAAAGGATGCGGGCCTGAATCTGCGACTTCGGGTTGTAGTAGGCGGTCGCCAGGGGGGCGCCGCGGTGGTCGGCGACGGTCACAAGGTCGCCGGGCCGGGCGTCGCCCTTCAGGCGTTCGATGGCCCCGGAGAAGATCCAGGGGTGGCGGTTCAGAACCGGCTTATCGCGGCCGTTTTTGAGAAGGAGGGTGGCGGTGGGGGTTTCCATAGT
>CAZSOD010000155.1:3141-5033 GCA_964608255.1 uncultured Ardenticatenaceae bacterium
TCGTTCGTCGTTCGTCACTCCCCCTGAAACCTGGCCTCTGGAACCTGGAACCTCTACCGCAGCCGTGGGCCACAACTGCGAGACCAGAATACCACCCAGCATGAGGGCGCAGCCGAGCAGGGCGCGGGGGGTGAGTTGTTCGCCAAGGAGCAGCCGGCCGCCAACGACGGCGAAAACGGCCTCCAGACTGAGCAGGATGGCCGCGTCGGCGGGCGGGGCGTGGCGTTGCCCGGCCACTTGCAGCGTGTAGCCGACGCCGACGGATAAGATGCCGGTGAAGAGAATGGCCACGGCAGCGGCGCGCAGCGCGGCTATCGTCACCGTCTCGAACAACAGTGCGGCCGCGGCGCTAAGCATGGCGCAAGTCGCGAACTGCACGAAGGCCAGCCGTACGGGAGCACGGCCGGGAGAGAGGCGGCCAAGCAGCAAAAAGTGGACGGCCCATAGCCCCGCCCCCAGCAGCACCAGAAAGTCGCCAGAGGCCATGCGGAAGCTGCCCTGCATGGTCAGGAAGTAGAGTCCGGCGGCGGCCAGCAGCGCCCCGAACCAGGTCGCCCAGCCGGCGCGCTGGCCGAGCAGCAGACCGAGCAGAGGGACGAGAACAACGTAAAGGCTGGTGATGAAGCCGGCCTTGCCGGCGGTGGTGAAGACAATGCCCGCCTGCTGCAGCGCCGCGGCGGCGAAGAGGACGGCCCCGGCAATAGCTCCGGCAACGACAACTGACCGCCGACCGCCGGCTGCCAACCGCCGCCAGAAGGGGCCGGATTCCAGGCCAGGCTGTTCGTGGTCTGTCCTCTGGCCGCGGTCGGCCGGCGGCCGCCAGCGGTCGCCCAGCCAAATAACCGGCAATAGCACCGCCGCGCCGACGGCGAAGCGAACGGCGTTGAAGGTGAAGGGGCCGAGATGCTCTGTGCCTGTGCGCTGGGCGACGAAGGCGAAGCCCCAGATGATGGCGGTCAGCAGCAGCAGCAGGTCGGAGCGCAGGCGGGGCGTGAGCGCGGGCATGGGGGTTAGGATAGACCTGACAGGTTTTAGAAAACCTGTCAGGTCGGCGCGGAAGAGGAAAAGCGCGTGATCAGCGTCTCATTAACGAGGGCGGCGGCTTCGTGCTGCACCCAGTGGGTGTTGTCCTCCAGTTCGATGAGTTCGGGGCGGTCGCACAGGGCGGCGCTCTCGGCCGCCATCTCAGGCCGCAGGGCATGGTCCTTCATGCCCCAGATGACGGTCGTCGGCACGGTGACGCCGGCGTCGGGCCAGTCGGCCGCGGGACGGCGCAGCGCGGCGCGGTACCAGTTGAGCATCGTCGTCATCGCGCCGGGGCGGGCCCAAGCGCGGCGGTACTCGGCCAGCTCCTCGTCGCTGAACGTCCCGGGCAGGCTGCTGTCGCGCAGGGCGCGGGCCAGGGCGCGATAGTGTAAGGCGCTGACGGCCGCTTCCGGGAGCCATGGCAACTGGAAGAAGGCGGCGTAGAGGCTGCGGCCCATCTGGCGCGGGTCGGTTAGCAGATGGCGGCGCATGACGTGGGGGTGGGGGACGTTGAGGATGGCCAACCGCCGCAGCCGCGCGGGCGCGGTCAGGGCCAGCCACCAAGCGACGACCGCGCCCCAGTCGTGGCCGACGAGAAAGACGCGCTCTTGCCCGATGGCGTCGATAAGGCCGAGGATGTCGCCGGCCAGCTCGTCTACGCTGTAGGCGGACAGGCCCCGCGGCTTGTCGCTCAGGTTATAGCCGCGCTGGTCGGGGGCGTAGACGCGAAACCCGGCCGCAGCCAGGGCCGGTATCTGCTTGCGCCAGCCGTACCAGAACTCCGGGTAGCCGTGGAGCAACACCACTGCCGGCCCGCTCGCCGGTCCGGCGACGACGGTATGCAACGTGACGCCGTTCGTGTGGAT
>CAZSOD010000155.1:5133-7415 GCA_964608255.1 uncultured Ardenticatenaceae bacterium
CCCTCTTTCACACCTCCCGGTGTTCTTGTCCGCTCTCGGGGCGGGCGGTCAGCAGGTCGAGGGCATGGGGCAGGACAGGCAGGAGGACGGCCAGGTTTTCACGGACAGCCTTCGGGTTGCCCGGCAGGTTGACGATGAGTGTTCCGCCGCGCAGCCCGGCCACGGCCCGCGACAGCATGGCGTGGCGGGTCACCTTCAAGCTCTCCGCCCGCAGCGCCTCGGCGATGCCCGGCGCGTCGCGGTTGATCACGGCGCGGGTGGCCTCGGGCGTAACGTCGCGCGGGGCGAAGCCGGTGCCCCCGGTGGTCAACACCAGCTCCAGCCCTTCGGCGCACCAGTCGCGTAATGCGGCGACGATGGTCTCGAAGTCGTCGGGGATGACGGCGTAGCGCTCAACGGCCCAGCCGGTTGCGGACGCGACCAGCTCGGCCGCCAGCGGGCCACTCTTGTCCTCATACTCGCCGGCCGCGCCGCGGTCGCTGATGGTCAGGACGCCGACGCGCCTCACTCGCTCTTATGCTCCTCGACCAACGCTAACCACTCCTCACTCAGACCGCTGTCGGTGACGCCGTAGTAGACGTGGACGCCGTCATCGCGGCGCACGGCCAGGTCGTAGAGGGTGGTGTCGCCTTTCGGCCGCCGGTTCAGCACGGCCACGTTGCCGCGCCATTGGACGGTCGGCAGATCGGGCGGGTCGGTTTCGGCTTGCGTGATGGCGTAGTGCCACAGCCGGCGGGACGAGGCGCGCGTGACATTGTTGATCAGGTTGCCGCCGCGCAGGTCGCGCAGGGTGTGGTAGATGGTCCCGTCACGCTCCTCGCTGGCGACGATCTCGACGCCAGTGCGCGGGCGCTCCAACTCCGCCGGGCTGCGGCGCGCCGCCGGCGGCGTCGACGGCTTCTCGGATTGCGCGTGGCGCGCCACGGACGGCGAGTGGCGGGTGGCGTGTTCGGAACCGGTCGCCGGTCGCTGGTCGTTGGTTCCGCGGCTCCGGCCACGGCGCCCCCCCTCCGCGTCTGAGGATGCGGACTCAGCGGGCAAGTCGGCGGTCGGCAGCCGACGGTCGGCCGTCGGCGTCCTGTGGTCTGTGGTCTGTCGTCCGTCGTCGGTAGACGGACGACGGTCGGCGGTCGCTCCGCGGCGCTCCAGCCCCCGCTCCACCATCCGCACGATCTCGTCGCGCACGGCCAGCGTCGTCTCCGTCTCGTCGCGGACGTAGAAAAGGTTGTTGTCGATGGCGTAGGGCGCGTCGGGGCCCGGGGTCACGGTAACGCGAACCACGGTCGCCCCCTGCGTCGGCAAGCTATCGATTTGTGCCGGCGGCTCCGGGCTAAAACGCCGGGCGATGACGCTTTGCAGGCTCTCAATGGCCTTATGCGGTTCGCGGACGCCCTCCGACTTGGCCTTCGCGTCGGCCGGAACTCCGACGTAGATGGTCCCGCCGTTGGTGTTGGCCATGGCGCAAATATCGCGCAGGATCGCGTCGAGATGGCCGCCGCGCTGGTTCATGTTGGGGTGGAACGACTGCACCAGCGATTCCCCCTCCTCCCGGGCCAGTTGCACAAAATCGACCGCCTTGGCTGTGCCGCGGTAGGGGCGGGTCAGCGAATGGTCGTTGCCCTTGATGACCTGCGCCAGCGCGTCGAACGAAACCTCTTCCAGCAGGATTTCCGTCACCCGGTCGCCGACGCCGAGATAAGGCGAGGTGGACGATTCGCGACTGAGGCGGTGGGCGTCCGAGCCCTGGATGACGCGCATCGGCCGCGGGTACTCCGGCTTGCTGCCGTCGAAGAAACGGCGCGTAGTCTGGTTGCCGCGCTTCTCAAGGTCGGTCACTTCCAGCGCATGGACGTGCGGGTCCTGGGTATAGGCGACGCGCGTCTGCCCGCCGAAATCGAGGCCGCGCATCATGACGCCGTTGCCGGAATTCACGTGGGCGGCGATGCACAGCCCGCCGGCCTCGTCGATGACCCGGTAGGCGGTCAGCACGTCGGACGTCGCCCCGACCGTGGAACTGCCGGCGCGCAACTGGGCCGGCGGCACGCGCAGCGTCAGCAGCAAATGCTCCAAATAGCTCACCGGCGTCTCCGGCGGGAAGATTCCCAGAATATGGAAACCGAAGGTGGCGGTGAACTCGAAGCCGGGCAGGACGAGCAGCTTGCCCAGGACGCGGCGGTACTCGTCAAGCTGGCGCTGCTCCAGGGGGTCGATGCGGCCGCGGCTCTCGAGCCACAGCAATTGCTCGACCTCTTTCTGCATGGCGGCGTAGCCGGCGACCGTGT
>CAZSOD010000156.1:0-7267 GCA_964608255.1 uncultured Ardenticatenaceae bacterium
CGGTCGTGGAGGGCCGAGGTGTCGCTGGCCTGCCCCGTGCCGGTGATGTAGAGCGGGTCGTCGCTGAAGCGGCGGGCGATCTCCTCGCTGACCAGCAGCACGGCTGACGCCCCATCCGTCACCGGCGAGCAGTCGAACAGCCGCAGCGGCCAGGCGATGGGCGGGTTGGCGCCGTCGTCGTGGAGAAAGTCCATCTCGTCGCGCCACGCGGGCACGGGCAGCCCCTTCTGCTGCGCCCGGGCGATGCGCCCGGTCATCAGGTCGGCAATGCGCGCCCGGAACTGCGCCTTGGGGTTCAGCGCGCCGTTGTCGTGGTTCTTGATGCCCACGCGCAGCAGGGCGTCGGGCGACGCGCCATAGCGGTGCAGGTAGGCGGTGGCCATCGCCGCGTAGAAGCCGGGGAAGGTAAAGCCGGCGGGAATCTCGAACGACACATCCCCGGCTGTGGCCAGGGCGTCGGTCACACCGCTGGTCGGCAGGTTGCTCATCTTCTCCACGCCGCCGACGAGGACGACGTCGTACAGCCCGGAAGCGACGGCGAGGATGCCCTGGCGCAGGGCGACGCCGCTGCTGGCGCAGGCGTCCTCGATGCGCGTCGCCGGCCGCGGAGCCAGTCCCACCCAGTCGGCCATAATCGGCGCGGTGTGGCCCTGCCCCTCGAAGAGGTCGCTGCTGTAGTTGCCGATGTAAATGGTTTCGATATCGTCGGGGTCGAGGCCGCGGTCAACCGAGGCGCGCATGTCCTGGAAGGCCTCGACGAACAGGTCGCGCGAGGTCTTCTCCGGAAACGCGCCGAACTGGCTCATCCCCGTGCCGACGACGGCAACCCCACGATTGAGTTTTCGCATCGCTTGTCTCCTCACGGCCGCGGCGCGAAAGCGGCCGGTTACTGTCATGCGTTCCGGGTCGCGGGCCGCAGTCTGGGAACCGACAGAGCGGGTGGAGCGTCAAGTTAGTCAGGTGGCTGGGCGCGCGATGGCTCCATTATAGCAGAGGCCAGCGCGAGCGCAGTTACAATAGACGGTCATGATTAGACACACGCAGTTTCCTTCGCAACTCGTTCCGCCGCGCCCCGTCGACGTCTGGTTGCCGCCCGACTACGACGCCGATCCAACCGCCCGCTACGCCGTCCTGTACATGCACGACGGGCAGAATTGCTTCGACGCCGCCGACGCCGCTTTCGGCGTGGCCTGGGAAGTTCAGTACGCGCTGGAGAGGCTCATGGCCGCCGGAAGAGCGCGCCCGGCGATTATCGTCGGCGTGTGGAATCTCCCTATGCGGCGCTACCTGGAGTATCGGCCGGCGAAGCCGTTTCGTTATCTCTCCCAACCGGCGCGCGAAGTCGTGACGGCCGGGCTGGGCGGGATGCCCGATTCCGACGCGTACCTGGCGTTTCTCGTCGCCGAACTTAAACCATTCATCGACGCGACGTACCGGACGCGGCCCGGCCGCGACGACACCTTTATCATGGGCTCCAGCATGGGCGGGCTCATCTCCCTCTACGCTCTATGCGAGTACCCGGACGTCTATGGCGGCGCGGCCTGCGTCTCCACCCACTGGCCGGCGGTCGAAGGCGTCGTCTTCCCCTACCTGCGCGACCACCTGCCTGACCCGGCCACCCACCGCCTCTACTTTGACCGCGGCACGGATACGCTCGATGCGCTCTACGCGCCGCTCCAGGCGCAGGTCGATCCGCTGCTCGCCGCCGCCGGCTATGAGCCCGGGCATAACTGGGCCAGCCTCACCTTCCCCGGCGCGGGCCACTTCGAGACCGATTGGCAGCGGCGCGTCCATGTCCCGTTGCGCTTCCTGCTGCGGGCGAAAGAGCAGTTATCCGCAGATTGGCAGATTGAGTAGATTGGAGAAAAGAAGTGAAACCACAGATTCCACGGATTTCATAGATTTTGCTGGCGAAATTTGTGAAATCTGTGGCCTCCTCCGGGTATGAGGCAGGCATGAGCGGGGCTTGCGACAGATGTTCTACTGAGTAAGATGCATGAGGCGCGTTCCCAACGCGCCGAGTTGTCAATGAGCAAACACACTTTCCGTTCTTTCCGCGGGAGCCGACTTCTCTCCGTTGTGGGACTGGCGCTGGTAGCGGCGACGCTCGCCGGCTGCGCCCAGGGGACGACGGCTACTTTGCCTTCACAGGCAACCGCCACTTTTCCCGACCCGCCGACCGCGGCCGTAACGCCAACGGCGTTACCCTACCCGGCGGTCGAGGTACCGTCGCTGCCGACGGCTGAGAGCCAGCCGCCGGCCGCCTACCCGCCGCCCACCGGCTACCCCGGGGCCACGTCCACGTCGCCGGCCGCACCAGCGGGCGAGGCGGTCTATTTTCCCTTGATCGGCGAAGCGCCGGGTGGCGCTCCGCCAACCATCGCCCCACCGACCACGACGCCGACCATCCCAACGGTCACGGCCACAGCTACGGCCCAACCCGCCTCTGTCGCCGGGCCGTCGCCCACGCCCATCGCGCTGGTGGATTTTGCCGCCGTCAGTGCCGACCTGGCCGGGCGCGGCGAAGCGTTGGTTTACAACAAAATCGGCTTCCACGTCACCTTCCTGGAGCAGAGCGACCAGCTCGACGGCTGGATGCAGCGCCTCGACGCGGAAGGCGTGCCCCTCTTCCTGAAGAGCGTCGACAACGCCGAACCGCTCTATAAGGCGCAGGAACTCATGAAGGCCAGCGGCGTGCCCCACACGCTCGTCTACCGCTCCACGCAGTATGACGTGCCCGACTACGGGCTCGACCCGGTTGCCGCGGCCGAGGCGTACTGGGAGATGGAAAAAGCCATCTGGCCACCGGAACTGGACCCGTCGCTGGTCTGGTTCGAGACGATGAACGAGCTGGACAAAAACCGCTCGGAGTGGCTGGCGCAGTTCGCGCTGCGCACGGCGCAACTGGCGCTGCGCGACGGTTACAAGTGGGCTGCGTTTGGCTGGGCGTCGGGTGAGCCGGAGCCGGAGGACTGGGAGTCGCCGGCGATGCTGGAGTTGCTGCGCCTGATTGCCGACCATCCGGACCAGCTCGCCATCGCGCTGCACGAGTACAGCTACACCGCCGACGATATCGGCCACGACTACCCGTATAAGGTCGGCCGCTTCCTGGATCTCTTCCGCGTGGCCGACAAGCACGACATCGCGCGGCCGACGGTGCTCATCACCGAGTGGGGCTGGACCTACAATAACATCCCGCCGGAGCCGCTGGCGATGGAGGACGTGAGCTGGGCAGCGCGGCTCTACGGCGCATACCCGGAGGTGAAGGGCGCGGCCATCTGGAACCTGGGCAAGCTGGAGGACACGCTCCTGCCGCTCAATACCCAGATGGGCGACCTGATCGACAACATGCTCGCCTTCAGCCTGGATAGCTACTTTAGCGCCCCCGCTCCGCCCGGGCAGACGCCGCTCGACCCCGGTCTATTCCCGCCGCCTGAATAGGCGCCGCGGATGATACGAGTGTTAGGGTCGCCGCTGAATAGCCCTTAGCCACCGGCCCTTATTCGGCTAGAGGTCCTCCATAGCCCTTATCTCCCGCAACAGCGCCATAGCCCGGCTAATGAGCGCCTGGTTCTCCGGCCGGTTGGGCCACAGGCTGGCCCCGGAGGGATGGGGCAGCGGGACGACGAAGCGGCCGTCGAGCCGACCGCCGACTGCCAACCGCTGACCGCTGTCAGAAGCGGTATCACCAACAACCGAGACGGATGCGCACCTGCGCGTCAGTGCCGGCGTGTCCAAACTGGCGGCGGTCGGTGGTCGGTCGTCGGCGGTCGTAAGAACTTCCGCCTGCCCCAAATCGAAGTTCCACGGGTCGGCTGCCAGCGCCTCCGGCGGGAACCAGGCCGCCGTGCCGATGATCTTGTCGAGGCGCGTCGTGGCCGGGTAGAGCAGCTTGATCGCCAGCCCGCCGACGAGGATCATCAGTCGCGGGTTGACCAGCCGCAGTTCCTGTTCCAACCAGGGCCGGCAGAGCGCCTGCTCGAACGGCGTGGCCACCCGGTCGCCCTTGCCGCTGTCGCTGCGGCCGGGGTAGCACTTGGTGACGGCCGTCATGTAAGCCGTGGCCCGGAAGTCGGCCTCGTCCCAGCCCGCCTCGGCCAGCCACTTGAACAGCCGCTTGCCGCTGCCGGCATTGAACGGCCGCTTGACCACAGCCTCTGTCGGCCCGGGCGCCTGCCCGATAAGCATCACCCGCGGCGCTGGCCCGCTGCTGAACACCGGCCCCGGCGCGATCCAGTAGCCCTCTTCCAGGCAGCGGCGGCAGGGGCGGAGTTCGGCGTGTAACTCAGCAATACTTGGCATAAGCGCGATCTAACGCAAAGACGCGAGGACGCAGAGGCGCAATCAATAGCTTCGTCGATGACCACAATTGCGAGAGAGCATCGTCAGGGCTGTTCCCAAGGGCGACGTTGGCAACTGGTGACAGCCGTTATCCAGTCAGCTATAGCCCATTGACGACGCGATGGATGCCGCTTTTCACAACGCGCTCGCCGAAATTGACTACCAAGGCGAGCTTGAGTCCGGTCAGGCGCAGATAAGTCAGAGCCTGAGACTCGAAAACCTCGTTGTACTGCGTAGTCGCCTTCACTTCCACAATCACTTTGTCGTTCACGACAATGTCAATCCGCAGGGGCGCAGCTAACGTTCTGCCCTTGTACTGCAGTGGAAGCTGTACTTGTCGCCGGACAGTCAATCCTGCAGACTCCAGTTCCCAACATAGAGCCTCCTCGTAGACGTTCTCCAGTAGCCCTGGTCCACCCAATGTACGGTGAACCTCGATACACGATACGACGATGACCCGGCTAATCTCGTTCTCGTCCAGCATGTCTAGATGCCTACATTGACTCGACGCAAGGAAATAAATGCGGGCAACCCTGGACGTATCTTCCTCGCGTCCTTGCGTCCTTGCGTCCTTGCGTTAAATCCGCGGCGGTCCTTGCAGCAGCCGCTCCCTCACTCGCTCCGCCCCATCCGGCTGGTCGTTGGCCGACCACAGCGCCTCGATCCACCACGTCGCGCCAGCGTCGGCCCACTCGCGTACCATCTCGGCCGCGCGCGCCGGGTCGTCGCCCGGTGTCGCGCCTTCGGCCACAATGTCGAAGGGCGTCGTCTCGGCGCGGTTGGCCCGGACGTAATCTCGAATGCCGCGTACGTCGTCCGGGGTCAGCGGCCGGTGCTCGCCTTCCGGCGTCAGCGGGTTGGGCAGGATGCCGTCGTAGCGCAGGGCGCGGGCCAGCGACTTCGGCCGCGGCCACGCGCCGACGACCCAGATGGGGATGCGCGGCTGCTGGACGGGCGGGGGCGGGGGCATGAACTCGGTCGGCTGGATGTGATAATGCTTGCCGTCGTAGGCAAACGGCTGGCCTTTCCACAGCCCGGTGAGGATGTCCAGCCCCTCGTCCAGCAGTTCGGCGCGCGTCTTGCGGTCAGTGACCTCGCCGAACTGAACGAAGCCCGTGTCGGGCGCGCCAAGACCGGCGGCCAGGATGACGCGCCCGCCGGAGAGGTTGTCGAGCGTGGCCGTCTCCGAGGCCAGCTTCCACGGCCGCATGCGCGACAGTGGGGTGAGCATCGTCCCCAGCCGGATGCGTTGCGTGACCATCGCCGCCGCCGTCAGGCACACCCAGGCGTCGATGCCCCACACCGGTTCCCAAACAAAAAAGGCGTCCCAACCCGCCTCTTCCGCGGCCCGCGCCATCTCGGCCGCCGTCCGCGCGTCGCCGCTTGGTAGGACAAATCCGTAGTTCATGGAGGGATTATACCGCGCTTGGGGAACGACCGCCGACCGCCGACCGCGGCCAGAAGGATTGGCTAGGAAATAGGGCGAATGGTAGCGCGCTCTGAATTCGTCACTGGTCGCTCGTCGCTCGGCGCTCGGCGGCGGTCAGCGGTCGGCCGTCGGCGGTCGGCTTGAGCCACACCGACACGCTCTCCGGCTCCATCGTCTGCTGGATGACGGCCACCAGTTCGGCCAGCAGCGCGTCGAGGTCGGTTTCGTCGCGGGCGGTGGCGGCAAAACGCTCCAGCGTTTTCTCGGCGTTGTAGCGGGTACGGTTGAAGCGGCGGTCGATCGCGTCCTGCACCCGGCGGCGAACGGGCAGGAAGAGGGCGGCGATGAGTAGGGTGGAGAAGACGACGGCGGCGGTGGAGTTCTCGCCCGTCAGCTCCCCGAAGAGTCGCTGCAAGACCACGACGCTCCCCAGGTAGACCAGCGCCAGCAGCGCCGTGATGATGGCATAGCTCGTCGTCCGGCGGATGATCACGTCGATGTCGAAGAGGCGGTAGCGGACGATGCCAATGGCCAGGCAGATGGGGGCCAATAGAATGGCGTAGCTCATGACGTTGACGATGGGATCGCGTAGCGGTGAGTCAGGGAAGACGAAGAGGAAGGGCATCACGCCGAGTAAGGGGATGGCCATACCGAGGCCGAGGCCGAGGGCCAGCCAGCGCAACTGCGCCCGGGCTACCGGGTCGCGTACTGTCAGGAAGTTGTGGACGAGACAGACCAGAATGGTAAAGGCGCAGAAGATGACGGAGAGGCCGTTGGCGAACATGTTGAGGTCGCGGCCGGCTGTCGGGTCACGTGTGACCAGGACAAGAAGGATAGCGGTCGCGGTCAGTAGAAAGAACGTCCCGTAGACAACCGCCGGCAACAGCAGCGGAAAGCGCCGCATGGGCTTCTTGCGGACGGGATAGACCAACATCATCAGCCCGAGAGAGGGTAAGAGCAGCCACGTCCACCCTAGCGAGATTTGCTCGGCGAAGAGGACAAGCGGCGGCGGATAGGCGAAGCGGTAGAAGCTATAGCTGGCGTTGTCGAGGCTGGCAGCCAGGCTGAAGACGAAGGCGAGCAGCAGGTAGCGCGCGCCGTGGCTGCCGGGCCGGGCGAGAAAAGCGAACAGGGAAACACTGACAAACAGGAGGGGTATCAGCACGTTCACCCAGGATGTGGCAATGCCGGCCAGGAAGGCGCGCGGCGTCAACCGTACCAACGGCACCTCGATGTCGAGTGTTCGGCCATCGCGCTCGATGGTGTAGGTCAAGATTTGGCCCTCGCGCCGGTCGGCGGGCACGGGCGGCAACTGGTCAGTCGCGAAGGGGCGGCCGTCGAGTGCCGTCACCACGTCGCCCACCCGCAGCGGTGACTCTCCGGCGATCAGCTTCTGCTCCATCACAAAAGACCCACCCTCAGAGCCGAAACCCCCCGAGGCATAGCTGACCCAGCCGTCGCCGGGGTAGCGGAAGCTGGCGAAGCCGGTCGCGATGG
>CAZSOD010000157.1:0-7218 GCA_964608255.1 uncultured Ardenticatenaceae bacterium
GAGATGCGGCCGCTGTTCTAGGGGAGGAACCGCGTTGCTGACCAGCGTCCGCCCTTGCCTTACCTGTTACATGCACAGTCTCATAAAGGACCTTGCCACGCGTCGGAGTTGGCCTATTCGCGCTACTAGACGCTCAACGCAAATGCCACTATAATGGTCAAATAGATGAACAAGTTATTGACCACGCATTCTCGAGGTGCTTGCCACTATGAATAACGCCGTTTCAGCGACCGAGGCGAAGACTCGCCTGGGTGAATTGATGCGCTACGCTATCGACAGCGGCAATACCGTCATCGTCGAGAGTCGGGGCAAGCCCCAAGTGGCGCTCGTTCCCTACGCCGAATATGAGGAACTGCAGAAGCTGAAGGAGCGCGCTCGACGGGAAGCGGCTCTGGCGCAACTACGCGACCTGGCCCGCGAGGTACAGGCACAGAATGAAGACCTGGACGAAGAGGAGGCTGCGCGTTTGGCCGATGAACTAACCCGCGAGGCCATCGATAGTCTGGTAGAGCAGGGCCGAGTCCGGTTTGAGTCGTAATCGGCCCTGATGCGCGTCCTGCTCGACACCAACGTCCTGATTAGCCACCTGCTCACGCCGGCCACCATCAGTCCGGTCGGGACGATTATGGAAGGACTGGCGCAGGAGGCATTCGTCCTGCTCGTGCCACCCGATCTCCTTGTGGAACTGGAGCGGGTAGCCACGCGAAAGCCGCACCTGGCGAAGCGCATCCGGCCCGATCAACTCGCCCGCTTGCGCGATACGCTTTTGGCCGTCGGCGAGCTACTCCCTGGCATCGAAGACCCCTTCCCCGCCGTCACCCGCGACCGTAAGGACGATTACCTGCTGACCTATGCTTTCGTTGGCGCGGCCGACTATCTGGTAACAGGCGACGACGACCTACTCGTTTTGCGAAAAATAGGCCACCTCATCATCCTGTCTCCAGCCGCATTCGCCGAATTGATTGCCCACAATTAGACGCTGCCCGATGTCGACGTGGTTACCTGACGCAAAATGCGATTGCTGAAATCGAGCGCTTGTGGCTGACACTCAACCTTGCCTGACCTGCGACCTTCTCGCCCGCCGCGACCGGGGCGAAGCGCCTCTGTGGGACAGCATCCACCGCGCCGCCCATTGGGACCTGGTCCACAGCTACAACACGTCCCTCCCCGGCTGGCTGGTGCTGGTGGCCCGGCGACACGTCGAGGCGATTGACGAGCTGACCGACGAAGAGGCGGCCGAGTTGGGCGTGCTGCTGCGACGTGCCTCGGTCGCGCTGCGCGCGGTCGTCGGCAGCGCCAAGACCTACGTCATCCAGTTCGCCGAGGCGGCCGAGCATCCCCACGTTCACTTCCACGTTATCCCGCGCATGGCCGACATGCCCGCCGAACGCCGCAGCCTGGGCGTCTTCGGCTACCTGGGCGTGCCCGCCGAGGAGCGCGTCAGCGAGGCGCGGATGAACGAGATAGCTGTGGGCGTGCGTGCGGCTTTGCAGGCGCAGAACTGAGCCTGCGCAAGACGCGCGCCTCTGTTCGTAGTTGCGCGCTTGCGGCGATCAACTATTAAACCAGCACAGTCGAGCCGCCGGTCGCGGCGGGTTGAAACTCGCCGCTAGCACCATTAGTGCGCTCAAACGCACTAAAGAGAAGCGATTCTCTCTGACAGCACGTTTTAACGTACTTCTTTGTTAGCAGCGGGTTCCTCAACCTGCTGCGGCTGCAAACAAACACCGATCAAGACAGCGGAGGCACCCCTTGAAGATCGCGGCCACAGTCCACAACGCCCACAACCACCACCACGTCACCGTCGCCACCAATGACCAGACCCGTATTCTCGACATTCCCCCGAAGGCCACCGGCTACGGCTCCAGCGCCAACGGCGGCGAACTTCTCTTCCTCGCCCTGGCGACCTGCTACTGCAACGACGTCTACCGCGAGGCGGCCAAGCGCGGCATCGAGGTGACGGCCGTCGAAGTGGTAGTGGATGGCGAGTTTGGCGGCCCGGGCGAGCCGGCGCGCAACATCACTTATCACGCCAAAGTGACGGGCAAGGCCAGCGCAGCCGAACTGGAGGCCCTGGCGCGTCACACCGACACCGTGGCCGAAATCCAAAACACCCTGCGCGCCGGCGCGCCCGTCGTTCTCAGCGCTATCGAGGGTGTAGCGGAAGCATGACGCCCTGATCAGCGCCGGCGCCGTCGTCACTATGGCCGGCGGCTGACCTCACCACCGCGCCCGGTGCTCCTCGGCGAACCCGATCAGGTCGCGAATCTCGAGCGGCTGCCCGTCGTCCAACACCACCTGTCCCGCATAGCGCCCGAACATCTGGTGCACTTCGCTGACAATAACGCCCAGATTCGTCCGCGCCGTGCGGTCCTTGAACGGCGTGAAGGTTAGGTCGAGGCGGCCCGCGTCATCGGTGAAGCGCCACGGCCGCATGTAGTTGCCGGACGCGTAGCCGAACCCCACCGCGCCGAGCTTGTGGACGCGGCCGTCGAGGATGACCGCGTTCTCTGTCGCCCGGCTCAAGTCGCCAAAGCCGCGCCCGAGGTTCAGCCCCACGGCGCGGCCGTCCGGTAGAAAGCCTGAGGCGCTGGCCCAGTTCCAGTAGCTGCTGTACTCCCATACGCCCCGGCCCCAGTCCAAAGAGCCGAGGCAGGCGTCGGGCGTGAGCTCCTCCACATCAGCGCCGTAGCAGATGCGGCCCGCCGCCGGCAGGCAGTTGATCTTGGTGTTGTAGTAGAAGCGCCGCGCGCCAATGGGGATGACGATGTTCATCGACTCGTGATCCGGTGGGACGTGCAGGCGGATGTCAGCCTCGATCCCCTGCCCGTCGTCAAAGCCCGGCCACGTCACGCGCACCCGTCGCCCTTCTGCGCCGGCTGAGAAGCGCAGCGTCGCTCTTTTGCCGGCGTAGACCGCCTCCCCTTCCGGGCTGTTGCGCTCCAATGCCACACCGCGGCCAAGGGGGACAACCAATCCCTCTTCGTGCAACTCCCCACTGGCGAAGTCGAGCGTGTAGACGAAGATGTTGGCCGCGTAGCCCAGATCGGCGATGGTTGCCGAGAAGAAGCGCCGCGGCGTGAAGACGGCATAGTAGTCCCAGCGCTTGACGCGGAAGCGCTGCAGCGAACGCAGCCGGTAGAAGCGCGCCGCTTCCAGGTTGCAATCCAGCAGCGGCCGGCGCGACCAGCCGATCTGCGCCGGACGGCCGCGCTCATCCAGTAAGGGGCCGGGTTGGGTTAATTCGTGTTGCATGGCTCATCCCCCTTCTCGCGGCGTGGTCGCTGCCCGCGCCGCGGCTTCCAGCGCGGCCATCGCCTCGGCCGCCGCTCTCCGCCACGTAAAGCGGCGATAGTTGACATAACCAGATTCGACTAAGCGGGTCGCCGTCTTCGCGTCGGCCGTCACCTGTTGCAGCGCCGCCGCCAGCGCCCCCACGTCCAGCGGGTCAACCAGCAGCGCACCTTCCCCGGCCACCTCCGGCAGCGAACTGGTACTGGCGCACACGACCGGCGTGCCGCAAGCCTGCGCCTCAAGTACCGGGAAGCCGAAGCCTTCATAGAGCGATGGAAAGGCCAGCGCCGCGGCCCCGGAGAGGAGAGATGCCTTGTCGGCTTCGGTAATGTAACCGGGGAGAAGAATGTGGGGCTTGACCGCCGCCGGCAGGCGGTCGATCACCGCTAGAATAGGCCCGGCCAACCAGCCAGCGCGACCGGCGAGAACAAGCGAGTAGCCGCTATCATGTAAACCGGCGGTGGCGAAGGCTTCGATAAGGCGAACGAGATTCTTGCGCGGTTGAAGGGTGCCCAGGTAGAGCAGGTAGGGCGGCCGGATGCCATAACGGGCGCAGGCGGCGTCAACGATCGCCCGGTCGTTTACGCGCTGTAGAGTGGGATCGGCTCCCGGATAGACCACGGCCACCTTGCCTGGATCTGTGCCGTAGAACTTCAGCAGGTCGCCGCGCGTGGCTCGCGAGTCAGCCAGGACACGGCGGGCGGCGCGGGCGTTGTGACGGGTACTCCAGTCGAGGTAAGCCCGCTGCCGCCACGGGTGGGCTTCCGGGAAGTGCTTGTAACCCAGGTCGTGAACAGTGGCGACGGACTCGCCGTGATAGCCCGCCGGGATGACATGGGCCGGAGTAAAGAAGACGTCGGGCGGGCGAGCGCGCAACTCGCGGCCGAGGCGCACGTGCGTCCATAGCCGGCGCATGGGGATGACGACGCGTTCCACGTGCGGCGCGTCGGGGAAAAGGGCGGGCGCGGGCGGGGCATTAAAGTAGAGGCGCAGCCGGTGGCCGTGGCTGCCCGCCAGCGGAATGAGGGCCTGGATGAGGAACGTGGCGTAGGCTTCTGTCCCTGTCCGCTGCCCCACCACCGCCCGGCTGGCGTCAATGCCGATGATCATTGAGAAGGATTATCCGCAGATTCGGCAGATTTGGCAGAAGGAAAAGAACCTCACGCCAGGATCGCCGCGGACGCCGGGCTTCGCCGTTCCTGGCGTTCTTAGCGCTCGATTCGATCCTGGCGCGAGGGCTTCCTATTCCGGCGTACCGCAGGGCTGGCGGATGGTCAGGTAATCCTCGGCCGCCCAGCCTTCTTCGCCGCCGACCGCGCGCACCTTGCGCCACGTGAGGCCACCGGCCTCCACCGGCGCGTCCTCCAACACGGTCAGCGGGGTGCCTTCCTGCAAGATCACCAGTTCCGCTCCCTGCGGGGCGTCGCGCAGGTAGATGCCGCTGCCGCTGGTGCCCTCGACCACGGCCCGGCAGATGACCGGCGTGGGTGTCAGCGTGGGCTGTGGGGTCGTCGAGGTCGCGGTCGCTGTGGGCGGAAACTGCTCCAGAAGCACTGTGGGTGTCGTGATCTGTGGCCCGGGCGTACCCTCGGCGGCGGCTTCCTCGCCGGTCGCGGGCTGGCCGGCTTCCAGCAACTGCTGGCGCTGATAGTACAGCAACCCTAGCGTACCGGTGTAGAGGAGAGCGGCCGCGATCAGCATGATCAACGCCCGGCGCAAGATGATCTCGCGCTCCAGCGTGTAGAACCGCGCCCCACCCCGGCGAATGTTGCGGTAGGTCATGAACGTCGCCACCAGCGCGCCGACGAAGAGGAGGATGGGCAGGAAAAGACCGCTCATCGTGCCCCCAGTCCCAGGTCATCGGCTGACAGTGGTCCCGCCCGCAAGATAGCCAGGGGCTCCACGGTGCAATTGATGATGGTCGAAGCCAGGCCACCGGGCGAAGGGCCATCGTCTAGCACCGCCGCCACGTAGGCGCCAAGCGCCGCCAGTGCGTCCATGCCCGAGCGGGCCGGCGGCTCGCTCGAGCGGTTAGCGCTGGTTGTCGCCACCGCGCCACCGGCGGCGCGAATCAGGGCGCGGGCTACGGGATGATCGGGAATGCGCACGGCGACTGTATCGTCCGGTGAAAGGTTGTCCGGGAGTTCGGGCCGGCGCGGCACAATAAGCGTCAGGGGGCCGGGCCAGAACGCGGCCATTAGCGCTTCGGCCGCGGGCGGCACGTCGCGGGCTACTTGCAGCAGGTCAGACGTATCGGCCAGAAGGATGGGGATGCCTTTTTCGGCCGGGCGGCCTTTCGCGCTGTAGAGCCGCTCGACGGCCGCGGCGTCAAACGGCAGCACCCCGACGCCGTAGACGGTATCGGTGGGAAAGACGACGGGCAACCCGCGCCGCAGCCAGCCGGCCGCGTCGGCAATAGACGCCGGTTCGCGAGCAGGCAGGTAGCGCGCCGTCGCCGGCGCGTCGGGCCGCGCGGCGGGTTGCGCCGCATCAGGATTACGCTCTGTCACGTACCTTCAACCGTTTGGATCAGCACAATCCGATCGTGCCCCGCGAAATCCGGGCGCACTTCGATCCGCGACTGGGGGAAGCTGGCTTGCGCCAAAGCCGCCACGGCTGCCCCCTGTTGCCAACCTATTTCTAGCAGAACAAGCCCGCCCGGTCGCAGACGGTCGGCGGCCTGTGGCAGCAGAGCGCGGATGGAATCCAGACCGTCCGCTCCCCCGTCGAGAGCGAGCGCGGGTTCATAGGATTTTACTCCATCGGGCAGACTCGTCCACTCCTCCCGCGTGACGTAGGGCAAGTTGGCGGCCACAAGGTCGAGGTCGGGGGCCAGCGCGGAGAGAAGATCACCGCGGACAAAGGCCACGCGGGCCGGCGCGAGACGGTCGGCATTGCCGTGAGCGACGGCCAGGGCGGCCGCCGAAAGGTCCACGGCCACGACCTCGGCTGCCGGCAAATGGCGCGCGAGAGAGACGGCCACGCAACCGCTGCCCGTTCCCACGTCGACGGCGCGCAGTGGCCCGCGGCCGCGCCCCCACGCCAGCGCTATCGCCACCAGTTCCTCCGTCTCCGGGCGGGGGATGAGCACAGCGGGCGAGACCGTAAAGTCAAGTCCGAAGAAGGGCGCGTGGCCGATCAAGTAAGGCACAGGCTCAGCGGCGGCGGCGCGCCCCAGCAGAACGCTGTATGCCGCGAACTGCTCCGGAGTCAACGCCTCATCCATATGGGCCGCTAGCCAGGCGTGGTTGCGCGCCAAAACGCTCTCCAGCAGCAGGCGAGCGTCGAGCGCAGGTGTGGGGGAGTTGTCGAGTTGAACGCGGCCGCGACGTAGGGCCGCCCGGATCGTGATCATAATAGCGGACGGCGACCGGCCCATTGATGTCCCGGTCGCCGTCCGCCGATTGTACTTGAAATATCCGCGGATTTGGCAGATTTGGCAGATTTCAGAAAACTGGCGCCTCTTGCAGATCTGTCAAGTCTGCTCTATCTGCGGATGATTCTCTCTTAGGCGAAGACAGCCTCGCGGACGGGGATGAAGCTGCGCTCCTCGAGGTAGGTCAGGATGCGCTGCGCGCTCTCTTCCGGAGTTTCCCGATCGGTGTGAATGTGGATCTCCGCGTTGGCCGGCGCTTCGAACGGGTCAGAGATGCCGGTAAAGTTCGGGATTTGCCCGGCAATGGCCTTCTGGTACAGACCCTTCACGTCGCGATCCATGACGACCTGCAGCGGCGCGTCGATGAAGACCTCCATGAAGTTGGTCGTGTTCGCCCGCACCATGTCGCGGACGGCCTGGTAAGGGGAGATGAAGGAGCAAACGCAGCCGACGCCATTGCGCGACAGCAGCTTGGCGACAAAGGAAACGCGCTCGATGTTCTTGTCGCGGTCTTCCTTGCTGAAGCCCAGGTCACGGGTCAGGCTCTC
>CAZSOD010000158.1:0-7198 GCA_964608255.1 uncultured Ardenticatenaceae bacterium
AAGTCGCCGGCTTACCCGACGACCAAGGGCGCGGTCATCGCCTTCACCCGCTTTCTGGCCGCCTACTGGGGCCAGGCCGGGGTGCGTGTCAACACCCTCTCGCCCGGCGGCGTGGAGAACAACCAGCAGGCGTACTTCGTCGAGAACTACGCGGCCCGGACGATGCTCGGCCGCATGGCCGCGCCGAGCGACTACCAGGGCGCGCTCGTCTTCCTCGCCTCCGACGCTTCGGCCTACATGACCGGGGCGAACCTGGTGGTGGATGGGGGGTGGACGGCGTGGTAGGGGCCGACCGCCGACCGCCGGAAAGCGCGCGGGACGAGCTTAATCAGAACGAGCGTACTGCATCCGAGCCTTCCACGCTGGCAGCCGTCGGCGGTCGGCCGTCGGCGGTCGATCTGCACGCCCGCGCCCGCCGCATTCGCCTCCTGCTGACCGACAGCGACGGGGTACTGACCGACAACGGCGTGTACTACTCGGCCGCGGGCGAGGAGATGAAGCGTTTCTCCATCCGCGACGGCATGGGCGTGGAGCGGTTGCGCACCTGCGCCGGGATCGAGGTGGGCATCATCACCGGCGAGCGCTCCGGCTCCCTCCAGCGTCGCGCCGAAAAGCTGGGCATTACCGAATTGCATTTGGGCATTCGCGATAAGCCCGCCATTTTGACGGACTTGCTGGCTCGCTATAATCTCATGCCGGAGCAGGTGGCCTACATTGGCGACGACACGAACGACGTGGCAATTATGCGGCGGGTGGGTCTGGCAGCTTGCCCGGCCGACGCCACACCGTTCGCTCGCGCTGTAGCCCACTACGTCTGTCCCAGTCGCGGCGGCTATGGTGCCTTTCGCGACTTTGCCGAGTTGATTATTGCCGCGCAGGCGGAAGAGAGCGGTCAGGGGCCAGCCGTTAATGGCCGGTGACGTGGCAGATGTCCGGCAGGACCCAACTACGGGAGCAAGCTGACTAGTCACTGGCCGCCAGCCACTGACCAATTCGAGGAGGACATGATGACTAACGCCGCCACGGTGAAAGCCGGCCGCCGTCTCATTGGCGACGGGCAGCCGGTCTACATCATCGCCGAGATCGGCATCAACCACAACGGCTCGCTGGAACTGGCCCGCAAACTCATCGACGGGGCTATCTTCGCCGGGGCCGACGCGGTCAAGTTCCAGAAGCGCACGCCCGAGCTATGCGTTCCGCGTGACCAATGGAACCTGGAGCGCGATACGCCCTGGGGGCGCATCACGTACCTGGAGTACCGCCACAAAGTCGAGTTCACCTATGAGCAGTACCGCACGATCGACCGCTACTGCCGGGCGCGCAATATCGCCTGGTTCGCCTCGTGCTGGGACGAAGAGGCCGTCGACTTCATGGAGCAGTTCGACACGCCGCTCTACAAAGTCGCCTCGGCCACGCTGACCGATCACGACCTGCTGCGCAAGCTAAAGGCGACCGGGCGGCCGATCATGCTGTCCACCGGCATGTCGGAGATGGGACAGATCGACGAGGCCGTGAAGCTGGTCGGCCGCGAAAAGCTGATGATCGCCCACGCCACCTCGTCCTACCCCTGCCCGCCCGAAGAGCTGAACCTGCGCATGGTTCCGACCCTGAAGGCAGCTTACCCGGACGTTCCCATCGGTTACTCCGGCCATGAGGTCGGGCTGGCCCCAACCTGGGCGGCCGTCACCCTCGGCGCGACCTTTGTCGAGCGCCATATCACCCTGGACCGGGCCATGTGGGGCAGCGACCAGGCGGCGTCCGTCGAGGTCATGGGCTTTCACAACCTCGTCCGCAACATCCGCGACATCGAACAGGCGCTCGGCGACGGCGTGAAACGCGTCTATCCGAGCGAAGTCGCGGCCATGAAGAAGCTGCGGCGCATTCGCGAGCCGGTTCATCATGCAAACACGTAAACTCGACACCACCCGCAAGGACGAACGCGCCCGGTTCGTTGACTTCGCCTTTGATCTTTACCGCGACTCGGCGCAGTGGGTCCCGCCCCTGCGCCGCGACGCAATGGGCATCCTCGACAAGGACAAGCACCCCTTCTACGAGCATTCCGTGGCCGATTACTTCGTCGTGGAGAGCGGCGGGAAGGTACTCGGCCGCGTGGCCGCACTGGAGAACCGCAATTTCAACGGGTTCCACGGCTCGAAGACGGCCTTTTTCGGCTACTTTGAGTCAGTTGACGACGCCGAGGTGGCTCGCGCGTTGCTGTCCACTGTCGAACAATGGGCCAGGGAGCGCGGTCTGGACTCTGTTGTCGGACCGCGCGGCGTCGTCGGCATCGATGGCAGCATCCTCGTCGAGGGTTTCGAGCATCGCCCGGCGCTGACCATGCCGTGGAACTATCCCTACTACGAGCCGCTTATCCTGACTAACGGCTACGAGCCGGAGGCTACCTACCTTTCCGGCTACGCCCGCGGCGACCACCCGTTGCCGCCCCGTCTCTACGAAATCGCGGCCAAAGTGAAGGAGAAGCGCGGCTACTGGGTCAAGACGTTCGCCTCGCGCGGGGAACTTCGCGAATGGATCCCGCGCGCGCTGGAAATCCACCGCCAGGCCATGAGCGGACTGCACAGCTTCTACCCGCCCACGGAGCGGGAGTCGCGCGCCTTTGTCAACACCCTGTTGACGATCATCGATCCCTCACTGATCAAAGTGGTCATGAAGGGCGATGATGTGGCCGGGTTCATTATTGCTTATCACGACGTCTCGGCCGGCCTGCAAAAGGCGCGCGGCCGGCTCTTCCCCTTCGGCTGGATCCACATCCTGCGCGACCGCCAGACGACCGACTGGGCCAACGTCAACGGCCTGGGGCTGCTGCCGCAGTATCGCGGTCTGGGAGCCAACGCGCTGCTCTACACCGAACTGCGCGACACCATTGCCCAGCACCATTTCAAGCACGTCGACGTTGTCCAGGTCAACGAAACCAACTTCAATAGCCGCTCCGATATGGAGACGATGGGCGTGCGGTGGTACAAAAAGCACCGGCACTATAAGAAGGCAGTAGGTCAGTAAGCCAGTGGGTCAGTTCGGGAACTGACCCACTGTACATTGCCTACTGCTTACTGCCAAGCCGCTCCACCATCGCCCGCGTGCTGGGGAAGGCAAGGGCGGGCAGGGCATCGAGGGGGAAGAAGCCTGCATCATCGGCGTCGTCGCCGGGAACGAGCTGGCCGGAGACGCGCCGCGCACGGTAGAGGATAAAGATACTTGCGCCGCCCCCGCCGGGCGGGTTGTGGAAGACATCAACAAGCTCTTCGACAGCCACGATCAAGCCCGTCTCTTCCAGCGCCTCGCGAGCGGCCGTTTCGCGCGGGTCTTCTCCCTGGTCCAGGTAGCCCGCGGGCAGGCTCCACAGGCCCTTGGCCGGCTCCACCGCCCGCCGCACCAGCAGCAACCTGTCGTCTTCCACCACCAGCAAGCCAACGCCAACCTTAGGGTCGGTGTAATGGACGTAGCCGCAGGCGGGGCAGGCGCGCCGCGGCCGATCGCCAACAACGGACGTCTCAAGCGGCGCGGCGCAACGCGGGCAATAAGCAAACCAGGTGGGCGCGGAATCGCCGGGAAGACGAGCCAAGGCGCACTATCGACCGCGGCTGGCGCGCCGCGCCGCCAGCCACAGGCCCAGGAAAAGGACAAAAGCCGCGCCAAGCCCGATCTGCAGCGGAAGGAGCGAGCCCGGGGGTTGCGGAGTCTGAGACACGGGCAGCGGCGCAGCCGTGGCCATGACGTCAGCCACGACTTCGCCCGTCGGCGCTGGCGCTTCGGCATACGTGGAAACCTCGGGCGTACCCGTGGGCGCGGCGGTGATGCCGGCGGCCAAGTCGGTTTCCGGTATGGCGGCCCCACCTTCGGGCAGGAGCGTGGCTTCGGGCGGCGGGGCAGCCAACGCGGCGGCGGCTTCTTCCACCGGCGCTTCCGTGACCGCGGGCGCCATCGCTGTATCGGCGGCGGGCTCGCTTTCGCGCTCGGTCGCTTCCGCGGCCGTAATGGCCGTCGACTCGTTCGCCGCCTCGGCCGGAGCCGCCTGCTCCAGCCCCGTCGCAGCGATCTCGGCCGCGGCGGGCGCTTCCACGCCCACGCCGGAGAACTGGCCCTGGAACGCGCCCAGCGCCAGGGCGAAGATGAGCAGGAAGGCCGTCAGCGCGGTCGCGCCGCGCAAGACGGGCTGGAATGGGAATAGCGGCTGCGCCTTGGGCCGGCCATAGCGGGCGGGATCAAGGGCAAAGCTGCGCGGCACGCGCCGGTGGGGCATGGCCCGCAACTGGAGACGCAGGGCTCGAAGTTGCTCTACCTCGGCCCGCAGTTGGGGGTCGCGCCTGAGTTGCTGCTCTAGACGCGTTTGCTCGGTTGGCGTGAGGGCATTGTCCAGGTACGCATTGAGCATCTCCTGCCGCTTGTCTTCCGCCGTAGCCCGATCCCGCATAAAGTCAAACATGGTGTCACATTTAGACCTGACAGCTTGCCGGGCGGACGTCTATCCGCCGCCTGTCAGGTCCGTCATCTGTACTACGTCCCTTTGGTATCTAGACGATATGCCGCCGGCAATAGTTCCCCGCCAGCGGTCTGCAAGCAGTCGCGCAGCTTGGCCCGCGCGCGGCTGATGCGCGACTTGACCGTACCCAGCGACACGCGCGTGATATTGGCGATCTCCTGGTAGTCATAGCCCTCGACGTCGCCCAAGACGGTGACAATACGCTGGTCGTCGGGCAAATCCTTCAGGCAGCGCTCAATCGCCAGGGCCAGTTCGACGCGCTGGCGATGGGCCTCCGGGCCGTCCTGGGGGCTACGCAGGAAAGCGTAGGACTCGTTTTCATCTGTCATCTCGTCCAGGGACGATTGCGGGCGGCGCTTGCGGCGGCGCAGTTCGTCGTAGCAGCGGTTGGTAGCCACGCGCATCAGCCACGACTTGAAGCTGCCGCCGCGGAAGGTGCGCAGGCTCTGGTGGGCGGTGATGAACGTCTCCTGGGCCACGTCTTCGGCCGCGGCCGGATCGCCCATGATGCGATAGGCCACGTTAAAGACGAGTTCCTGGTATTGGACGACCAGCCGGTTAAACGCGGCCACGTCGCCTTCCTGGGCCTGTTGGATGAGAGACTCTTCGTTCATACTTGCGCCGCGGATTGGCAATCCGCGCTACGCCCAGCGCTTCCTGTGCTGCAAGCAGCTCGCCCGCAGCCCGGGTTACAGCTTTGACAGACGTCTCGCCTTGCTCTATACTCCCTCTCAGACTTCACGCCGAAGTGGCGGAACAGGCAGACGCGCACGACTCAAAATCGTGTTCCCTCGGGAGTGTGGGTTCGATTCCCACCTTCGGCATCGGCTTGTACAGGATTATAATCTCGCCCGGAGAGCGGGCAACCAAAGGGCTTCCCAAACAGGGAAGCTTTTTCGTTTCGAGGCAGCGGCCGCTGACGTGTTCGCCGCGGGAAGCCTCTTGATGTACATTCGCTCCATGCAACGGAGAGGGCTGTTCTGGCCGGCGCTGCTTGGTCTACTAGTGGGCATTGGGCTGGGGCTGCTGGCGGGTTATGGGGTCTGGCCCGCCGAATATGACCACATCACGCCTGAACTGCTGGCGGCCGGCCATCAGGACGACTATGCAACCATGATTGCGGTCGCCTACGCCGCGCCCCACGGGCCCGACGCCAGTAATCTCGACCTGGCTCGCGCCCGGCTTGGACGGCTTGGCCCGGCGGCGGAAGGCGCGTTGCGGCGGGCGGCGGCCGCAGAAGGCCCCGCCGGCGAAGCAGCCGCCACCCTATTGAGCGATCTCCAGACGCAGCCCAGCAAGTGAACTCCATGCGCCATTCGTCTGCACCGCGCGCGGTGTTTCTGCTGTGCCTGGCTCTGGGCATAGCCGCTGGCCTGGCTTTTGCCTGGCTCATTGCGCCGTCCGCCTCTCCATCTGGGCCTGATCGGCTGAACGCTGTCGACCGCGACCTGTACCTGCGCCTCGTCGCCGCGGCCTATGCCGCCGACAGCGACCGGGCGCGGGCCGAGGCGCGTTTGGCCGCCACCGGGCCGGGCGCTGTGGAGCGGCTGGGCGACCTGGTTGCGCTCGATCTGGCCGAAGGCCGATCACCGCGGGCCGTCGCGCAATTAGCTGCCGATCTTGGCCTTGCGTCGGGCGGGGTGCCGCTGCTGGCCCCACCCCGCGCGTTCCCTCTGGCGACGGCGCTGCCCGGCAGAGCAGACATCGCAGCCTCGCCCACGCCGCGCCCTGTAACCTTGCTTCAACAGCAGCCGCTGTGTGACGGGTCCGGGCCGCGCCTGCAAGCTTGGGTAGTCGATGAACGGAGCGAGCCGCTGACCGGCGTGATCCTGGCCATCCGCTGGGACGGCGGCCGGTCGACCGCCTTCACGGGTTTCAGCCGGGGCAACGATGCGGGATCGGCTGACTTCTTGCTCCAACCCGGCGTTGTCTACGAGCTAGAGGTCGACAGCGTGGTGGTCGTCGCCGACCTGGCCGCTCCCACCTGCCCGGACGGCCAACAAGGGGGCTGGAAGATCGAATTAGGAATTAGGAATTAGGGATTCAAAGGGCGGGCGATGATGTGGGTTCGTACCCCGCAGCTCGCAATTACTTCTGCGTTTGATCGAGGTACTGCAACGCTCCCTGCACCCGCTCATCCATGGCCCGGACTTCGCGGGGGACGTGCTGGAGTGCAGTCTGGGCTTCGATGATACTGAAGCCAAGGCTGGTCAGAATGTCGATCACGTCAGCATCCACGTCGCTGACGAGTGGCAGCGCCGCGGCTGAACCGCCCACGTCGAGCTTGTCGCGCAACTGGAACATGATCCGCTCCGCCGTCTTTTTGCCAATACCGGGCACGCGCTGCAAGACGGCCGTTTCCTCGCGCATGATGGCGCTCTTAAGCAGTTCCGGGCTGAGCGCGCCCAGGATCGCCAGCGCCACTTTAGGCCCTACGCCCTGGACACTTAGCAGGACCTCGAACAGCTCCAAGTCGTCTTCACTCTCGAAGCCGAAGAGGGCGAGGTCGTCCTCACGCACCTGAAGATGGGTATAGAGCCCGATGGAGCGGCCGACGCTGCCGACGTTTTCCAGCACCGTGCGCGGCACGAAGACGCGCACACCGACTCCGCCCACGGCCACCACGAGGCTTCCCGCCTCGATCTTCTGCACGGTTCCGCTGACACTGGCAATCATTTGAAGTGACGAGTGACGAGT
>CAZSOD010000159.1:0-7194 GCA_964608255.1 uncultured Ardenticatenaceae bacterium
TAGGCCGGGCGGCGCTGGTGAGGACCGGCCGCGGCGCGGCCCAGGAGCGCCTACCGGCCGCCGCCGCCCTGCGCCCCCTGGCCGTCTACGACACCCTCGCCGATGCTCTTGCCGCGTTACTAGATCGGGTCGGCTGAGGGCTGCAAACGGCAAACGAGACCTCAACTTTCCGGTTTGGTATCGAATGGAGAAGCTGGCGACTAGGGACATAAGGCCATGCATTTTGTCTGTAACCAATTTGTGCAATCTGTGAAATCTGTGGTTCCCTCTTCCCTAAGCAATCGATGAACTCCGCGCCCTTTTCTCTGGCGGGCGGGTACAGTACCGGCAGTGGAGAGCCATGCGGCGCGGCGTGGGGCCTTCAACCCGACCACCAGCAACATCGCAGGACAAGGAACATCGTCACATGAAAGTATTCGTCACCGGCGGGGCCGGCTATATCGGCAGCGTCACCGTCGAGCGGCTCATCGCCCACGGCGCGTCGGTCGTCGTCTTCGACAACCTCTACCAGGGCCACCGCGCTGCCGTCCACCCGGAAGCCGTCTTCATCCACGGCGATCTGGCCGACCGCGACGCCCTGGACGCCGCCATCGCCGCCCACCGGCCCGACGGTATCATGCACTTTGCTTCCTATACCCTGGTTGGCGAGTCGTGGCAGAAGCCCTTCCTCTACCTGCGCGACAACGTCGTCAACGGCCTGAACCTGATGGAGAGCGCCGTCCGCCACGGCGTCGGCCGCTTCATCCTCTCCTCCACCGCCAACCTCTTCGACGACCCGGAACGCATTCCCATCGAGGCCACCGAACGCATCGTCCCCGGCAGCCCCTATGGCGAGTCGAAGCACATCCTGGAGCGCGAGTTGCTGTGGCTCGACCGCGTCTACGGCCTGCGCCACGCCTGCCTGCGCTACTTCAACGCCTGCGGCGCGACCGACGAGCGCGGCGAAGACCACGACCCGGAGACCCACCTCATCCCGCTGGTGCTCCAGGTCGCCCTCGGCCAGCGCGAGGCCATCACCGTCTTCGGCGACGACTACGACACGCCCGACGGCACCTGCGTCCGCGACTACGTCCACGTCATCGACCTGGCCGAGGCCCACATCCTGGCCCTGGGGGCGCTCGATGGCGGCAGCCGCAAGTACAACCTGGGCAACGGCCGCGGCTACAGCGTCCGCGAGGTGATCGAAACCGCCCGCGCCATCACCGGCCATCCGATTCCCGTCGTCATGGGGCCGCGCCGCCCCGGCGACCCGGCCACGCTCGTCGCCGGCAGCGAAGCCATCCGCCGCGACCTGGGCTGGCGGCCGCGCTACGCCGACCTGCGCGACATCATCGCCACCGCCTGGCGCTGGCACCAGGCCCACCCCCACGGCTACGGCGACGATAGGGCTCGTTCGTAGCGCCGCGCATCGCTCGTAGTGCCGCGCTTCGGCGCGGCTCTTCGCGCGCTACCTTCCGGGAAGGAAGCGCTAAAGCGTTTCTCTACGAACGACGAACGCCACCCGTAAGACGGCCTGTAATGTCGGCGCGCTATCCTCTACATTTGATGGGGAGCGGTCACTTGTTTCGGACCACCGTATGAGGAATCGATAGCATGCACATCCTGTTGGCGCAGTTCTACTCCAGCCAGCCAACGCCCGATTACGACAAGTTCGCCGCCGAACTGCGCGACCGCGGCCACACCGTCTGGGTCGGAACGCCCAACACTGCCGGCGATGTGGTCTGGCGCGACGGCGCGAGCGTCGTTGCCACGCAGCCGGCGGCCGCTCGCGCCGCACTCCCGCGCCCAATCGCTGGCAGGCTGGCCAAGATCGATCTGTTCCGCCGCGTGCGTCGCTTCATTCGCGAAACTAGGCCCGATATTGTGCAAGTCAACGCGTTCGATCTGTTCCGTTTCCTACCCCTGGCCGCGCCCCGGCCGACGCATTTCATCCTCGACGTGCGCCAGATCAACGAGCAGCACGGCGCGGGCGCGTTCGGCCGCGCCAAGGCTGCGCTTCTCAACAAGGCCCGCGTCCTTTACTCGCGCTACATCTTCGGGCAGACCACCTTCCTCCACGCCGCCGGCGCGCGACAGGTTCTCGGCGACAACTGGGCGCGCCGGGCCACCGTCGTGCCGATGGGCGTCGACCCGGAGTTCCTGGCCGCCGCGCGCGAAGCTCCCTATGACGGCGCAACCCACCGGCCGGTCGATTTCATTTACATCGGCCGCCTGACCCGCCGCCGCCGCCTGGAGCGCATTCTCGACGCCGCCGTCCTCGTCCGCCGTCGCAGCGAGCATTTTCGCGTCATCTTCATGGGCTACGACGCCAGCGATGGCTACTATGCGGAACAAATCGACCGCCTGCGTCTTCAGGATCGCGTCAGCATTCGCCCGCCCATTCCCTATGAGGAAGTCCCGCGCGCCGTGCTGGCCCACGACGTGGCGCTGGCCTACGTGCCCGAAGTCCCGGCCGACTGGATGTACCATCCGACGCTCAAGATTCTGGAGTATCGCGCCCTGGGTATGCCCGTCATCGCCACCGACTTTCTGCCCAACCGCGAACTGATCGACGAGGGCGTTAACGGCCTGCTTGTCGAAAACACGCCGGAGAGCATCGCCGCGGCCATGTTGCGCTACATCGAAGACCGCGACTTCCTGGCTCGCAGCCGGGACGCCGCCGCAGCCATGCGCCAGGGCCTGACCTGGGACGCCGTCGCCGTCCAGTATGAACAACTGTATCAGCGGCTGGCCGGCGAGCGCCGGCCGGATGCTTTATCTATCCCGTCCGCGCCGGCCGCAACGGCCGGCCGGAATCAGCGAGGTGCTGCTTGAGCAATCTGAAAGTCCGCACCGCGCGCGGCAGCATGTTTATGGCCGGCCTGTCGCTGGGGATGCGCCCCATCTCCATGCTGCTGGCGATCATCCTGCTGCGCCTGCTCAACCCGCCGGACTTTGGCCTCATCGCCATGTCGATGATCCTGCTTAACACGGCCAACCTGTTCACCGACCTGGGTATGCGCCCGGCCATCGTGCAGACCAAGTACGACATCCACAAGGTCGCCCACTACGCCTTCGTCCTGGTCATGCTGACAAGTATGGCCGTCACCGGCATCGTCATGCTCCTCGCCGCGCCCCTGGCTAATTTCCTGGGCGGCGGCGCTGATCTCGTGCCCGTTCTGCGCACTATGGCTCTCGTCGTCACCGCCGACGGACTGTGGATCGTCCCCGAAGCTCTCTTGCGCCGCGACCTGCGCTTCAAGCAATTGGGCCTGGCCCAGATTCCCAGCGAGCTCGCCTCGACCATCATCGCCATCATCTTCGCCGTCCTGGGCTTCGGCGTCTGGAGCCTCGTCATCGGCAACATCGCCGCCGAAGTCATTCGCGCCATACTGACGTGGGGCTTCTACCGCCCCTGGATCTGGCTCAAGCCGCGCAAGTGGGAGTCGGAGATCGTCCGCAGTCTGCTGAACTTTGGCGTGCCGACGATGGGCAGCGGCGTCCTGCGTTACTTCCAGACCCAGATCGACACGCTGATCGTCGGCCGCAGCTTTGGCGCGACCCCGGTCGGCTACTACGGCAAGGCGTACGACCTGACGACCCGGCTGAGCGACATGCTCACCTCATCCATCTTCGGCAACGTTCTCTTCCCGTCCTACGCCAAGCTGCAGGACGACAAGCCGCGCCTGGCCCGCGCCTACCTGAAGAGCACAAACATGGTCTTGCTGATGATTGTGCCCATGTCGGTCGGTCTGGCCATCGTCGCGCCCATTCTGGTGCCCGTCTTGCTGGGAGCAAAGTGGCTGCCGATGATCCCGCTATGGCAGATCTTTGCCCTCTACGGCATCACCCGGCCCATCTCCACCAACGCGTCACCTATCTTCCTGGCGGTTGGTCAGCCTCGACGCAACATCAGCGCCAGCCTGGTGCTGCTGGCGATCATGATCCCGCTCATCTTCCTGATGATGGGCCCGTGGGGGATCACCGGCGTCGCCCTGGCCGTTTCCCTGGCCCATACCGTAACCATGCTGTTCAACGTTTTCCAGGTCAACCAGATTCTGCCCGGCACCGGTCGCAAGACGTTTGTCCAGAGCTTACCGTTCCTTGCCAGCGGCGGTGTCATGGCCCTCGGCGTCTATCTGCTCAGCGGGCCGATCACCGCGGCCTTTGGCGGAACCAACGTGTTATCGCTCGTCGCCATCATCATCGTTGGCGCGCTTATCTACATTGCCGTGACGCTGCTCCTGCAACGGCCGCTGGTGATGGAACTGTACGAACTGCTTGTCAAGGCCCTTGGGATCGACCGGCGCTGGCCGCGGCTGGTGCCGCAGCGCTTGCGGACAAGCAAGTAAGGAATCCAATCGGGGGAGGCGGGGCGCTCGCGGTCGTCCCCGTCTCTGATAGGTGTTTGCACCGCGCTTGGCGCTTCATGGTTTGGGAGGGTCTCGGTTGCTCGCGGCGGCATGTCCGCGCGAGAGCGCGCTGCCGTTTGCATCGACGGCGCAAAGAGCGCGTGAAAACGGAAGCCGGCGCAACTGCTCTTAAGAAAAGTTGTAAGCCGGTAACAATACCGTAGACAGAAGCGAAGGAGTAAGGCCAAATGAGTAAACCAAGGAGCATTCTGCTGTTGCTGGCAGCGATTCTCTTGCTGTCAGCGCTGCCCACGTTTATCTATGCCGATGCCCCTGCCCAGGGCGATGCGGTCGATTCACAGCCCCTGCCGTCCGATCCCGCCTTCCGCGAGACGGATGTGCCGCCCATCGAGGACGGCGCTCCCTATCCGTACCCAGTGATTCCCTATGAGGCCCCGTCCAGCGCGGCTCCGGCGTCGCCCGACGCGCCCACTATCGACGTCTGGTATGGCACAACGCAGAACTTCGGCCAGTTGGGCAACCCGCAGGAGTGGATCAATATCCTCGGTCGCGTAACCGGGACTACCTCGCTGAAGTACTCGCTCAACGGCGGCGCGGACAGAAACCTGACCATCGGCTCGACCGGCGAGCGCCTCTATGGCGCGGGCGACTTCAATATTGAGTTGCCCTATGCCCAGCTGAATGACGGCCCCAACACCGTGATCATCAAGGCCAGCGACGGCGTCACGCAGATTACCAAGACTGTCACCGTCAACTACGACGCCGGCAACACCTGGCCCCTGCCCTACACCGCCAACTGGGGCGCGCTGCCCGGCGTTCAGTCCGGAGCGCAGGTCGTCGACGGCCAGTGGACCCTGGCCAACGGCCGCCTTGAGAACGTCGTCCCCGGCTACGACCGGCTCGTCGCCATCGGCGACGTTAGCTGGACGGATTATGAAGTCACGGTGCCGGTCACGGTCAAGTCGCTCAATACGGCCGAGTGGGGCCCGCCCAGCAACGGCGCGGGCGTGGGCATGATCGTTCATTGGCTGGGCCACTACGACACCGGCAACGGCGCGCAGCCCAACGAGGGCTGGCGTCGCTTTGGCGCGCTGGCCTGGCACCGTTGGGCCCCTAACGGAACCACCGCCTTCGAGATGCGTGGTAATGGCGGCGGCGCCAGCAACATCATCGCCAGCCGCACCGACCGGACCATCGCGCTCAATACCCCTTACATCTTCAAGCTCAGCGTCCAGGCGTCGGGCATTGCCGGCTCGCCCTCCACCTACCGCTTCAAGTTCTGGCCCGCGGGTGACTCCGAACCGGCGGAGTGGTACATGACGGCTGCCGGCAACGCCGGTGAGCCTGACCGCGGCTCCATTCTGCTCGTCGCCCATCAGGCCATGGTCAGCTTCGGCAACGTGACGGTCAAGCCGATCACCACGGCGACCTACACGATCAACGTCCAGAACCCGGCCAACGGCGACATCGTCGTCACCCCCAACAAGCCGAACTACGCCTATGGCGAGCGCGTCGAGATTCGCGCCGTGGGCGAGGGCAACAATGGGCTGGCGAACTGGACTGGCGACTTCTCCGGCAACCAGAACCCGATCGTCTTCGACATCACCCAGGACGTGACCGTTGGAGCCGTCTTCCAGCCCTTGGCCGAAGATATCAAGCTCAATATAGCCATTAACGGCCAGGGCACCGTCAACGTCAGCCCCAAGAAGAACAAGTACACCTACGGCGAAGTCGTCACCCTGACGCCTGTCCCCAATACCGGCTTCATCTTTGGCGGCTGGGCGGGTGACCTGACGGGGGCCAACAACCCGGCGGTCATCGTCATGGACCGGACGAAGACCATCACTGCCAACTTCATCGCCGCCAATGCGGCCTCGCCCGTTTCCGACGACTTCAACAGCTGCGGGCTCAATCCGGTGTGGACGTTTGTCAACCCGGTCGGCGACGGCTCGTATTCCATCAACGGCACCCAGTTGCTGCTCAACGTGCCGGCCAACGTGTCGCACAATATCTGGCTAGAAGGCAACCGTTCGGTGCGCGTCATGCAGCCGACGCAGAACACGGACTTCGAGGTTGTCGCCAAGTTCGAGTCGGTCGTCACCCAGCGCTACCAGATGCAGGGCATCCTGGTGGAACAGGACAGCCAGAACTACCTGCGCTTCGAGGTCTACCACGACGGCGCGACCACCCGCCTCTACGCGGCGCGCTTCCTGAATGGCGACCCGAAGCCGATGGTGCCCGGCATCGAGTTGACCGGCGGCACGCCGCCCTTCCTGCGCATCACGCGCGTGGGCAGCTCCTGGAGTTTCTCCTACTCCTATAACGGCACGGCCTGGACCTCCGGCGGCAGCTTCAGCCACAACCTGAACGTCGCCCGCTCCGGCGTCTATGGCGCCAACCACGGCACGCCGCCCGGCCGCCCGGCCCCCGCCTACACGGCCATCGTCGACTACTTTTTTAACAGCGCCTCCCCCATTAACCCGGAGGACGGCGGCACCCCCGGCAACTTCACCGTCACCGTCAATAAGGTCGGCCAGGGCAACGTGACGCTGTCGCCCAACAAGGCAACCTATGGTTGCGGCGAAAAGGTGACGCTGACCGCCGCGCCGGCTGCCGGCTGGGCCTTTTCCGGCTGGAGCGGCGACATGACCGGTTCCGGCCTGTCGCAACAGCTTACCGTGACGCGCAATCAGACGGTCACGGCGACCTTTGTCAGAGGCGATTACAAGCTCTACCTGCCCGTTGGCATGGACCAATAACCGCCGCGGCCGATCAACAACCAGACGTACCGGTAGCGACCGTCGAGGCAAGCACTGAAGAGGAAGAAGATGAAGCGTTTCAC
>CAZSOD010000160.1:0-7126 GCA_964608255.1 uncultured Ardenticatenaceae bacterium
ACCATGCTCCGCAACAGCGGCCGGTCGACGGCCCACGGTCCGCGCAACCCGAAGCGCCGCGCCGCCAGAGACGCCAGTAGCACGAGCGTGATCAGGTTGACCGCAATGGACACTGCCGCCAGCCCGACGAAGCTGAACCCGGCCAGTAAGACGCCTACCCCGAGCGCGACCTTCAGGATGGTCGTCACGGTGGACATGGCCGCCGGCACCTCGGCCTGCTCATAGACGTAGAACAGGCCGGACACGCCCAGGGCCAGGCCGGAAAAGACCATCCCAATCATCATAAAGCCGATGGCCGCCAGTTCCGCCCCGGTCAGCGGGTTCGGCCCGCGCGAGCCAAACCAGATGTAACCGGCGACGGGCAGCAGGGCCACCGCGGCCGTACCCAGCCGCAGCAGGCTGGAATTGAAGAGAAAGTGCGCCGCCCGGTCGCGTTCCTGCGACACTTCGCGGATGAGCAGAATGTTGAGGCCGTAGTTGGCGACGATTTCGAAGATGCCAGCCGTGGCGATGGCGGTGGCAAAACTGCCCGCGGCCGCCGGGCCGAGCACGCGCAGGTAGAACGCGGCAAAGACAAAGTCAATACCCTTGTTGAAGAGGCTAAGGATCATCGGCGCGGCGCTGTTTTTCGCCACGCTGCGCGTGGTTGTTGCCGTGTGCTCGGCGCGGTAGAAGCGCCGCCAGGCCCACACCGCCAGAGCAAAGCCCAGCACGGTGACGCCCATGAACGACATCAGCCCGCCGAGCCAGAAGCTGCGTGGGCTGTAGCGGAAGCGGACGGTCCACTCGCCGGGTTCCAGGGCTATGCCGCGGAAGTTGCCATTGACGCGCACGATGGCCGCCTCGCGCTCCTCTTCCTCGCCGCTGCCGGCCGGGCGGACGTAAGCTCGCCAGCCGGGGGAGTAACTATCGGCCAGCACTAGCCACGCGGGCGCGTCCGCCGTCACGTTGACGACGACCTGGTTATTGCGCGCCTCGGTTATCGTGGCCGGCATTAGCTCGCCCGCTACCGGTTTGGCCGCCGGGTCGGGGAAGTCGCCGACGCCAACAGCCACGAACTGGCGCGGGTCAAACTCGGCCATCGCGGCCAGCCCGCTGGCCGCGATGGCCGTCGCCGTCTGCGGCAACGTGTAGGCACGGGGCATTGCGCCGAGGTTCTCGTAAATGCGAACGCCCTCACCTTCCCAGGCCAGCCGGTACTTGGGCGAGTCAATCGGGCCGCTGCTGATAACGTAGCGCACTGCCAACGCGTCGAGCAGGGGCGACGCTAACGCCGCCAGCGAGCCGGCGGGCTGGATGCGATTGTAGATCAGGCCATTTTGCGGCTCGATGGCCGTCATGTAATCCACGAACTGCCGGGGGATGATCGAGTCATAGCCGCGCACGTCGAGCAGGTCGTGAAGCCAGGGTGTGTTGGCGTTCAGCGGCGCGCTGCCCGCCGGGTCATAGGTCGTCAGCCGCCATTCGCCCGGCTGTTCCCGGAGCCAGGCAACGGCTTGCGGCGTGAAGTCGAGCAGCGCGGGATCGGCCGACGTGTGGAAGCCGGCGCTGGCGAGGAACAAATCAACGATGATCAGGGCGGCGCCCAGGGGGATGAAGAGGCGACGGGTGACAGGTGGCGATTGACGGGTGGCGCTCCGGGAGTCGTATTTCGTACCTCGTATTTCGTAACTCAGGAGCGCGCCCGACAGCGTGAGCATGATCCCAAAGACGAGGACGTTCCAGAACTGGTAGCTGTAGAACGCCGCGGCCGAGGGGAAGGCATCGGCCGCGCCGGCCAGACCGCGGAACACACGCTCCATCAGCCCCGCCAGCGGGGCGTAGGCGAAACGGCTCAGCAGCAGTGCTGCCAAGACGAATAGACCTGCCAGGAGCGAGATACGAGACACGAAATACGAGAGACGAGTGAAGAGGGACGAGCGGCCGGCGGCGAGTGGCGAATCTTCTCCTAACTCGTATCTCCTGTCTCGTATCTCGTATATCGCATTTGCGCCGATCCCCGCCAGCGCGGCCACGGCCACGGCCAGCGGAAACACCCAGCGAAAGGGCGTGTGCAACTGGTCGATGAACGGGAGGCCGTAGTACAGCAGCGCGTAGAGCGGCGTGCCGAAGATGAAGGCGACGGAGAGCAGGGCGAGGAGGACGAAGAAGCGGCCAGAGGAGACGACAGCCGACTGCGGACCGCCGACAGCAGCCGCAAGGTTGCCGCTGGTCGTTGGTAAGTTGTCGTCGGCCGTTTGTCGGTGGTCGTTCGCGGTCGGCCGCTGGTCATCCGTCGCCTTCGGGCGACGGTCGGCTGTCGGCCGTCGACGGTCGTCCCGCGACCGCAACACCGACGCCGCCCCCAGCCCCGCCAGCAACAATGGCAGCACGCCCATATACCACGCGCCTTCAACGTAGTTCTTCAGGCCCCAACTGGAGGCGCCAGCGCCGCGCGGGTTGGTCTGCCCCGCGGCATTGGTTGTGAGTGGCGTTATCCGGCCGCTGAACGCGTCGCGATAGGCGTGATCGGTCGGGTTGCCGTAGAAATCGGGCAGCAGCAGCGTCAGCGCATTGCGCCACGGGAAAGCCCAACCGCGCACCTCGTCATAGCTGGCCGACCCGGCGCGAAAGTTCGTCTGCCCGACCTCAAATAAGGGCGCCAGCTGGAGCGACGCGATGAGCAAGCCAAGGGCGACGAGAGCGAAGAGCCAGACGGCCACACGAACGACGAACGACGAACGACGCACGACGAATGCGGAGGCGCGCTCCCCATTCTGAATTCCTAATTCGTCATTCCTAATTCCTAATGCGGCGACCAGCCGCCACGCCGCGTATAGCCCCATCACCAGTAGCGTGTAGTAAGTGAACTCGGCGTGGCCGGCCAGAACCTGGCCCGCGAGGGCGACCGCGCCGAGGGCGACCCAGAGGATGGTCCCTGAGCGGGCGCGCGGCGTGCCGGTGGCGGTGGTGATAACGCGATCGACGCAGCCCAGGAGCAGGGGCAGCCAGACGACGGCCCCGGCGATCATTGGGAAGACGGCGGCGCTGATGATGAGGAATTGCGCGCCCTGGTAGACCAGCCCGGCCAGAGCCGCCGGGCCGCGCCGCAGACCCACAATGCGGCCGAAGGCGTACATGGACAGCCCGGCCAGCCACACTTGGCTTAGCGCGAACCAGCCATAGGCTTTTGCCAGGGGCAGCAGGAGGAACAGGACGCTGAACGGGTAGAGCATTGAGTGCTGCCCGTTGGCCAGGAAGGGCGCGCCGGCAAAAAGGTAAGGATTCCACAGCGGGATCTCGCCGCCGCGCAAGCTCTCCATCGTGAACTGCTTCCAAGCGTAATTCTGGATGACAAGGTCGCCGATGAGCGCATTATGCGGCGCGCCGACGCCCAGTTCGGCGGCGTGGGCATTCCAGGGAGCCCACTGGAAGAGGTTGTCGGCCGGGATCATTGTCCGCGGGCCAAGCGTGACTCCCGCATAGAGCAGCACGGGCAGGATAAGGTAGCCCAGAGCGACAGCGACGTCCGGGCGAAGGGCGCGAAGGCGGGCGCGGATCATGCGATGGGTTCTTTCTCGATGCGGAAGACGCACGCCGTCGCGCCGGTTGCGCGGCATTCGGTTTCGACGACACGAAACTCCTGGCCGCGGCCCAGCGCGCTGGCCGCCTCTAGCAAGAGGCCGGCGGTCAGGTGGCAGGACGGGGTCTTGGCTTCGCGCCCCCAGCAATCGGGGCTGCGGTCGACAACGTAGTCGAAGTGCGCGCCACGGTCGGCGACACGACAGGCCAGGTCGCTATGCTGGCTGATGAGTTTGGCGAACGCGGGTAGGCCCATCTTTAACTTCGTCTGGACGGGCAGCAGGCGGAAGGCCAGGTCGTTAATGCCCGTGGGCAGGTCAAAAACGGCCATCAGCCGGTCGTACATAGCTCGACCGCCGCGCAGCGCCAGCCCCCGGCCGCCGCGCGGCCCGTAGACCATTTCCAGCGCGCGGTTCAGGTTCGAGACAGCGGCGATGTCAAAGCCTAGCGCCAGGTCATCGGCCGGCGGCGCGGTGATGTAGTTGCCCAGCCCACTCAGGTTCAGCAGCGCATTCAGCCCGTTGCGACCGAGGCACTCTTCCATTGAATCGAAGAGGATGCGGCCGAGGCGGTTGGCAAGATAGTAGCCGCTAGAGGGGACGACAATGCTCACAAGGGGCAAGTATAGACCGAAGAAGGGCTCACGCAAAGCCGCAAGTAAGGGGGCAGGCCATAGGGCCGAGGGGCCAGCGCGAAGGTCTCTTCCCTAGCCCCTAGTTCCTCGAACCTTGCTTTGCGTCTTGCCGCCACACCTCTCTATAATCTCCACATGGCGCACGCGACGATGACCTTTCCGCCGGACTTCCTCTGGGGCACGGCCACCTCCGCCTATCAAGTGGAGGGCGGCAACAAGAACAGCGACTGGTGGACGTGGGAGCAGAGCGGCCGGATGCCCTGTGGGCCGGATACGGCGGCCGTGGCCTGCGACTGGTGGCGCAATGCCGAGCGTGACCTGGACCTGGCGGCCGAATTGGGCACGAACGCCCACCGGCTGTCGCTGGAATGGAGCCGCATCGAGCCGGAGCCGAGCGTCTTTGACGACGCCGCGCTCGGCCGCTACCGCGAAATCCTCCAGCACTGCCGCGCCGCCGGCCTGGAGCCGATGGTCACGCTCCACCACTTCAGCAACCCGCTCTGGCTGGTTGAAAAGGGCGACTTCAACAACGACATCGTTGTCGAGTACTTCCGGCGCTACGCGGCCAAGGTCGTCGACGTGTTAGGCGATCTCGTGCCCAAATGGGTGACCATCAACGAGCCGATCACTTATGCGGTCCTGCGCTACCTGACCGGCGATTTTCCCCATACGAAACGCGGCTTCGGCGCGCTCAACGAGGGTATTGGCCACTTGCTACGCTGTCACGCTGCGGCCTACCAGGCCATCAAGGAGCGCTACCCCGCGGCGCTGGTCAGCACGGCCGACAACATGCAGGTCTTTGAAGCGCCACCTGACGGCAACGCCCTTGATCGCTGGTGGGCGCGGCGCGTGTCGGCTTTCTACAACGACGCCTGGCCCGCGGCGCTGCACACGGGCATCTTTCGTACCCCCTTCGGTCGCCACAAAATCAAGGGATTGGCCGGCACGGCCGACTTTAGCGGGATTAACTACTACACCCGCTTCCACGTCAAGTTCCCTCCGCCGAAGGGGTTCGTCGAGCGACAGTGGGGCGAAGGCGCGATCGTCAGCGACGGCAACTACGGCGAGGTCTACCCCTATGGCCTTTACCGGATGATCAAGCGCGTGCTGCCCTACGGTAAGCCCATCTATATCACCGAGAACGGCGTGCCCGACGCGACCGATCGCATCCGGCCGGGCTTCATCCTTGACCACCTGCGGCAAGTCTGGCAGGCGATCAGTTTCTGCTTCCCGGTGATGGGCTACTACCACTGGTCGCTGGTCGATAACTTCGAGTGGGAGCGCGGCTGGTCGCAGCGCTTCGGCCTCATTGCCCTTGACCCCGATACGCAGGAGCGCACCTGGCGGCCGAGCGCCCACCTCTACCGGGAGATCTGCCGCAGTTATACGGTGACCGACGACATGGCCCGCCGCTACGCGCCGGAGATGCTAGACGTGATGTGGCCGGGTAACAGCCCGGAGATGGTCAGCTAAAGGTCGCGAACCCTCCGCCATCCTGTGACCACCCCAACTGGCTATCGCGCATAACGGCCCTTTGCGCTATAATCGCAGCAAATATTGTGACGCTCGTTTGCGGCTCCCACAGCTGCATTCGCTTACACTGTAGCGCATCCCCGCGTCCCGGAGAAAGGAACATGTCAGGACACTCAAAATGGTCCACCATCAAACACAAGAAGGCGGCCAGCGACGCCAAGCGCGGTAAGGAATTTACGCGCATCGCCAAGGAAATCACCATTGCGGCGCGCGAAGGCGGCGGCGATCTCAACAGCAATACCTCGCTGCGTTTGGCCGTGGCCAAGGCCCGCGCGGCCAATATGCCCAAGGATAACATCGACCGGGCGGTTAAGCGCGGCACGGGCGAATTGGAGGGCGGCGAATTGATCGAGGCCGTCTATGAAGCTTATGGCCCCCACGGCGCCGGTATCCTCGTCCACGTCGTGACGGATAACCGCAACCGGGCAGTGGCCGACGTGCGTCACGCGGTCAGCAAGTACGGCGGCACGATGGCCGAGGCCGGCGCGGTGTCGTGGCAGTTCACGCGCAAGGGGTACATCAGCGTCACCGAGAGGGTGGACCCGGACGAGTTGTTCATGATCGCCGCCGACGCTGGCGCGGATGACGTCCAGTTTAATGATGGCGTGGCTGAGATCTACGTCGATGTTGCCGCCTTCAATGCCGTCCGGCTGGCGCTCGAAGAAGCGGGTGTGACTCCTGAGGAAGCCTCGCTCATTTATGATCCCAACAACCCGCTCGAATTGGGCAAAAACGAGGCCCTGCAGGTGATGAACTTGGTCGAGAAGATCGAGGAACTCGACGACGTGCAGGATGTTTACTCAACCCTCGAGTTGAGCGAAGAAGCGATGGCCGCGATGGAGACCGCCTAGCCGGCAGGCTCCGCCTCATGCGCATCCTGGGCCTCGATCCGGGCACGGCGACGACCGGTTACGGGATCATCGACGCCGCAGACGGCCGCCTGACGCTGGTCGCCTACGGCGTCGTTTCGACTCCGGCAGGCGATCCCCCGGCGGAGCGCCTCCAGTCCATCTTCCATCAGTTGCGCGCGCTGCTGGCGGAGCATCGGCCGGATACAGCCGGTGTGGAGCAGGTGTTCTTCGGGCGTAACATCACGACGGCCATTGCCGTGGGCCAGGCGCGCGGGGTCCTGCTGCTGGCCCTGGCTGAAGCGGGTGTGGCGGTCAGCGAGTACTCACCGCCGAAGGTGAAGGAGGCCGTTACCGGCTATGGCAAGGCTGAGAAGGCGCAGGTGCAGCTCATGGTGCGTCACCTCCTTGACCTGGCCGAGACGCCCCGTCCCGACGACGCCGCCGATGCCCTGGCCGTAGCCATCGCTCACGCGCAGCACGAGTCCTTTCGAGCCGCGCTGGAGCGATAATCAAGAGGCAGTGGTCAGTTCATCGTTCGTCTGCGTCG
>CAZSOD010000161.1:0-4180 GCA_964608255.1 uncultured Ardenticatenaceae bacterium
CGGGGTGGTTCCAGCCCTGCGCGCCGGCCGCCCGCTGGCCGACGGCAGCCTGCCGCCCGCCGGCTCCACCGAATGGGCCATTCGCGTTTTCACTCCCGGCGCTCACCCGCTCGACACCCTGGCGGTCGCGCTCAGCGCGGCGGATGCGCCGCCGGCGGCTGTCGCGCAACTGGCGCAACAATTGGCTGCCGCGCCGGACGCGCTGGCTGGAGCGGCCAGGGCGCTACTGGAGCGCGAGGGGCGGCCGCGGTTTCTCCTGGTCATCGATCAATTCGAGGAGGTCTTCTCGCTGGCTCGCGATCCGGGTGAGCGCCGCGCCCTATTCGACGCGCTTGTGGCTGCGCTCGACCCCGCCGCGCCCGTGGCCGTTCTCGTTGTCCTGCGCGCCGACTTCTATGCCCGATTTGCGGAGCACAACGGGCTGCGCGACCTGATCGCCGGCCATCAGGAGTTCATCGGGGCCATGAGTCGCGACGAGTTGTACCGGGTCATTGTCGAGCCGGCGGCGCGCGGCAACTGGACGATCGAAGAGGGGCTGGTGGAGCTGATGCTCGACGAGGCGGGCGGCGAGCCGGGGGCGCTGCCGCTGCTCTCCCATGCCTTGCTGGAAACGTGGCGCCGGCGGCGCGGCCGGACGATGACCCTTTCGGGCTATCGTGAAGCGGGCGGGGTGCGCGGCGCTATTGCCCGGACGGCCGAAACTGTGTTCCAGCAGCGCCTGACGCCCGAACAGCGCCCGATCGCCCGCGCCATTTTCGTCCGCTTGACAGAGCTGGGCGAAAGCGCCGACGACGGCGCGCCTGACACCCGACGCCGCGCGCCCTTCAGCGAACTTATCACGCGCGCCACCGACCAGCAGACGCTCGATGCCGTGCTGAACGTCCTGATCGATGCCCGGTTGGTGACCACCGCGACCGTTCCGCCCGCCAATACGCCGGTCGTCGAAGTGACGCACGAGGCGCTCATCCGCGAATGGCCGACGCTGCGCGCGTGGCTGAATCAGGACCGCGAGGGGCTAATCCGCCACCGGCAGCTAACGCAGGATGTTGACGACTGGATCAAGCTGGGGCGCGACCCCGGCGCGCTCTACCGCGGCGCGCGACTGGCACGAACGCTGGAATGGACCGCGGCCCCGCCCGATCCGCTCAGCGCGGGCGAGCAGGAATTTCTCGACGCCAGCCAGGCCGCCGCCGCCCGCGAAGCGCGAGCCCGGCTGTTCCGCGGGGCGCTGGTGATTGGCTCCGTCGCCTTGCTGGCCGCCGCCGTGGTCGCAGCCCTCGTCGCGCTCGACGTCATTAACCTGCGGCCGCGAGATAAGATGACCGGCGTCTTCAACATTGCCGTCGCCCAGTTTGCCGTGCAGGATGAAGCGGGGCGACTGGACCCCGCGGGCGAGACGGGCGGCCGGCGCATGGCTGAGAGCGTCGCGCGGGAGCTGACGGCGACGTTCGCCGACCTGCCAGAGGTCCAAGTCTGGTACGACACCCCGGAACTGAAGCGCGACCACAACGTGGTGATCGGCGTGGTCGGCCCGCCCCCCGCGCCCACGCTGGCGGACCAGGCGGCCGATGATCTGAACGCCGACGTGGTCATCTTTGGCGATATCCGGCCGGCCGGCGACCAGGCTGATTTGTCGCTGCGTCTCTACCTGCGCCCGCAGTACGGCGCGGATTTTACCAACATGGTCGGCAACTACGAGTTGACTTCGCGCTTTCCCGCCTTCGACGTAACCGATCCGCGCGAGGATGTCCTGCGCGAATTGCGGCCGCTGGCCAGCGCTGCGGTGCTGGTTACGCTGGGGCTGCGGCAGGAGATCATCGGCGAACAGGCGGCGGCGCTGGCTTCATTCGAGCGGGCCGCGGTCGAAGCCCCCGATTCCGACGTCATCCAGTACTTCCTGGGCCAGGAACACCTCTACCGCGCGCAGCGCGCCGAAAGCGACGAAGCCGAACTGGCCGCGGCCGAGACCGCCTTCCGCGAGGCGTTGCGGCTCAATCCGAATAACCCCCGCGCGCGCATCGGTCTGGGTAGCGTCGGCTTCCTGCGCGCCCAGCGCCTGTTGAACGAGGCCGAGGCGCGCGGCGCGGGCGAGGACCCGACGGCGCTGGCCGCCGTGCGCGAGGCGGCGCAGGCCGCGCTGGACGACTACACCGTCGTGGCGGTGCAGGGCAACCAGACCGAAACGTACGGCGTGCCCGTGGCCGGCATCGCCCGGGTGGGTCGCGCCATCGCGCTGCGGTTGCTGGCCGAGGTAACTTATCAGGACGGCGACCCGGCAACGGCCGAAACTCGGATCGACGAGGCCGCCGCGACGTTGGAGAGCGGCGCGGACGAACTGGCGACGGCCAACGATCCGCGGCTGGCGGCGCAGACGTGGCAAGCGCTCGGTTCCATTTATGAGTGGCGCGCGTTTCTGTTGGCCGAACGCGGCGCAACCGACGAGAGCGCCGCGGCGCGCGCCCGCGCGCTCGACTACTACAACGACTGCGTGCGGCAGGGCGAGGCCTTCCCGATCGATACCTACATGGTCGAACGGATCGTGCAACAACTCTGCGCCCCGCGCATCGAGGCGTTGCAATCCTCCGGAGGAGGTGGGTGATGAATGCGAGAACCGTGGTCGGGATGATCATAACGGGCGGCGCATTGGTTCTGGCCGCCTGTGGCAGGTCAGGCGGCGCGGTTGAACCAACGCTCGCCCCCGCTGACGACCTCGTTGCCACCTCCGTCCGGCAGACGGTGGAAGCCATCACCGTGGCTCAAACCGTGGCGGCGATCACAGGCGATACGCCCCCGGCCGTGCCGACCGCCACGATTGCGCCGGCCGCCGAGCTGCCAACGGCCGGCGCGACCGAGCCGCCGGCAACAATTGCGGTAGTGGAGGCCGAGCCGGGCCGCTGCACTGTCGTCAGCGGCGTGAACCTTCGCTCCGGACCAGGGACGGCCTATGACCCGCCGCTGGCCGGGCTGGGAGCCAATACGTTGCTGCGGCCGCTGGCCTTCAGTATCAATGGCTTCCCCTTGGGCCAATGGCTACAGGTTCAGGTGGAAGCGACCGGCCTTGTCGGTTGGGTCAGCGCCGGGCCGCAGTGGATCGCTTGCGACGTGGACGTGACCACCTTACCGCCGCCCGCGGCCATCCCGCCGACGCCTCAGTTGCAGGCGCCGCCCACCGCGACGGCGATCACGCCGACCGCCACGGCCACCCGTCCCGTGGCCGGCGCGCCGCCCGACATCGACAACGACGCCCCCGGCGGCTCCTTCCCCACCGACCACGTGGTTGGTAACGTGATCGTCGATCCCACGTTCCTGTTCCGCATGGACGTGCGCGACCTGAACGTGGGCGACTTCGAGGGGGCAGGGATACAGTTCGTCGAGTTCAGCATCACCGGCGAGGGCATTGAGTACCCCCGCAAGGAGCAAACCGCCGGCTACTGCGTCTTCGGCGGCGGCGAGCCGACCTGCCGCCCGTGGCCGGTGGACGACCAGGGTCGCTTTACCTGGGGCGAGGGTGGGCCGCTGGTCAAGAGCGGCAACTACTTCGCGTCGATCACCGTGACGGCCGAGCAAGACGACCCGACGTTTGGCAACGTCTGGAACTGGAACTTTCCGTTTCGAGTGACGCTGCCTTAAATCTGCTGGCAGGGGCCGCGTATTCGCCTGATCAGGGAGGGCAACTCATGGGTGTCAGACTGAGGTGGCTTTTGGCTCTGGCGGCGCTGATAGCCGGGTCGGTGGCCTGCCGGACGCCGGCCGAAAATGCGCCAACGGCCGGCTCCCCCGCGGTTGCCGCTACCTCCGCGCCGCTCGCTTCCGGCCCCGCCGGCCCGCCGGATGTGGACAACGATGCCCCGGCCGGCGAGTGCGAGGGCACGGCCAACATCCTCAGCCGGGTTGACCGCGACCCCGACTCGCTCTTTCAGGCCGTGGCCGTCGATAACCGCGTCGGCGGCAACAACGGCGACGGCATTCGGGGTGTGCGCTTCGTCGTGGTGGGGGAGAACCTCAACTACGCCAAGGATGAACTGACCGCGCCCTACTGCATCTTCGGCGGCAACGAATCGGGCTGCCCGGCGTGGCCGCGCGATGCCGCCGGCCGCTACACCTGGGGCGCGGGCGGGCCAGCCGTCGAGCCGGGCGACTATCGGGTTTTCGTTGAGGTCGTGGCCGCGCAACCTGACTC
>CAZSOD010000161.1:4280-7059 GCA_964608255.1 uncultured Ardenticatenaceae bacterium
CGACCGCTGACGAACGGCCGCCGACCGCCGCGCGTAGAGTCCGCATCCTCAGATGCGGGCCGAACGCCCAACGCCGACTGACCACTGACCACTGACCAGTGCCAACTGCCCCCTGCCCACTACTAGAACAAATGATATAATGCCCGGTCATGACAACGACCTACGTGGCGGTCGACCTGGAAACCACCGGACTGGACCCGGCGCGTGACGCCATCATCGAGATCGGCGTCGTTCGTTTTACAGGCGCCGCCGTCGAGGATGAGTTCGGTTCGCTCGTCAACCCCCTGCGCGACATCCCGCCTTATGTCAACCAACTTACCGGCATCACCGACGAGATGGTGGCCGACGCCCCTACGCTGTACAGCTTGCGCTCGCGGCTGAAATCGAAAATCGGCGACTACGTGATCGTCGGCCACAACGTCGAGTTCGATCTCGGCTTCCTGCGCGAGGCGAGCCTCGGTATTGGCAACAGGCGCATCGACACGGTGACGCTGGCCGCCATTCTCGTCCCGGAAGCCGGGCGCTTTAACCTCGGCGCGCTGGCCGATTACCTGGCTTTCCCGTTGAGCGACGGCCGCGGCCACCGGGCGCTGGCCGACGCCGAGCAGACGGTCGAGTTGTTCCTGGCCTTGCGCGAGCGCGCGCTCGCGCTGGGACTAGCCGAACTGGAGGAGATCATCGCCGCCGGGCGGCAACTGGGCTGGCCGGAGACTCTGTTCTTCGAGGACGTGCTGGCCGAGCGAGCCAAACACGCCTTCGAGGGCAACGAACTGCGCCGGCGCGGCCATCTCGAGCGGCTCTACCACGCTCCCAAGCTGGAGGGGCAGACGCTCGTCCCGGCCGAAAATCCCGCGCCACTGGACACAGCCTGGCTCACCTCGCTCATCCGGCCCGGCGGCCACTTCGCCCGCGCATTTGCCGGCTTTGAGCACCGGCCGCAACAGGTGGAGATGATGCGCACCGTCGCCGACGCTTTCAACGAGGGCCGCCATGTCCTCGTCGAGGCGGGCACAGGCACGGGCAAGAGCCTTGGTTATTTGCTGCCGGCCGCCTTCTGGGCCACGGAGAACGGCCGGCGCGTCGTCATCTCCACCAACACGATCAACCTGCAAGATCAACTCATCAACAAGGATGTGCCTGCGCTGCGCGAGACGCTGAAGCTCGACTTGCGCGCCGCCGTCCGCAAGGGACGCAGCAACTACCTCTGCACCCGGCTCTTCCAGCAGATGCGCCGCAGCGGCCCCGGCAGCGCCGACGAGATGTCCCTCTACGCCCGCATCCTGCTCTGGCTGCCGCACAGCGAGACGGGCGACGTGGGCGAGATCATCCTGCGCACCCAGGGCGAGCGGCTGGCCTGGAGTAAGCTGAACGGCGAAAACCCGACCTGCACCAGCGACCAGTGCGCGGCCGAGAACTGCCCGCTGCACGTCGCTCGCCGCCGCGCCGAACTGGCCCACCTGATCATCGTCAACCACTCGCTGCTGCTGGCCGATCTGGCCAGCAACGGCATGGTCCTGCCGGAATACACCGACCTGATCATCGACGAGGCGCACCATCTGGAAGCCGCCGTCACCGACGGCCTGAGTTTTCGCGCCGACCGGCGGTTTCTGGAGACGATTCTGGAGGAGGCGTCGCGGCCGCGGGCTGGGCTAGTTGCCAACGCCCAGCAACGGATCGCCGCCGCGGCCCCCCGCGAGATCGCCACGACCGTCGACGCACTGGCCGAGCGCATGCGCGCCGACGCCCAGGCGGCCATCTTCCAGACCCAGGACTTTTTCACCACGCTCGACTTTTTCCTGCGCTCCCAGGAGCGGGAACGGACGCAGTTCGCGTCCCAGTTACGCCTGACGCCCGGTGTTCGCGTTCAGCCCGACTACCACCTCATCGAGGAGAGTTGGACGGACCTGAGCAAGTTCTATGCGGTCATCGTCAAAGGCTTCCAGAAGCTGGCGCAGACGGTGGCCGACCTGGCCCACACGGTAGACATCGAAGGCGAGGACGAACTGCGCGCGGCGCTCGTCAGCAATGGGCAGATGCTCGACGAGGCGCGGGTCAACCTCGACGCCATGCTACTGACGCCGGCCGAGGACATGATCTACTGGGTGGAGCAGTTCAAGGACAACATCTCGCTCCACGCCGCGCCGCTCCACGTGGGGCCGCTGGTCGAAAAACACATTTTCCAGAATAAAGAAACGGTCGTCCTGACCTCGGCCACGCTGCGGACGGCCGGCTACGGCCGCCCGGAGTCCACCTTTGCCTACCTGCGCGACCGGCTGCACGCCCACGAAGCGGACGAACTGGCCGTTGGCTCGCCGTTCGATTACAAAAACTCGACGCTGCTTTACCTGGTCAGTGACATTCCGGAGCCAAACCAGCCGGGCTACCAGCGCCTTCTTGAGGAGGCCATTATCGACACGGCGGTGGCGCTTGGCGGCCGCACGCTGGTCCTCTTCACGGCCAACAACCACCTCAGCCAGACCGCGTCGGCCATCGAGTCCCCTCTGGCGAAGCATAACATCACGACGCTGGCCCAGGTGGCGGGGGCGTCGCGGCAGCAATTACTGGAGCAGTTCCGGCGCGAGGGTGGGCGGAGTGTCCTGCTGGGCACGCGCTCTTTCTGGGAAGGGGTGGACGTTCCTGGCCCGGCGCTGACGGCGCTGCTCATCGCCAAGCTGCCGTTCGACGTGCCGACTGACCCTATCTTTGCCGCCCGCTCCGAAACGTATGAGAACCCGTTCTTCGAGTACTCCATCCCCGAGGCGGTGCTGCGCTTCCGGCA
>CAZSOD010000162.1:0-7002 GCA_964608255.1 uncultured Ardenticatenaceae bacterium
GGTCGGATACGAGTGCAAACGTCTGACCGCTGACTCCTGCCAATCCCCACCCTGGTAGTTTCTGATAGTCCCACCCGCTAGACTAGAGAGTGTTACCGGCCCAACGACGAACGACCCTTTACTGACAACTTCTAACTGACAACTATCAACTGACAACTCTTTCCGGAGTCTCCATGCGTGAAGTAGCCATTCTCGGTGTCGGGCAGACGCCCGTGCGCGAGCACTGGGACCAATCACTGCGCCAACTGGCCGTGCAGGCCGGGCGCGCGGCGATGACCGACGCCGGCGTCGATAACGTCGATGCCATCTATGTCAGCAACATGAACAGCGACCGCCTCGGCGGCCAGCGCCATCTGGGCGCGCTCGTGGCCGACTACCTCGGTCTGCGCGGCACAGAGGCAGTGAGGCTGGAGGCAGCTTGCGGCTCGGCCGGCTCGGCCATGCGCCAGGGCTTGCTGGCCGTCGCCAGCGGCGAACTCGACCGCGTCCTCGTGATCGGCGTGGAGAAGCTGACCGAGAGCCTTGGCCGCGAGACGACGGCCGCCCTGGCGACGGCGGCCGACGCCGATTACGAGATCGAGCACGGCATTACCTTCGTCGGGCTCAACGCGCTCATCATGCGCCGCTACATGCACGAGTTCGGCTACAGTCACCGCGACTTCGCTCCGTTTGCCTTGACCGCCCACGCCAACGCGGCCCAGAACCCCAACGCCCTCTACCGCTACGCCATCGACGAGCGCGAGTACGAGCGCGGCCGCGAGGTAGCGGACCCCATCAAGCTCTACGACGCTTCGCCCATCGGCGACGGCGCGGCGGCGCTGCTGCTCGTGCCCGCTGAGCGCGCGCCCGGCGCGGTGCGCGTGGCTGGTTCGGCCGCGGCAACCGACACGCTGGCCGTCCACGACCGCGAGGACATGCTGTGGTTGAAGGCCGCCGAACTCTCGGCCGGCCGCGCCTACCGCCAGGCCGGCATTGGTCCTGAGGACGTTGACCTCTTTGAGCTACACGACGCGTTCAGCATCATGGCCGCGTTGTCGCTGGAGGCGTGCGGCTTCGCTGGGCGCGGCCAGGGCGTGCGCCTGGGTCTTGACGGCGATATCCGGCGCGGCGGCCGCATTCCTATCTCGACCATGGGCGGGCTGAAGGCGCGCGGCCACCCCGTCGGCGCGACCGGACTGTACCAGCTCGTCGAGGCCGCGCTGCAATTGCGCGGTGATGCCGGCGCGCTCCAGATTGAGGGCGCGCGCACGGCCATGACCCAGAACATCGGCGGCAGCGGCGCGACCATCGTCACTCACATCTTGAAGAAATAGTCTCCCCACGGTGGGACACGGATTGGACCCATCGACACGGAGCAAAATTCGTTGTCTTGTCTGGGTCCATCCGTAGAATCCGTGCCCATCCGTGTCAGATTCATTGCGCTCCCAACTGGCCGAAGCCTTCCGCGATCAGGCGCGGTTCGCGGCGGGCTATTCGCCGCTCTATGCCCAACTCTTCGAGGTTGTTGGCGGCTGGCTAATAGCCGGGGGACCTGACCCCGTTGTGGATTGGCTGCTGGAAGCGGGCCATGCTCGCGCGCCGTTTGACGTGACGCTGCTATTGCCCGCCGCGCTTCACCGTGACGTGCTGGCCGGTGTCGCGGCCGCCGCGCCACTCGCCGCCTTCTATCCCAGCGCCGGCGGCCGCGCCCCTGACCCGACCGACCCTGCCTTCGCCGACGTTCTGCGCCGGGTCATCCTGGCCTGCGCCGACGCGCTGGCGGCGTTCATCGGCGGGGCCAATGTCCAGACCAACGAAACCGGCCGCGGCCTGGCCTGGCTACTGCCCGTGGCTGCGTTGGGCTGGCCGTCCGTCCACCTGCTCGAACTGGGTGCTAGCGCCGGGCTGAACCTTGTCGCCGATCGCCGGGCCTACCGGCTGATCGATGCCGGCGCGCCGGATCGGGCGCTGCTTGAATTGGGCGACCGTCCGCCGCAGTTCACGACAACAGCCGACGGTCAAGCCCATCTGCCGCCGCTACCCTGTTGCCCGGCCATTCTCTCGCGCACCGGCGGCGACCTTCACCCTTTCCACCTGCGCACGCCCGCCGACGAATTGACACTGACCGCTTTCCTTTGGGCCGACCAGGTGGCCCGTGTGGAACGACTGCGCGAGGGCATCGCCGCGCTGCGCGCCGTTGCGGTTTCGGACGCGCCGGTGCGTCTCTTCCCGCTGCGCTTGCCGGACGATTTGCCCTCTTTCCTGGGCGACCACACGCCGCGACCGCTCGCGGCGCCTCTCGTCATCTTTAACACCACCGTCACCATGTACCTGCCCGATAGCGGCGCGAGCCTACGCGGTCACATCGCCACGTGGGCGGAAGCGCAGTCAGCGCCGGTGCTGTGGCTCCAGTGGGAACCAGCCGCGCCCGAAGGCCGTCAGGACTGGCCGCGCGATAAAGAAGGCTGGCTGGCGTGGACGGCCGATATGTGGCGCGGCGAACCAGGCCGCCGCGAACACCACCACTGGCAGCTCGCCTGGGTTCATCCCCACGGCACGGCGCTAGAATGGACAGAACAAATCGATGCATTTCTGCGCACAGCTATGCAAACCTAAGCGCTTGTGCTTTTTCTCTCGTTTTGCGTACAATCCCGCGGGAAACACTATGGACGTGCAACACCGACCCTTCACTCTCCGGCGGGCCTTGCGGCTCAGCAGCTTCCAGATCGGCTCGGCCATGGGCGATATCCTGGTCACCAGCATCTGGAACCGTATCCTCATCACTAACTTTGGCATTCCGGCGACGCCGGTTGGCTTACTGATCGCCCTGCGCTACCTGCTGTCGCCGCTCAGCCTGTGGGCTGGTAATCTGACCGACAACAAGCGCCTCTTCGGGCTGCGTCGCACGCCGTTCATCTGGCTCGGTCGCGGCCTGATGGTCTTCTCGCTGCCTTTTCTGGGCCTCAGCGTGGCGCGTCTGGGCACGTCGAGTACCGACGCGGCGGGCTGGCTCTTTGCCCTGCTGTCGTCGCTGCTCTACGGTGTGGGCACGCTCATCTCGGGCAGTCCCTTCCTGGCCCTCGTGCGCGAGTCCGCCCCCGAGGCGCGCCAGGGTGTCGCCATTAGCCTTGTCGAAACGATCCTGATCATCTTCTTCGCCATCGCCGGTATCGGCTTCAGTATTTGGATGCCAGTCTACGCGCCAGGCGTGTTCTGGCAGATGATCGTTGTGACAATGCTTGTTGGCGGGTTCTTCTGGTTTCTTGCGATTGTGGGGGTCGAAAAGCGGGATACAAAGGACGAGACGCGAGATGCAAGTGAAGCGCATACCACCTCTCGCCCCCGGCTGGCGGCCGTCCTGCGCGAGATCTGGGCCGACCCGCGCGCCCGGCTTTTCTTCACCTTCCTGTCGCTGGCGACGCTGTCGGCGTGGACGAAGGATGCCATCCTTGAGCCGTTCGGCGGGGACGTGTTCGGCCTTGATGTTGGGGTGACGACGCGCTTCAATAGCTATTGGCAAACAGCGACCGTTGTTACGCTCGTGCTGGCTAACGTTATCTGGCGCAAGCGCCCGCCGGAGCGGCAGAGCCGTATTGCCGCCGCCGGCTTGCTCACGATGGCCCTGGGGCTCGTTTTACTTGCCGCGGCCGGGATGATGGGCCAGCGCCACCTCATCGAACTGGCCTTGCTCGTCTTTGGCGGTGGTTTCGGCGTCTACACCTTTGGCGGGCTGAGCCTCATGGCCGTCATGTCACCCGACCGGCATGCCGGAGCTTACCTGGGTCTGTGGAGCATCTCCATCCTTGTCTTCAAGGGGCTGGGGACGTTTGTCGGCGGAGCGCTGCGCGACGTCTTCCTGCTGACGCTGGGTCTCGCGCCTGGCCTCAGTTACGGGCTCGTGTTCCTGTTCCAGGCCGCCGGGCTTACGGCCGCTGTCCTCATCCTCGCGCGCATCGACATTCTAGGCTTCGCCCGCGACACGGGCCGGCACGTGAGTCTAGTTGAGGCGCAGGCGGCAGCGGCAGATTAATTACGAATTACGAATGAAGAACGCGCCCGGCGACGCTCGCTTCCTTTGAATTCGTAACTCGTAAGTCATCATTCATCATGGTTGTCCACGTTGACATGGACGCCTTCTACGTCAACGTCCACCTGCTCGACCACGCGGAGGACGCGGGAGCGCCGCTGGCAGTGGGCGGGCGGCCCAACGAACGCGGCGTGGTCTCGTCGGCCAGCTACGAAGCCCGGCGCTTTGGCGTCCGCTCGGCCATGCCCATGTCGCAGGCCATCCGTCTCATCCCCACCCTGAAGGTCGTCAGTCCCGACTGGCCGCGCATCAAGCAGTGCTCGCGGCAAGTGATGGACATCCTGGCCGAATATGGCCCGCTGGAGAAGATGAGCGTGGATGAGGCCTACGTGGACGTGGGCGCGTGGGAGGCGGCCGAGGCCGTCGCCCGCGCCATCTACGAGCGCATCCCGGCCGAGACTCGGCTGCCCTGCTCCGTTGGCCTGGCGACGGGCAAGCTGGTGGCCAAGGTCGCCTCCGACTTCGCTAAGCCGCGCGGCTTCACAGTTGTGCCACCGGGCGGCGAGGCGGCTTTTCTGGCCCCGCTGCCGGCGCGGGTCATCTGGGGCATCGGACCGCGCACGGCCGAGCGCCTGGCGGCGCTGGGCATCGCCACTTGCGGCGAACTAGCCGCGGCCGACCGGGACGACCTGCGCGGTGAGTTCGGTCGTGAGGCGGAGAAAATGATCCGGCGCGCGCAGGGCATCGATGAGCGGCCGGTGGCGCCCGACCACGGCCCGCCGAAGAGCATCAGCCAGGAGTGGACGTTTAGCCGCGACGTAGCCGATGGAGAGGTGTTGCGGGCGCGGCTGCGGGAGATGGCGGCCGAGGTGGCGGCCGACCTCCAGAAGCGCGCCCTGCTGGCCCACACCGTGCGCGTCAAGTTCCGCGCGCCCGATTTCACGACCTTCACCCGCCAGCGCTCGCTCGACGTAGGCGTGGATGACGCGGAGACGATCTACCGCGTCGCGCTGGCTATCTGGCAGGAGCACTGGCCGCCCAACAAGCCCATGCGCCTCCTCGGCGTCGCCGCTGCGGCCCTCCGCGAAGGCGAAACGCGGCAGTTAGGGCTAGGACTCTGAAGCGGACGACGGGCCACAGACGACAGCTGAAAAGGGCGGGCTGTCGTCTGTGGTCTACCCGACCGTGATCAGGTCGCGGCTGAAGCTGGTCATCGTCCGGCAGCCATCGGCGGTGACGACCACGTTGTCCTCAATGCGCACGCCGCCGCGGCCGGGCAGGTAGATGCCCGGCTCCACGGTGAAGACGTTGCCGGCGGCCAGCGGCCGGGTGTTAACCGGGCTAGCGTCGGGCGCTTCGTGCACTTCCAGCCCCAACCCGTGCCCGGTGCGGTGGATGAAGTACTCGCCATACCCGGCGTCCTCGATCACCTCGCGGGCCGCCCGGTCGACCGACTGTCCCGTGACGCCCGGCCGCGCCGCCTTGCGCGCCTCTTCATTGGCGAGCCGCACGGTGTCGTAGATGCGCCGCAACTCCGGTTCGATCTCCCCCACGGCGAAGGTGCGCGTCAGGTCGGAGGGGTAGTCGTCGACGTAGACACCCCAGTCCACCACGAGCAGGTCGCCGCGCTGAAGCGCGCGGTTAGTGGGCGTGGCATGGGGCAAGGCGCTGTTCGGCCCGGCAGCGACGATGGGGCCGAAGGCGATGCTGTCCGCGCCGGATGCCAGCAACTCCTGCGTGAGCATGGCGGCTAGTTGCCGCTCGCTCAGGCCGACCTTGATGCGCGGGACAATGCGGCCGAGCGCCTTCTCGGCCACGGCGATGGCCTTCTCCATGGCGGCCAATTCGGCCGCGTCCTTAACCGATCGCAGCGCCGACAACGCGGGCTCCGCGTAGGCGATCTGCAAGCCGGGGGCGTAGCGCTGGAGCATCTGGTACTCCAGCACGCGCATGTGGAGCGACTCGACGCCGAGCATGAAGTCGGTCAACTCCAGATGAGCGCACGCCTGCTGGAAAGCCCCCGCGTACCCCTCGGCGTCGTTCCAGGCGAAGATGCGGTCGGCGGGGATGCCCGCGGCCTCGGCCTTCATCGCCTCCAGGGTGGGGATGATGATCGCCGGGTCGTCGTCGGCGGGGATGAAGAGCAGGATCGGCCGCTCGCTCAGGTGGAGGTGCATCCCGCTGACGTAGAGCAGGTTCGGTCCCGGCATCAGGGCCACGCCGTCCAGCCCATGGGCGACGATCTCTTCTTTGAGGCGTTCCAGGCGTGCGTCGTTCATAAGACCTCCGAAATTGGGAATTAGGAATTAGGAATTAGGAATGAAGGATCGGTCTGCAAAGTCGCCTGCTCTTCATTCGTAATTCCTAATTCTCTTCTATCTCCACCAGAGCCACTCCCGCCGGCACCGACTCGCCCGGCTCGCAGAGGAGGCGGGTGACCCGGCCGGCGTGGGGGGCCTGGATGGGGATGACCATCTTCATCGATTCGAGCAGGATGAGTTTGTCACCGGCGGCCACTTCGTCGCCGACGGCGACGAGGATCTGCGAGACGACGGCGGGGATGGCCGAGGCCAGCGAGCCTTGCGCCGCCGCCCCGCCGCCGCGCTGCCGCGTCCGCTCGGCCGTCAGCGCGCGGCCGTTCATCCACAGTTGCCGCCTGTCGCCCTGTCGCGTCCCCGCCAGCCGGACGCGCTGTGTTGTCCCGTTGGGCCGGGCGATTTCGATCAGCAGCCGTGGGCCGTCGCGGTGGAGCACGCGCACCTCAGATGCCAGTTCTTCCCCGGCGACGTGCAGCCGGTCGCCCTGCCGGGTCACTTCGAAGGCCCGCTCCTGTTCGTTGATAGCGAGGCGGAATTGAGTCATAGGGGAGTTATAGCAAAGGAGTTGTCAGTTGTCAGTTGTCATTTGCATCACCACCCGTCCCAGCTTCGCGCTATCGTGCCGCCACGGCCGCGCTTCGTCCACCAGGTCGGCCGTGATCATCGCCACGTCCTCCG
>CAZSOD010000163.1:0-1611 GCA_964608255.1 uncultured Ardenticatenaceae bacterium
AACGTCTACGGCCGCTACGACGTCGACATCGAGCGCATGGAGCGCGTCATCCCGCTGTTCATCCGGCGCATTGCCCGGGGCGAGCCGATCACCGTCTATGGAGAGCAAAAGGTGCTCGACTTTACCTACGTCGACGACTGCGTGGCCGGGGTGGCCCGCGGGCTGGAACTGCTGACCGGCAGCGGCGCGGTGAACGAGACAATCAACCTCGCTTACGGGGAGGGCAACAGCCTGGTCACGCTGGCCGAGACCATTGGCGCAGCACTGGGCGTCGCCCCCAGGCTAACCGTCGCCCCGCCGCGCGTGGGTGAGGTGACCCACTACGTCGCTGACATTGCCAAAGCGCGCGCGCTTCTGGGCTACGAGCCGCGCGTCCCCCTCAGCGAGGGCATCCCTCGCGCCGTGGCCTGGGCGACTGATTACTGGGCGAAACAAGAGGAAGGAACCACAGATTACACCGATTCCACAGATTACAGACCTCTTTAATCTGTGTAATCTGCGTAATCTGTGGTTTCATCTCTTCATGCCTTTAGAAGTTGACCCCGAAGTTGTGGAGCTGGCGCGCGGGCTGGCGGCCGAAATCGGCGCGCGGGCCGAAGCGGCCGATCGGGCCGGGGCGCTGCCGGCCGAGGATGTGGCTGCCCTGCGCGACAGCGGCTATCTGGCCCTGGCCGTTCCGGTCGAGTTTGGCGGCCGTGGGGCATCCCTGCTGACCTGCGTCGTCGCGCAAATGGCCCTGGCCGCCGGCAGCGCCTCCACGGCTCTCGTCGCCGCCATGCAGCACCAGGTCGTCGGCCACCAGCGCGAGACGCGCTCCTGGCGGCCCGGCGCGTATGAACAGATCATGGCCGAGGCGGCGCGCGGCGGCCTGCTGAACCACCTCGGCAGCGAGCCGCGCCTCGGCAGCCCGTCACGCGGGGGCCTGCCGTCCACGACGGCCGTCCCCTCAGCCGACGGTGATGCCCTCACTCTCAATGGCCACAAGAATTGGTGCACCGGCGGCCGCCATCTGACCCACTTGCTGGTGCGCGCGACCGTGGGCGACGAGGCGGGCGTCGTTCTGGTGCGTCAGGGGCCAGAGGGCGTCCCGGGGCTGGAGTGGGTTGAGACGTGGGCGGGAGCGCTAAGCCTGCGCGCCAGCGATAGTCACGACGCCATCTTCCGCGACGTGGTCGCGCCGCGCGACTGCCTGATCGAGACGGGCGACGCCAAGGCCGTGCCCAACGTCTGGTTCGCAACGATGCTCTCCGCCGTCTATCTGGGCACCGCGCTGGCGGCGCGCGACGCCGTCGTCCGCTACGCTTTGGAACGCACGCCAACCGCGCTCGGCCAGCCCATCGCCACGCTGCCGCGCATCCAGCGGCAGATCGGCGAGATCGACGTGGCGCTGCAAGCGGCGCGCGCACTGCTGTTCGAGGTCGCCGAGGCGTGGACGGGGGCCGGCGACCGCAAGGCATTCCTGGGCCGCATCGCCGCAGCCAAGACGGCGGTCACGGCCGCGGCCAACGAGGCCACCGAGAAAGCGCTGCAAGTGGCCGGCGGCTCGGCCATCACCCGCGCCCTGCCGCTGGAGCGCTACTTCCGCGACGTGCGCCCCTCAGCCATGCAGCC
>CAZSOD010000163.1:1711-6905 GCA_964608255.1 uncultured Ardenticatenaceae bacterium
GTTCCCTCTGCCTATGGGAGGGGGTTAGGGAAAGGGCGATTGACCGCGCGTGGCTCCGGCCGTGGTCCGTCGTCCGTCGTCTTCTTTCGACGGTCGGCGGGCGGCGGGCGGCTTCTTTCGACCGTCGGCGGTCGTCTACAGCGGCTTAAACTGCTCAAACGCGTCCCGGCAATCGTCGCAATACCAGATCATCCGGCAGAGCGTCGGGCCAAAGGCGTTGCGCAGATGGGTGCGCGTCCCGCCGCAGCGGGGGCACGTCGCCAGGTCGAAAAAGGCCACCGCGGCGGCGTTGCCGGCGTGACGCGGCGGCGGGGCCAGCCCGAAGCGGCGCAACTTCTCTCGCCCCGCGTCGGTGATCCACTCGGTCGTCCAGGGCGGGCTGAGGACCGTCGTCACCGCTACCCGCTCCGCGCCCAGCGCCCGCACGGCCGCCTCCACATCGCGCCGCATCACGTCCAGCGCCGGGCAACCGGCGAACGTCGGTGTCATGGTCACCGACACCTCGCCCGGCTCCACGACCACGTCGCGGACAATGCCCATCTCCACGACCGACACGACCGGAATCTCCGGGTCCATCACCCCGTCCAGGGCGCGCCACACCGCGTCGGCCGTCACGGGGGTCACCATTGGGCCGTCGGATCCATGCGGGCCACCGACTGCATCTCGGCCAGCAGGGCCATGAGGTGCTCGGTGTGCTCGACGCGCGGGATGGTGCGGCGCGGCGTGCCGTCCGGCACGGCCAGGCCGCATTCGGCTAGAAACGGTCGCACGCTCCCCTCCCACTCGCGCCGCAACAGCGCCGGGTCGGGGATGATTTCGGCGTCGACGAGCGCGGGGTCGCCGGGCAGCGGCGCGAACAGTTGCGCCGCGTAGGGCCATAGCGCGTCGAGGGCGGCTTGCAACCGGGTATGGCTCTCGGCCGTGCCCAATCCCAGCCGGCGCAACCACAACGACGTATGACGCAGATGGTAGCGCTCTTCGGTGGCGATCTTGGCCGCGGCCTCGGCCAGCGGCTGGTGCGCGCTCGCCGCCAGATGGGCCAGCCGGACGCTTTCCGCGGCATCAAACAAGTACTGGCGCAACATGGAAAAGGCCCAGTCGCCGCGCGGCAGTTCGACTAGCTGGGCGTTGCGATACTCGCCCGCGTCGCGGAAGAACACCAGCCAGTCAGCGTCCTCGCCCGTCAGCGCCCCGCGCAGGCCATACCAGACGGCGGCATGGCCCATCTCATCGAGAGCGATGTTGGCGAAGGCGATGTCTTCCTCAAGGATGGGGGCATGGCCGGCCCACTCAGAGTTGCGGTGGGCCAGGACGAGCTCGTCATCGGCCAGGGCCAGCAGGTGATCGGCCAGGGATGCCGTTAGGTCGGGCGCGATCACTCATCCCCCTCGTCGCCGCGGCGGATCTTTTGCATAGTAAAGACGGTATGGTACTGGTTGGGCAGCCGGAAAACTTTGCCCGTGGCCGCGGCAAACCCGGCCGCGTCTTCGGGCGCGCTGCGGGAAATAGCTGCTTCGGCGAAGACCCACCAGACGAGCGCGTCCGGCGCAGCGAACGCGGCGGGGGCTAGCCGCAACGCCTCAGCCGGCGACGTCGCCTGGATCGCCCCGAGGTAATCCACGTAAGTCATGGCCTGCTTGTGCCCGCGCTTAGCGCAGACGGCGTAGGCCTGCGCCGCGCCGGGCGTCTCTGGCGGCGGCGGCTCGACCACGTTCCAGGCTACGACGGCCGCCGCAGGCACGACCCACAGGCTGAGGCACGACGGCCTTCGCGCGAACACGTCGCGGGCATTGAGCAGAGCCATCTCCGCGTCCGGCGCGTGGACGGAGCCGACGTTGCGGTGCGGTTCACCGGCGCGGGCCTGCTTGAAGACCTCGTAGCGGGGCCATTGGGTCATAGTGGGCAGTGAACAGTAAGAAGTAGGCAGTAGGTCATCAGTTGGTCAGTAGGTCAGTAGGTCGTGGTCGTTGGTACGCCGGCTGTGGGCTGCGGTCTGCGGCCCGTCGTCGGCCGTTCTTCCCTGGCCCCTAGAACCTGGAACCTAGCCCCTTTTGCGCGTACGCCTCCGCCGCCTCGCGCACCCAACGGCCGTCCTCGTGAGCCTGGCGGCGGGCGGCCAGGCGGGCGGCATTCATGGGGCCGTCGCCCTTGATCACCCGCCAGAACTCATCCCAGTCGATCTCGCGGCCAGTCCAGTGGCCGGTCGCTTCGTCATAGTTCATCTCCGGGTCGGGCACGGACAGGCCAAGCGCGTGAAGCGCCGGCACCAGTTCATCGATGAACTCCTGGCGCAACTGGTCGTTGGTCTTGGTCTTGATGCCCCAGCGGACGAGTTGCGGCGTATTGGTCGATTCGCTGTCGTGCGGGCCGAACATCATCAGCGCCGGCCACCACCAGCGATTGATGGCGTCTTGGGCCAGCTTGCGCTGGGTCGGCGTGCCCTGGGCGTAGCGCATGATCATCTCCTGGCCCTGCTTCTTGTGGAACCCCTCTTCGGCACAGATGCGCACCATGGCGCGGGAATAAGGACCGTAGGAGCAGTGGGCCAGCATAGTTTGGTTCATGATCGCCGCGCCGTCGACCAGCCAGCCGATGGCGCCTACGTCCGCCCAGCCTAGCGATGGGTAGTTGAAGACGCTGGCGTACTTGGCGCGGCCGTCGAGCAAAGCGGCGATCATCTCGTCGCGACTGACGCCTAGCGACTCGGCGGCGTGATAAAGATACTGGCCATGGCCCGCTTCATCCTGCACCTTCGCCAGCAGCACCATCTTGCGCCGCAGGTTGGGCGCGCGGGTGATCCACGCCCCTTCCGGCAACATGCCGACGATTTCGCTGTGCGCGTGCTGCGAGATCATGCGGATGAGTTGCTTGCGGTAGTCGGGCGGCATCCAGTCACCCGGTTCGATCTTTTCGCCGCGGGCGATGCGGGCCTCGAATTCGGCCAGCTTCACTTCGTCATTCGGGTTATCCATCGGCCTACCCTCGTCGCGTAGAGTGCGGATAGTATAGCCGATGCAAGAAAGGATTTCATTGCCGAGTAGGGATAGAAACCGCAAACGCTCAGCCCGCTCTACTTCCCCTGCCCGCGCTGTGGTAAACTTCGACGTGGAGGCACCAGAAACTCGCTATGGCGAAGCAGTCTCTAGGCTACGTAGAACTGGAATGGGTCTGCCCCTTCTGCAATACCCGCAACCCCGGCCGGGCGAAGGTCTGCCGCAATTGCGGCGCGGCCCAGCCCAAGGACGTGAAGTTCGAGCAGGCCGCCGAAGACAAGATCGTTGCCGACGCCGAAGGGCTGGAGATGGCCAAGGCCGGGCCGGACATCCACTGCCCGTTCTGTGGCACGCGCAACCCGGCCGGGGCGACCAAGTGTTCCCGCTGCGGCGGCGACCTCACCGGAGCCGAGGCGCGCGAAAGCGGCCAGGTGCTGGGCGCGGCGCAGACGAAGCCCGCGCCGGAAGTCACCTGCCAGTATTGCGGCACAAAGAACAAGGCCACCAACGTCAAGTGCACCAACTGCGGCGCGCCGCTCCACAAAGCGCCACACCCGGCCGCGGCCCCTGTCCCGGCCGCGGCTCCGGCAAAGATGAATCCGGTGTGGCTGATCATCGGCGGCGTCATCCTGCTTGTCGTTTGCGGGGCCATCGCCTTCTTCTTTATGCGCGGCGCGCAGACCGAGACGCGCACCGCCGAAGTCACTGACGTCAACTGGAAACGCAGCATTGTCGTCATGGGGCTCGTGCCGGTCAGCGCCGGAGCATGGGAAGATCAGTTGCCGGCCGGCGCGGACGTGAATAGTTGCTCCGAACGCGAGCGCGGCCGCTCCGCCTTCGCGACCGGTAACTCGGAAGAGGTATGCGGCACCCCCTACGTTGTCGATCAGGGCTCCGGCTTTGGCGAGATGGTTCAGGATTGCGAATACATCGTCTACGACACCTACTGCCAATACACAACAACGCAACTTCAACCGGTCGGCATGGTTGAGGAACGCGGCTCCGACCTCAACCCGTTCTGGCCGCAGACTCGTCTCGACCAGGGCCAGCAGGAGGGCGAGCGCGACGAGATATATCAGATCGAGTTTGACGTCGACGGCGACACTTATACCTACGAGACAACCAGCGCCAGCGAATATGCCCAGTTCCAGCCCGGCAGCGACTGGCAACTGGAGATCAACGGATTTGGCGATATTGTGGGGATTCAGCCCGCGCGCTGACGACGTCTATGGATTTCATCCACCGACCCTCCTTTTTCCGCGCCTACGACCTTGGCCTGGGCGCGAACCGGCTGATCCTGTTGCTGTCATTGCTCGGCGGTGTGGCTGGTGCGGCCGTCACCCTATCGGCCGGGCGGCCGATGGCTGAAGTCCTGGGGCAGGCATTGAGAGCGGCGATCACCGTCTTTGGGGCCGCGACGTTGGCCAAGGAGCTAGACCCCGACACGCTACGCAGCGCCGTCCTTGCCGCGGTGGTTGCTCTGCCGGCGGTCTGGGTTATTCAGCAAAGCAGCTTGGCGCTTCTGGTCTGGCTATTGCTGCACCTGCGTTTTCTAAATCGCTCCAGCGGCCTCGCGCCGACCCCGGTCGACATGCTGGCGCTCCTCATCGTCACTGCTTGGGTCGGGTGGGTTATCAGCCCCATGCTCATTGTGCTGACCGGCGGCGCGGTGCTGCTCGATGGATTACTGCCCGCCGGACGGCGCGCCCATCGGCCGTTGGGCGTCGTTGTGGCCCTTGCCGGATTAGGCTGGCTGGCGCTCGGACCGGGGCCTGGCGCGCCGGTGGCGCTATCACCAGCGGCGGACGTGGCCGTTTTAGCCGCCGCGGCGGCCTTCATCGGCGTCATCCTGACCAGCTACTCCGTCGCCGCCGTCGGTGACACGACCGGCCAGCCCTTGAACCCCGCCCGCGTTCAGGCCGGCCAGGCGGTCGCGCTGAGCGCCGCGCTGCTGCTGGCCTCGTGGCAAGGCGCAAACGGCCTGGCCCTGGGCGTAGCGCTGTGGGCGGCTGTGCTCGGCGCGGTCATCGGCCGGGTCACTCTTTTCAGCACACGCCGCTCAACCGCCGCACTTTAGAACTATGCGAAGCACTCGGTTGGGCGGCGCGCTGCCCGTTTCTCTTGCCCTGCTTGGCCTCCTCGCTATGCTCGGCTGCCGGCCCGCGGTGGCTTCACCGATCGCTCATGCGCGGGGGTCGATG
>CAZSOD010000164.1:0-5593 GCA_964608255.1 uncultured Ardenticatenaceae bacterium
CGACCGCGTCGCCCGGCTGGCAGCCGACCTCCGCGCCGCGGGCGGCCAGGCCCTTGATATTGCCGCCGACACCGCCAGCAAGTTCCAGTGCGTCAACCTGATCGAGACGACCCGCGCCGCGTGGGAGCGGGTGGATATCCTCGTCAACGCCGCCGCTGTCCAGCCCACCGTGCCTGTCCTGAAGATGGACGAGTGGGAGTGGATGCGCTGCCTGGACGTGAACCTGAAGGGCGTGTTCTTCATGAGTCAGCTCTGCGGCCGGGTCATGGACGACCAGACCAAGATGGGCAGCACGCAGGGCGGGGCCATTGTCACCCTGACCTGGCCCGCGCCGGACGAGGACGGCCGCGCCGCCTTCGTCGCCAGCCAGGCGGCCGTCGCCGCCTTCACCCGCGCCTGCGCTCGTGAATTTGCCCCGCTGGGCATCCACGTCGCCACCCTGATGGTCGATCCGGCAGCACCGGAACGTATCGGGCCTGAGGTGGCGCGCCTCGTCAACAGGTAGGGACAGACCCATGTGTCTGCCCTGAGCGCCAGAGGGCAGGGGCAGACCCGCGTGTCTGCCCTAATCGCCAGAGGGCGGACACACCGGTCTGCCCCTACGGAAAACTAGGCTATAATTCGCTCATGTCCTTCCGTCAGATGCTGCCTTTCCTGTTCCTGAACGTCATCGTCTCGGCCGTCGTCGTGCTGAGCATCCTCTTCTGGTGGGACAATCGCGGCGGCGCGGCGGAAGTCGCGGCCGAACCCACCCTCGCCGCCTTGCCGCCGGGCGTCTTGCCGACGCCCAACATCGCCGCGCCGCCATCGGGCACGGTCCCGGCCGAAGCGGCGGGGGCGCAGGACGCGTCGAATGGCCCGGTCGTCCACACGGTGGCCGCGGGCGAGACGCTGAACCAGATCAGCCAGCAGTACGACGTCAGCATCGACGACATCATGGCCGCCAACGGGCTGACCGACCCCAACTTCATCGGCGCGGGCCAGGCGCTCACCATCCCCGTGGGCGGCTTGCCGACGCCGACCGTTCCCCCGCCGACCGAGGTCGTCGCCAACCCGTCGCCCATCCCCACCGACGCGGCCGTCGCCGGTCAGGGACAGATCGCCGTGACGGGCGTCGTCGACCCCGGCGTACTGGCGACCGAGGCGGTGCAGATCGTCAACAGCGGCGCGGCGGCCCAGGCCATGGCCGGCTGGAAAGTGCGCGATGAGGACGGCAACGTCTACACCTTTGGCAACGTCAGCATCTTTGGCGAGGGAGCGGGGGTGCTCCTCCACACCGGCGCGGGCACGGATAGCCCGATCGAGTTGTACTGGGGACAGGCCGAACCCATCTGGCGCAGCGGCGAGCAGTTGACCCTTTCTGACGCCGCCGAACAGGTTATCGCAACTTACGTTGTACCCTGATGTGTAGGGCGATTTGGCAAATCGCCCTGTGTATGGAGTAAGCGTCATGCGTGGACTGGTGGATCGGAAGGGCGAGCAGTTCGGCTATCTCATCGGCAAGATGCTCTATACAATGGACGGGGACCCAAGCGGCCGCGTGGAGGGCGATTACGTGGTCGATCTGGCCGGCAAGCCGATCTGGCGGCTGGTCGGCGACGGAGTCTACGCCGTCAAGGGGCTGGAAACCATCGGTTTCCTGACCGAAGAGCGCCGCGACGACGAGTTCCGGGACTAAAAAAGAAAGCACCCACAGATTGCGCAGGTTACACAGATTCAGACTCTGGAAATCGGTGGAATCTGCGGATTCTCTTGACGAGGTTCTCTATGAGACTGGGCGCCCATATTAGTGCGGCGGGCGGGGCGTATCGATCGTTCCAGCGCGCGCGGGAAGCAGGTTGCGAGTCGTTTCTGATCTTCACCAAGAGCAACCGGCAGTGGGCGGCCAAGCCGCTGAGCGACGACGACGTTCTCGCTTACAAGGACGCCGTCGCCGAGTACGCCGACCTCTATCCGGTGTCGGTCCATGCCAGCTATCTGATCAACATCGCCTCGCCCGACCCGGCGTTGTGGGAGAAGTCGTATCAGGCGCTGAAGGAAGAGGTGGAGCGGGCGGCGGCGCTGGGTATCGACCTGATCACCTTCCATCCCGGCTCCTACATGACCAGCAGCGAGCAGGAAGGGCTGGACGCGATCGCCCACGCCCTGCGCCGGTTGCTGGCGGAGACAGCCGCGACCGCGCCCACGACCGTCATCTGCCTGGAGACGATGGCCGGCCAGGGGACAAACCTGGGCGGCAAGTTCGAGCACTTGGGCTATATCCTGGAGCAGGCCGGCCCCAGCGACCGCCTCGGCGTCTGCTTCGATACCTGCCACGTCTTCGCCGCCGGCTACGACATTCGCACGCCGGAGGCTTACGCGGCGACGATGGCCGAGTTCGACCGCGTCGTCGGGCTCGATAAGATCTGCTGCTTCCACTTCAACGACAGCCGCCACGGTCTGGGCGAGGGCAAGGACCGGCACGAGCACATCGGCCGCGGCCAGATCGGGCTGGAGGGCTTCGCCAACTTCATCAACGACCCGCACTGGGCCAACCATTGCGCCCACCTGGAGACGCCGCCGACCGAGGACGCAGACGACGGCGCGACTGTGGACATGAATCTGGCCAATCTCGAAGCGCTGCGGGCATTGCGGAAGGCGACCGCCGACGGCTGACCACTGATCACTGACCACTGATAACTAACCACTATGTTTATCGTAGACGCTCATCTCGATCTGGCGTATAACGCCCTGAACAAGGGGCGCGACCCGCGGCGCAAGCTGGCGGAGATTCGCGCCGCCGAAGCGCCGGACTTCGCGCGCGGCATCCCCACCGTCAGCTTTCCCGCCATGCGCCGGGCCGGCGTGGGGCTGGTCTTCGGCACGATCTTTAATACGCCGCTCAACGACCCCTTCCCGGACGGCAGCGACGAGGACGAGAAGTACGCCACGGCCGAACAGGCCCACGCTCTGGGCCTGAAGCAGATCGACTTCTACCGGCGCGTGGTGGATGAGGACGAGACGCTGCGGCTGGTGACGGACACGGCGACGCTGCAAGAAGTGGTGGCGAGCCACGCGGCGACTGGCGAAGACGCGCGGCCGCTGCTGGGCCTGCTGCTGCTCATGGAAGGGGCCGACCACATCCGCACGCCCGACGAGACGGAATTCTGGTACGACGCCGGGGTGCGCGTCATCGGCCCGGCCTGGGACGACACGCGCTACTGCGCCGGGGCGTGGCGCGATAGCAAGCAGGGGCTGTCGGCCGACGGCTATGCCCTGCTGGGCGCGATGGGCGACCTGGGCATGATCCTCGATCTGACCCACATGAGCGAAGTCGCCACCTTTCAGGCGCTGGACGCCTATGCCGGGCCGTTGGTCGCCACCCACGCCAACGCCCGCGCGCTCGTGCCCACCGAGCGGCAGCTCAGCGACCGGCAGATCCGCCTCATCGGCGAGCGCGACGGGGTGATCGGCTGCGTCCTGTTCAACGCCTTCCTGCGCGCCGGCTACCGCAAGGGCAGCGGCAAGGAGCAGGTCACGCTCGATCACGTCGTGGCCCACATCGACCACGTCTGCCAGGTCATCGGCGACGCCCGCCACGCCGGCATCGGCAGCGACCTGGACGGCGGCTTCGGGGCCAATGACATCCCCACGCCCCTGGACAGCATCGCCGACCTGCCGCTGATCGCCGGGGCGCTGCGCGAGCGCGGCTACAGCGAGGCCGATGTGACCGGCATCCTGGGGGGGAACTGGGTCGAATTACTGCGCCGGGCGCTGCCGTAGCGTAGCAATTCCGCCGCCACAACCTCATTGTCAGGGGGCAAGGCCGGCCCGGCCGCGCCTTGCTACCCCTTGTGAGCACACCCTGAACGCACAACCGACATCCAAAACCCTAGCCCGGCTGGGCCCGATCCTCCTGGCCTATGCCGCCTTCATTGCCCTGGGGATGCCCGACGGCTTGTTGGGCATCGCCTGGCCCTCCATCCGCGCCGATTTCGCCATCCCGCTCGATTCGCTGGGCGCGCTCCTGCTCGCGTCCGTCAGCGGCTACATGACGGCCACGTTCCTCAGCGGCGCGCTCGTGGCCCGGATGGGCGTGGGGCGCTTGCTAGCCGTCAGTTGTGCCCTGACCGGCACAGCGCTGGCCGGCTACACGCTGGTCCCGGCGTGGTGGACGATGGTCCTGCTAGGCGTCATGGCTGGGCTGGGCGCGGGGGCCATCGACGCCGGACTGAACACCTATGCCGCCGCGCACTTCCGCGCCGGGCTGGTGCAATGGTTGCATGCCAGCTACGGGATCGGCGTAACCGTCGGCCCGATCATCATGACCGTGGCGCTGACGACGCTTGATTCGTGGCGCGCCGGCTACCGGGTTGTGGCCGGCTTTCAGGTGGTCATGGCCCTGGCCTTTGCCCTCACGCTGCCGTGGTGGACCAATAGCCGCGGCGGCGCGGCGGAAGACGGCCCGCCAGAGAAGCGCCTGACCGATTACCGGACGCCGCTGACCACGACCCTGCGCCGGGCGCGCGTCTGGCTGAGCGTGCTGCTCTTTCTGCTCTACGTGGGGGCCGAGGTCAGCCTGGGCACGTGGGCCTACACCTTGCTCACCGAGTCGCGCAGCATTGCGCCCGAAACAGCCGGGTTCTGGGCGGGCGGCTACTGGGCGACGTTCACCCTCGGCCGCATCCTGGCCGGCGTGTTTGCCCACCGGCTCGGCATCGATACGCTGGTCCAGGGGGGCCTGGGGCTGGCCCTCGCGGGCGCGGCGCTGTTATGGTGGAATCCGTTCGCGGCGGCGAATCTGGTCGCCATTGCCCTGATCGGCCTGGCCGTCGCCCCCATCTTCCCGGCGTTCATCTCCGGGACGAGCAGCCGGGTGGGGGCGCGCCACGCCGCCAACACCATCGGCATGCAGATGGCGGCGACGGGATTGGGCGGCTCGGTCATCCCTGGCCTGGTGGGCGTGCTGGCCCGCCGCACGTCGCTGGAAGTGATCCCCGTCTGCCTGGCAGCGCTATTTCTGCTGCTGCTCGGGCTGTACCGGCTGGCGATGCGGGGCGGGGCGAAGCAGGCGGCCGAGGCGTCTTCGGGTTAGGGGGCTTCTCCGCGTTCAAACGTCGGCAACCCCAAATCCACCATTTCCCGTCCGGCCAGAAACGCGTCCAGCGCCTTCTGCGCCGCGCGGCGGTCGTCCCAGGGGTACTCGGTCGCGCCGAAGGCCATCGACTGCTCGTGCCCCTTGCCGCAGAGAAGGACGACGTCGCCGGGGCGGGCCAGGGTCAGGGCGAAGTAGATAGCCCGGCCGCGGTCGGGCACGCGCCAGAACGTCCGGCCTTCCACGCCGCCGGCGGCCTCGGCCGCGGCGGCCATCGCCGCCAGGATGGCATCGAGCGACTCGGTGCGCGGGTCCTCGGCCGTCAGCACGGTCAGGTCGGCCTTGCGGGCGCTGATTTCGGCCATCAGCCGCCGCTTCTCGACGTCGCGCTTGCCCGCGCTGCCGAAGACGGCGACGACGCGGGGAGAGGAGCTAAAGGCTAGGGGATAGGGGCCAGGGGAAGAGCCTGCGCCGGTCGCGGTTTCTTCCCTGGCCCCTGGCCCCTGGCCCCTGGCCCCT
>CAZSOD010000164.1:5693-6817 GCA_964608255.1 uncultured Ardenticatenaceae bacterium
ACCGCCTCCAACCCGTCGCGGATAGCCGCCGGCGAGACGCCCAGCGCGGCGGCCGTCGTCGCGGCGGCCAGCATGTTGTAGACGTTGAACTCGCCGACCAGGGCCGAGGCAACAGGCACCGGATCATACCCGGCCAGGCGCAGCGTCAGCCGCGTTTCGCCCGGCGCATAGACCACGTCCTCGGCCATCACCTCGGGAAGGGACGCACCGGCGTGTGCGCCCTCTGGCGGGGCGGTAGGGCTGACACGCCGGTCAGCCCCTATGGGGGGCAGGCCATAGGTCAGCATGCCCGCCGGTCGCCCGCGCAGGAACGACGATAGCGGCGCATAGGAACCGTCGTCGCGGTTGAGAACGGCCGTCTTGCGCGTGGCCGATTTCAGCGGGTTGCGCGTCGGGACGTGGATGGGGTCGTCCAGCAGGAACTCGAACAGGCGGCGCTTGGCGGCGAAGTACGCCTCGTAGCTGCCGTGGTAGTCGAGGTGCTCGTGGGTGATATTGGTGACGACCGCCAGGTCGAAATCGACGGCCGCCACGCGGCTCTGGGCCAGGGCGTGGGACGTAGACTCCAGCACGACGTGGGTCAGCCCGGCGTCGACCATGCGGCGCAGGTAGCGCTGGACGACCGGCGCTTCGGGCGTGGTCACGTGCAGTTCCAGCGGCTCCTCCGCGCCCCCAATGACGGCGCGGATGGTGCTGAGCAGCCCAGCGCGAATGCCGGCGGCGCGCAGGATGGTGAACAGGATGTTGGCTGTGGTAGTCTTGCCGTCGGTGCCGGTGACGCCGATGGTCACCAGGTCGCGGCTGGGGAAGCCCTCCCACGCGGCCGAAAGCCAGGCTAGCGCCTCGGCCGTGTCGGGCACGGTCAGGTAGACGACGCCGGACGGGATGGACACGCCAACGTCCCCCAGCGGCCGCTGGGCCAGGATGAGGCTCGCGCCCCGTTCGAGCGCCGCGCCGATGTAGGGGTGGCCGTCGCTGCCGGTGCGGACGCGGGCGACGAAGGCCGCGCCGGGTTCGACTTCGCTTGTCTTCTCCGTGAAGCGGGTCAGCGTCACGTCCGGACCGTTGTAGGCGGGCGGCTGGGGGTGGGCTGTGCCGGTGACGGCGGCGCGCCAGGCGGCAAG
>CAZSOD010000165.1:0-6738 GCA_964608255.1 uncultured Ardenticatenaceae bacterium
GCCCGACGCGGTGGACGCCCTCTGGCGGCCGCTGCCCGGCGCGGTCTACCTCTCCACGGCCGCCGCCGGCACGGTCGGCGGCGTGGCCTTCGCCCCGGCCGACATCATCCGCTATGACCCCGCCGGCGGCGCGTGGTCGATGGTCTTCGACGCCTCCGACGTGGGCGTCACCAAGAACGTCGTCGCCTTCGAGATGCTGGACGACAACCGCCTCTGGCTGTCCTTCGCCGCCAACCAGCCCATCCCCGGCGTCGGCGTGTTCACCCCGCAGGACATCGCCGTCTTCACGCCCACCGCGCTTGGCCCCAACACCGCCGGCACGTTCGCCTGGCTCTTCGACGGCTCGGCCCATTCGCTGACCACGACGGCCGAGAAGATCGACGCTCTGGCCCGCTGGTCGGACGGCTCCATCATCCTCAGCACCACCGGCACGGCCGACGTGGTTCGGCCGAACGGCACGCATCTGAAGGTGCAGGATGAGGACGCCGTCGCCTACGATCTCAATGGCGACTGGTATATTGTCCTCGACGGAACCGGCGTGGCCGGGCTGAAGGGGGAGGATGTTAACGGTCTGTGGGTCGATCCCGGCCCACGTGATGTTTATGTCAACACGATAGATGCCTTCAACCTCGGCGGCGTGCGCGGCGACGGCAAGGATATCGTCCGGCTGCGCTGGCAGGTCGGCGTGGCGCGGCCGTCGGTGCTGTTCGACGGCTCGGCCTACGCCCTCCCGGCGCGCATCGACGCCATCGACCTGGCCGCCGGCGTGCCCCGCGGCTTCGCCTGGCCCATCGGCTGCGTGCCCGGACAGACGTGCAGCGGGGCGATCGGCTACCCCGATGTGGACAACGACGGCAAGGCGTTCAACTGCGGCGCGCCGGGCTATCGCGGCCACGGCGGCACCGACATCGGCATCACCTGGACGCAGATGGATGCCGGCATGCCGGTCTACGCCGCGGCCGACGGCTGGGTGCAGTGGGCCTTCGACGGCAAGTACGACCGCTGCCCCAGCGACGACCCCGAGTGCCGCCAGCCGGGTTGGGAGGTCTGCTCCGACGTCGGCAACTACTGCTGGGGCGGCGGCTGTTGCTGCCTGTGGTGCTTCGCCGGCAACGTCGTCGTCATCCGCCACAGCGGCATGCCCGGCGTCTTCGGCACGGTCTACGGCCACCTGCGGGAAGGTTCCATTCTCGTCCAGCCCGGCCAGTACGTCTCCTGGGGCCAGAAGATCGCCGAGGCGGCCAGCTCCGGCGCTTCCAGCGGCCCCCACCTGCACTTCGAACTGTGGGGCACGGACTACTACAAGCAGGCCGACCCGTGGGCCGGGCCGTGCGGCCCGAACACCGGCCCGTCGCTGTGGGCCTTCAACCCGCCGTGGACGGCCAGCCCGGCGCTGCTGAGCGACCTGGCCGCTCCGGTCTACGGCGCGGGTGACGTCACGCGCTATGAGCCGCCACTGCCCGCTTCACTGGGCAAGCAGTGCGGCACGCCGTTGGGATGGATGGGGCGGTAGGTGAATCGGCCGCCGTGTTGCCCGGCGAAGGACGCAGGCGACAGACGCCGGGCTGTCTGACATTGACGGGTCGCCCTGTAGTTTCATAGGAGCAAAGACCATGAAGCGTATGCTGCGAATCGTGAGCGTCGTCCTGGCGGCGCTGGCGCTGACCGTGTTCAGCGCCGCCGCCCAGGACCAGCCGGCGAAGCAAGCGCCGGCTACCCCTGAACGGGGCGAGTCGGCCTCGCCGGCCGCCGCGCTGACCGAAAGCGAGCCCAACAACGGCTTCAACAACGCCGACGTCATGCAACTCGGCGACGTCATCTCCGGCAAGATCGGCGGGCCGAACGACCAGGACTACTTCAAGATCGACGTGCCCCAAAGCGCGACGGTGCTGATCGACGTTGACGCGGAAAGCCTCGATTCGGCCCTCGACCCGGTGATCTGCATCTACGACAGCTACCAGACCGAGCAGAAGTGCGTCGACGACACCGACGGGCTGGACCCGATGATCTTCATGGACTTCTGCGGCCCGGGCTGCTCGCCGGGCACGCCCTACACCATCCGGGTGCGCGACTATAGCTACCCCAACGAGGGCGGCGCGGCCTACATCTACAAGCTGATGGTCTACCCACCGCTGCTTGTCAGCGCCGCAACGGGCGGGACGGTCGCGGGCATCCCCTTCACCAATGCCGACGTGCTGGCCCATTACGACTTCGCCGACGGCACGGAGAAGTGGATGATGTTCTTTGATGCGTCCGACGTCGGCATTACCAAGAACGTCGTCGCCCTGGGGACGCACGACACCTACGACTTTGAGATCGTGCTGGCGGCCAACCAGATGGTCAACATCAACGGCGCGCCGCAAATGGCCACGCCGTTCGACGTTCTGCGCTTCGACGGCCGGCAGCCCGGCCATCAGATCGGGCCGCAGACGATGGGCGACTTCTTCTTTGAGTATCGCGGCGGCAACTATGGCTTGTCGGCCGCCTCGGAGAAGATCGACGCGCTGACCTACTCCTACTTTGCCAGCACCACCGGCGCGGCGACCTACAACAGCGGCAATGCCGCCCGCGACGAGGACATCTTCAACCTGCCCTATGGCTATCCCGAGTTCGTTGGCCGGAACGTGCCCGGCCTGGCCGGCGAGGACGTCATCGGCGCGGACTGGGCCTGGAATCCGGGCGGCTTCACGGATTACTATCTGACCATTCTCGGCGCCGGTCTCGTGGACGGCTATCGGGTGACGCAGAAGGACATCTTCGTCGTCAATCGCGATACCTATCGCGTGACCGGGCGCTACTGGAACGGCCCGGCGCATCACTTCAACTACAACATCGACGCCTTTGACGTCAACTAACTGGCAGAGGGGCCGGGAAGACGAGCGCGTTTGGTTCGTCGTCCGCCGCTATTGCCCCTTTACAAAATAGCCACGTGTAACTAGTGGGGCCGGACGAGGGCGGGATGACGCCTTTCTGCAAGGACGGGAGGGCTTCGCCGTCGTCCGGCCCTCCGGGCTGCGAGCGAAGACCGCGGTCTTCTCTCTACCCCGTGAACGAAGAGGCAACCCCATGAAGCGCACGTTTTTCACCATCCTTCTGACCCTGCTGCTGGCGCTGGCGGCCGGCGCGGCCGGCGTCGCGGGGCAAGGCGCGGCCGTCGCCTCCGGCGAATCAGCCTCCCCGGCGGCCAACCTGACCGAAACGGAATGGAACGGCGCGTTCAACAGCGCCAACCCCATCGTCCCCGGCGACGTCATCGCCGGGACCATTCGCACGCCCGGCGACGTGGACAACTTCGCCCTTGCTCCGGGGGCATCCTATACCCTCCTCATCGACGTCGACGCCTGGAGCCAGGGGTCGCCGCTCGATGCCGTGGTGTGCGCCTATGACAGCATCGACCGTCACCTGTTCGGTTGCAGCGACAACGCCGACGGCGCGGACCCGTTGCTGGCCGTCAACGTCTACAGCCGGCCGCTGTTTCTGCGCGTCGCCTCGGCCGACCCCGCCGCCGCCGGGCCGGACTTCACCTATAAGCTGATGGCCTACCGGCCGCTCTACGTCAGCGCCGCCACCGGCGGCGCGGCCGGCGGCGTGGCCTTCGGCAAGGCCGACGTGCTGGCCCACTACGACTTCGCCGACGGCACCGAGAAGTGGCTGCTGTTCTTCGACGCCTCCGACGTGGGCGTGACGCAGAACGTCACCGGGCTGGCCTTCGGCGACCCGTGGGCCGACAGTCTGGCGCTGACGCTGCAAGGCAGCCAGCAGTTGCCCGTACTGGACGTCAACACCGGCGAGTACCCGCTCCAGACCGTCACGCCCTACGACGTGCTATGGTTCGAGCCGTGCCAGATGATCTGCTTCACCGGCAGCGAAGCGCCGGGGCAGATCGGGCCGCGCACCGCCGGCTACTTCAGCTTCGCCTATCGCGGCGGCGATGTTGGCCTGACCGGGCCGGGCGAAAAGCTCGATGCGCTGACCTACAAGCACGTTGCCAGCACGACCGGCAACGCGACCTTCAGCAACGGGCTGGCCGTCCGCGACGAGGACATCGCCAACCTGCCTTACGGCGAGCGCTATTTCGAGGGCGCGCGCGTGCCGGGGCTGGCCGCCGAAGACGTGTTCGCGGCCGATGCCTACTGCTTCTACGGCTGCACGTGGTACCTGACCATTCTCGGCAACGGCCGGGTGGACGGCCTGCCGGTCACGCAGAAGGACATCTTCAGCGTGGACGAGGCGACATATCGGGTGACGGGCAAGGTGTGGAGCGGCCCGGCCCACCACTTCAACTACAACCTCGACGCCTTCGATGCTGTCGATTAGTGATTGTTGTCAAGGGAAAAGGGCCGGACGACCGGGAGACGAGATTCAGGTAATCGGACAAGGTTTCTCCCGGCCGCCCGCCCCCTACACGCGATCCTTGACTATTTTGTCTATCTGCAAAGGGCGGCACCGCGAACGAAGACGAACGAAGACGGGAGTAGAACCATGTCTCTCAACAATCCTCTGCGCTGGATTCTCGTGCTGGTACTGGCTATCCTTTTCGCCGCGCTGCTGTGGTGGCTGCTAACCGCCTCCGGCGTGGCCGCCCTGGGCGACGCGCCGGCCGTCTACGAAACCGGCTCCCCCGCCCCGACGACGGCCGAAGTGGAGCCCAACGCCGCCTACGCCGACGCCACGCCCATCGGCCTGGGCGCCGTGGCCGCGGGCAAGATCGCCTACCCCGGCGACCGCGACACCTTCCTCTTCACCCCATCCAGCTCGACCACCTTCCTGGTCGACATCGACGCCGCGGCCGACGGCTCGGCGCTCGACCCGGTCGTTTGCGTCTACGACAGCCAGTACCTGCCGCCGCAGGAAATCGACTGTAACGACAACAGCAACGGGCTGGACGCGCTGGTTTACTATTACACCAACGCCCCGATCTACATCCGCGTCAGCGACGCCAACCACCCGGACGAGGGCGGCCCGGCCTATAGCTACAAGCTGTCGGTCTACCGGCCGCTGCTCGTCAGCGCCGCGATCGACGGGACCGTGGCCGGCATCCCGTTCACGAAGTCGGACGTGCTGGCCCACCACGACTTCAGCGATGGCACGGAGCGCTGGATGCTCTTCTTCGACGCCTCCGACGTGGGCCTGACGCAGAACCTGGTCGCGCTGGACGCGCCGGATCAGTCCGGCGAGGGCTTCAGCTTCGCCCTGGCCGCGGCGCAGACGCTGCCGGTCTACAACCCGCCGACCGGCGACTACCGGCCGCAGGCGGTCCGGCCGCAGGACGCGATGATCTTCACGCCGCTCAACCACAACTACACCGAGCCTTACGGCCAGTTCGGCCCGACGACGCTCGGCCGCTTCTTCTTTGGCCAGCGCGGCGCGGACTGGGGACTGACGACCGCGGCCGAAAAGATCGACGCCCTGGGCGGCGGGGTGAGCACCACCGGCAAGGCCGTGTTCCCCAACGGGGTGGTGGCGCAGGACGAAGACCTGGCCGACATCTACAACCAGTCAGTCACCTTCGACGGCTCGGCCGTGCCCGGGCTGGCGGCCGAGGACGTGGTCGGGGCCGACGCGACGGAGTGGAACACCGACCGCTTCGCCTACGACCGCGCCCTGCTGGTCATCCAGGGCAGCGGCCGCGTCGGCGGGCTGGCCGTGACGCAGAAGGACATCTTCGCCGTGGACGCGCTGACCGGGACAGTACTCGGCCGCGTCTGGAGCGGCCCGGCCCACCACTTCAATTACGCCATCGATGCCTTCGACGCGGTGGACCCCTACACCGAGTAGGCGCGTGAAGAAAGGGGCCAGGGACCAGGGGCCAGGGGAAGGACGCACTATCCCTGGAACCTGGAACCTGGCCCCTATCCTCGAGCCGTCGCGCCGCGGCCGGCCGCGCCCCGAATCTATCACTTTCGATACTTGAGCGCTTCGCCGCGCCGCGCTAGCATGGTCAGTGCAGTCAATCTTATTGGCTTCGCGGCGCCGGATTGGAGGTTCAAGCATGAACACTTCGTCATTGGCTAAGGATGGACGCGGCGTGCGGAAGCTGCTGGAGGTCCGCTGGAATCCCAGCGCCGACACCGTCGCGGTCATCGTCTCCTGCGCCTTGGTGACGGCGTCGCTCTACGCCGCCACGTTCATTGCCACGCCCGAACGCGGCGGCGGCATGCCCTACTTCTTTCTCTACGCCGGCCTGACGGCGACGGTCTTCGGGGTCGGCCTCCCTCTCGGCTGGATGGTGATCCACCGGCGGCGGCCGATCGCCGACCTGGGCATCACCCGCCAGCGCCTGGGCGTCAGCCTGGGCATCCAACTCGTCCTGGCAATCCTGCTCTACTTCGTCACGCTGGCCCGCGTGGCGTTGCCGCCGCTGCGGGAGCTCGCGCCGCTGCTGGGGCTGGCCCTGACCGTCGGCTTCTTCGAGGCGGTCTTCTGGCGGGGCTGGGTCTTCGCGCGGCTGGAGGAAGCGTTCGGCCTCATCCCGGCGCTGCTATTGGGCGCGCTGCTCTACGCCGCCTATCACGTCGGCTACGGCATGCCGCTGGGCGAGATGGCCTTCCTCTTCCTCATCGGCCTCCTGTTCGCGGCCGTCTTCCGGCTGACCGGCAGCGTGTTCATCCTGTGGCCCGCGTTCCAACCGATGGGCCAGCTCGTCACGCTCATCCGCGACGGCCTGCAACTGCCCTTCATGGCCACGGTCGGCTTCCTGGAGGTGCTGGTGGTGATGCTCGTCCTTGTCTGGCTGGC